>NZ_JAVDWS010000013.1:0-167340 GCF_031457395.1 Algoriphagus sp. 4150
TTGACCAAATAACTCCACTTCTTCCTGACAACCAACCTATTGTCACCAGCTGTCAGTATATAATTTCGCTACTGGCAGAATCCCGTATATTCATATTGTTTTATTCTTAACCTGGATATTTATAAAGTCGGAAAATAAAATATTGGCAAACTACAATCTGGTGTGGAGAAAAAACACACTGCTGAAATTTTTTAAAGGATTAGCTATTGGCGCAGCTGCTTGCGCAACAATCATTCTGATTTTAGCCTTATTTGGAGGACTTAAAATCCAGAAAAATCCCGAAGCACTAAGTCTTTGGACACCATTTCTATATTTAGCTATGGTACCTGCTGCATTTATGGAGGAAATCGCATTCCGATCATATCCGTTCATCAAGCTAATTAAAGCATTCGGAATAAGAATTACTCAGTTAATTGTTGTGATTGCTTTTGCTTTATACCATATACCGCTTGGATGGAGTATCCTGTCAGCTTTTTTGGGACCGGGAATATGGGCATTAGTGTTTGGAATAGCAGCAGTTCGATCTAAGGGAATTGCACTTCCAACTGGAATCCATGTAGGCCTAAACCTAATTCAATCAATATTTGGAATGAGTAAAGGTATTGAGTCTTTCTGGTTGACTTCACAGGATGAAAATACTTCTAGTTTCATAGATAATTTGGTTACCAGAATTCTTGTTTTACTAGCAGGAATACTTTTGACAGAGTATTACATTCGTCGGTCGTCCGACTATCAACAAGCATGGAATTTTAGAACGAAGAAATCAAGAATCAAAAGTTAGAAATGTAAAAACCACTGCTGGCAACAACTAGGTTTTAGTTACGTGCGTGGCACGAAAGATGAACCCTCTGCTGCAAGAAGCAGGGGAGATGCCTGTAGTGATTCGTCTCACCCAGCTTGTTTGAGCATTGGAAATTGGTTCAGCCTTAAGTACTTTTAGTACAAAGCGATTTATAAACATGAAGAGCTCCCGCCACTGCGGGAGTTCTGTGGGAAGGTGAGGGTGAAATTCCTTTGCCTGATCCGATTAGCAGTCAGGCTAAACCAAAACTCAGAAGGACAAGATGACACTGAATTTGACAATAATTATAGCGGGATTTGTCGGGATAATTTTTCCAACATTTATTCTAATGACTTATCAAAAAGTAAATTCGAAGATAAATCAAGACGAAAAATATCGCTTGACCGATTACAAACAAACCCTACTCATATTTTGGAGTTTGACATTATTGATTTTAATTAATTATTTCGTTTACAAACAACCGACACTTAATTTTTACCCAAAATTTTCCTTAGTAAGCATTGGGCTGACAATTTTAGTGATGGCTTTTGCCTTTTTTCAATATACGACAACAAAAGTTTCGGCAAACAGCGCAAACATGGTTAAAGAAAAGCTGAAAGACGTTTATCATTATTTGCCGAAAACCAACAAAGAACTAAACTGGTTTTTGTTTCTTTCTATTAGTGCAGGAATTTGTGAAGAAATGATGTTTCGTCTATTTCTTTTTGAGTTTCTAAAAGAAAACACAAACCTGATAACCGCTTTCGTGCTGACAAATATAATTTTTGCGATAACACATATTGGAAGTGGAAAAAATAACCTAATCAGTTCATTTATCTTAGGTTTGTTGTTTTCCGCTATTTACTATATCACTGATAACATTTGGATAGCAATTATTTTGCATAGTTCAATTGACATAAATACTGGAATTTTAGGTTATAGAATAAACAGGACGACAACCAATGAGAACTCATCAAGCCCGAACCACTAATACGGGTAACCGTTGCACAACCTCCTTTTAACTTCTTGATTTTTCGGATTCCGATTTAGGGAGTGTGCGATATTTGCTTAATGGGCTGTGGCTGTGGAAAAAATTTCACTCGGGTTTTTCTCCTGAAATCCAATAGAAGGAACCGATAAGCCGGATAAAGCCAGCGGTATTACTTCATAGCTAAGGAAAAAGGAACCAAACCCGTCGTCACCCGCATTACAGATCCGGAACAGGACCATGAACCGCACTATCTATTTTTATCTGAAAAAGGATGCAATGGGATGCTGATTATTCTGTGTACAGACCATAAAACACCGCATTTCCTTCACATTTTCCGTCATTTCCCCGAAAAATGTGGTTGTCTCATAAGTAGATTTTCTTGTCAGGCTGAGCGAAGTCGAAATGGGCTTAATTAGCGCATAAAAGGCTTCGACTTCCCGACAAGGCGAGGCAAGCTGCTCAATGTGACAATTATGAGTTATGAGAGAGCCTCATGTTTTCCTATCATTTTTTCCCCTTTCTTGCCACTGCTCTTTACCATCAGAAAGCGCACCCAACTTTTAGCACCCAACCGGGCATAAATCCGGAGAACCTTTTAATCTAGTGGAAGCACTAGCTTGAAAAATACAATCTCACAATCGCCTTCTCTTCAAGGGAGAGCCTGTCCCGAGAAGTGAAGCGATTCGGGAAGGATGGGAGGAGATCAAAAAGCATGGAGCCGTACGTTTTTTGCAAAACCGTCTTATGGCTCTTGTCCAGTTTGAAATTAATGGAATTATTTAGCTCTAGTTTGATATAATATCGGGATGTGAAATTAGACTCTTCATTACCTTCTTTTTTTAATCCGAATAACTGATAGGTAAGGATAAATTCTGAGGCGTCTTCATAAATGATTTTTCGAATAGTTTCAATTCGGTTTTTGTGATTATCTGCATCATCTGAAGATCCAAGCCATTTTTCATGTCTGAAGTAAAAAATCATCGAAAGCACTACAGGTAGTAATAAATTCCTTCCAGAGGGGCACGACTGAATTGTCATAGAACTCTAAAACCATTGATTTAGATCTTACGAATGGCTTTTTGCTCGTAGAATCACTGACCAACTTCGCCTTTAATAATGTAATCTCCTTATCTAGATCATCCTCCTCTTCGATTGGTTCTCCCTTGGCTCCTGAGATCATTATTTCCAGAGAGCGGATCAGGTTGGAAGAAATGTATTCAAAAAACGGTTCGATTATTCCTGCATGGGTTTGTCGCAATGCGGCAAAATAATTCGACTTATCTTCGGTTTTGATGATCAGCGGAGGATAGCCAAAATGAATTAAGATGAAATTCATTAGAATACGTGCAAGCCTGCCATTCCCATCATCAAAAGGATGGATCCGGATAAATTTATAATGGAATTCCGCAGCAAGCAGTATGGGATTGACATCCGGCTGTGCGCTTTCGGTACGGTACCATTCGAGTAGGTCATGCATTTGGTAGGGTGTCTCTTCTGGCGTTGCAAACCTGAATAATTCTCCCGTTTTAGTCAATACATGATTCGGAACAGATTTATACTGGCCTACTTTAATCAAGCGCTTTGTTGGATTCCCATCAGGAGTGATGGCATCTACTTCATAGGGTTCTTTGAGTAGGAGCGTATGTAGCTCTCTTATAAAAGTTTCTGTCAAAGGGTAATCTCCCTTCACCACATCCATAACCCATTTGACGGCTTTGTCATGATCGACGATCTCAATGTGATCCTTTAAGGGCTTTCTCTGAGCAGTAATTCCAAAAAGAATCAAGGCCTTAGTTTCGCCAAAGGTCAGCGAATTTCCTTCCAGATTATTGGAATGGTAATTCCAATCCAGTCTGAATTTCTGCATGATAAGCTCTTCCCACTCCTTGGGGATAGGAGGTAGCTGATTTAATTCATCTTTTAACACTGCGGCTTTGGTAAAGGTGTCCATGCAGATTCTTCTAAAGATAATCTTTGGTGGTTGCCAAAAGAATCATTCTAAAATTAATCTTCTTTTTCAGACTCAGAGAAGGAATGGATCACCTCTCCGTCTATTAGATCATTCAAATTGATGGTAGGAAGGATTAGACGGTTGAATGCCGTGTTTTTTGTTTCTGAATGAAGAATACCTCTGGCAGTTCCTATCAAAAGGGTCATCATATGAAGAGCTGTAGGTTTGGGTAGCTTTATCTGTTTTGTTTTAGCATCCAGCAATGAATTCCATGAATTTTCCTCAACCTCAAAGTAAACAGCTACTTCTAAGACAAGAAAAGGGGATACTTCACCTTTGTATTTAATTAGAGAAGAACAGCAAACAATTCTTTTTTTAAAGTCTGGGAATGTAAAATTGGCCCCAAATGAATATTGGAATTTTTCTGCCTTCGAGTCATAAGCTTCAGGAAGGAGTGCAAATTGCAATGTGTCGATTTCCTGAAGCCTGAATTTTATATTGTCCATATTAAATTTCTTCTGATATAAAACCTTCAGATTCTACCCATACTTTTTTAAGTTGACGGGATTTATTCCGTGCTGTGACAATTGGCATTAAGCACTCTTCACTTTCAAAATTAAATTCTCTTGGACTGCTAAGCATTTTATATCTTTCATGAGCTGTTTTAATGGCTTTTTGCTTCATTTCCTCATAGGAATCATTTACAAAAGCAGGGGTGAGTGGGTTACTCATTGAACCTCCATAAAATCTTGTTTTTTCTATAGTAACCCCGATCGAGCCGGTCCCCAAATGTAAGATCCTAGAAGAACTTTTTTGAGGTTGAAATGCAGTATCAGTATTGGAGTGGTTTTGCGCTGCTTCTAGATCTACTGCTTTAATTAATTCAATTTTAAGGGCAGATTCAATCTTCTCAATAGTCCCTAAAGTAAGATTTTCTCTTCCTTTCAGAATTTTACTGATATGCTGAGGGCTAACTCCTACCAGTTTCCCCAAGTCAGTCTGTGAAATCCCATTGGTCTTCATAAAATAAGCCAATTGAGTTGCTATCATCCCGGACTTCCGTGATTCTTGGCGAACTGATTTCCTTTCCTCCGCTTCCTTTTTCCACTCCGTATCTTTTTTGGAGTTGTTAAGAATGTTCTGAATATGTGGGTTAAGTTTCATAGAACTATATTTCACCTTCTAACTTATCTAAGAGATCCGAATCGATCTCAGGGTCGTTAAATAAATAATTGTAAACTTTTTGTAGCTTGACCAATTCAAGGTCAAGCCCTTCTGACTCTTGCATTTTCTTTGATAACTTTATTCCGCCGCCAGATATGAAATAAAGATTCTCACTATATCTTATGGCATAAAATCTAAGCCAACTATTATCGTAAATTCCATAGGCTTTGAATTCGGCATTGTCCGATTCTTTGCGGATTTCTTTATGGAGTGGTTTAAAAATATCATCTAAGGTTTTTCCCTTTTCGGTCCCGCTTGCCAATTTCAATATTTCCTCTTCGAATTCGCTAGCTTCTTCAATTGTCCAATTAATAGCCTTGGTAATTTCTACGTCAGCGCCTGGATCTCCGTTGATTAATTCGTTCCAAAAGCGGCTTTGAAGCTTTTCTCGGTTTCTGAAGAAGTAATCAGCCAGGTAATCTCTATCCGTCCATTGGTTCAGAAGTCTTCGAAATTCATTGACGCCCCCATAGCTAGTCTCATCATAGACTACAGAGTAAAGAACTCCTTCTAGAATTTCAAATGTATCTATTAACTTCACTATTACAACTTATAGGTTTAAAAAAATGTTCACAAAAGTAACTTTTTTTTAGACAATCTTCATATTTGAAGAAATATTGACATTAGAGAGACTAAAGTCTCGAAAATTCTATCTCTTCCATTATTTTGAAAATAAGGATATGGATTGGTAATTCATAATGCTTCTTTCCCACCGGGTTGCTCTTCCGTCAGTCCTTCCCACTTTACCTCAGGAGTATCCACTCCAATCAAACGGATCTTCTCAGACTTTCCAGCATCCATTTTACCCAGAACGTGTCTCCGTCCACAAACCTGTGTATTTTGCAAGGATCATGACGTTCTTGGTCGGGGAGTAAAGAGTTGAAAAATAGAGGATTAATACTGTGAATAGTTGATGACGTGTAGACCATAGCATGAAGTCTACTGATTCGGAGTTTTTTGGAATTTAAAGAATATTTCTTTTCTTTAATAGAGTTTGGTATAAACAAATCAATTAAGGTTTGTAAGCGTTATTTTGTAAGCGTTATATTTCCAAACCCATTTGAAAAGAACTCTAATCGGCTATGAAAACTTTTGATTTAAATCAATTCTCGTACAAGCAGAAAAGGTTTAAAACAGATTACCTGTTTGCTACCCCTACATTCCTTAAAGGAGTTGGATCAGTCATCAATATTTTTGGTGGGAGGATCGCTCACGTTTCATTCAAAAGTGATAAAGAAGCCGATCTAGAAGCTATCCGAAATGACTTTGGTATGATCGGTCAGGATGTTGCCGATTCATTTGATAAGTTAAAGGAAGAATCCGAGTTTTCTTTTGAAAAGTAAAATGTCCGAGAATCATCCACAAAAAAAGCAGAGCAATGAAATTCCTTCGAAAGCTGAAGAGGAAATCTTAGATAGGATTGATCCGGAGATTTTAAAAGGTGTGCCTAAGAATAAAGGAGCAGAGATTGCAAGCCTAATTTATAGTGTGCAGCGAACGCACTCTGGTCCTTTGCCTTCCCTGATTATCTAAAAGAATATTCAAGGCTAATTCCAAATGGTGCAGAAAGGATTATGCAAATGGCAGAAAAGCAATCAGCCCATAGGATGGCAATGGGAAGAAAAGCTCTTTCAAGTCATGTAAACCAAGGTTATATAGGCCAGGTTTTTGGATTGATTATCGGTCTCTCAACAATCGCAGCTGGGGTCTATCTCGGGCTTAATGATCAGCCGACATTAGGTGCTGTTATTGCGGGAGTTGGTATTACCGGTTTAGTAACGGCATTTATAAAAGGGAGGGATATTGAAAGAGAGGAAATGGATGCAAAACCTAAAAAATCAAAATAGATAATAAGCTCAGAGAGTGTTTTTGGGGTTATATTGACTGTTTTGTAAATGATTTTTTAATCAAACCACCCTCTTCCCCTCCTCAGTAATCACATACCTCTGCTTCGGACTGTTTCACCTACTCAGATTTAGTGATGCTTTTAATGAATTCATCAGGAATCTTTACTCCTTCAAAGAATTTTTCAATCGTCATTTCATTGTAGCTATGAATAATTCGAATTAGGGTAGAAATCCGAATGTCAGATTTTCCATTCTCATATTTGCCATATTGGGTTCTATTGATTCCTTTGTCATAAGAAAAGACATCGTGATTTGTATATCCTTCTAGTTTTCGCAGAAACTCCATTCTATCTCCTATGGATTTAAGTAATTCTGCTTTTGGCGTAAGTTTTTCATTTGGATTTTTCATGCTGGCAATCACATAATTGCCTTAAATAATTGTTACTCCTTATTAGGAGTATTCAATGAAATCCTCTATATTAGCAGTAGATATTTTAGAAAAATCTCGGATATTTTATTCAAAAGGATAACTTTGATCGATATTCGAAATAATTTCTAAGCGTTCGCACTTAGTGTCTCAGAACTGAAAACGGCCAATTTTCTTTATGGAACGAGACAAAAGTGGGAATGCTCACGCCATTGGCGTGGGCTACTCGCTTGCTTGTTCCAAGGTGCTTGGCCGTACCTCAGTTCCTGCAAGAAGGAGAGTCCACTCCATTGGCTTTTTTTCTTGGGGACTATCGTTATAACCCAAGTATCATGGAACAGATGGTGATTTTTTCTGGATTATGTAGCTTCCCGGGATCAGTATTCCGGAAGAAGGATTTGTCTGCGCTTTTTTGCATTGGGTCACATTGCTCATTACCTATTCCGATATCCATCGGAACCTATTACATCCTTCCAGAGGAGCAGGGCATCGCCGCGGTAGATCGCCTGTATCCCCTGAAGCCCAAGAATCCTATCTAAGGGTTCCGGCCATCGCCGATTAAGGAGGCTGCGCGCGCCTCTGAGCAGATCGGTTACTACACATTTATTATTGGTTAAAACTATTGCTGGTTCGACGGGCTCACCACAAGTGGTTGGTCGGTTGGGACGAGGTGGGATTACTATGTCTTGTGGGAAGTAGCAAGTATCTGGTATCAAGTAGCAAGAGGGTAGAGGTAGGAGCCTAGATGCTAGATTCAAGAAGCTAGAGACTGGAGTCGAGTGCTAGTGGGGGACTTCATCATTCTTCATTCATTATTAAAATGATGGAAGATTCCGATTGAGACTGCCCCGTCGCCCTCTGGGCTTCTCGTAATGACGGTACTCACATCGGACATCGGACATATGTCACCCTACTTCCGTCTCCCGTCTTCCAGCTTAAACACTAAAAGCATGAAAAAACACATACTCACATGCTTCCTGGCATCGCTGTGCCTATACGGAAGCACCTCCACAGCACAAGTTGCTGATTCACCCGGGGCGGATTTTCTTCATAGGTCGCAGCCCCAGGTCTCCCCTGATCCGGGAGACTCCCATCGGGGCGGAGCAATCCGTCCCGATACTTTGCCGGAGAAAAATGGTTTGGTTGATCACTCCGGCCAAGGGCAGGAGAGCGCAGGCTCTTCTGCTACGGTGGGGGAAAATAATCAAGTACTAATCTATGTGGAGCTAGCCAAAAAAGGAGAGTTGGATACGCTGACCTTTGAGACAATTCCTTTTCAGGTGTCAAAGCTCCATCCCAATTACAGACAGAAGGAAGAACATGTAGTTGGTAGAAGGGGAAATTTCTTTGAGGGCATAGATCCGCTGCTGGATCAGCTTTTCCTTTTTAGAACTGTGGATTACACTGCGCCGGGCTATTTCAGTATTAAAAGGGGAGAGCATGCCTTTCTGGATAATTATTTGGTGTTTCCAGGTGACTCCATCAAGATCCGTATCAATTCAACAGCCAGCCGGATCAGCTTTGCAGGGCCCGATGCGGCGTTGTTTTCCTGTCAGTATCAGATGGCACTGGCGGCAGAGGAGGCCAGATTTAATAGGCCTGCACGAATGACAACTGATAATCCCGAAGAATTATTGGCGAGAGGCAATTATAGATCACTCTATGAGACAGCCAGGAATAGTTTCGGTGGTCATATGGAGTTGGTTCAATATGGGTACGAAGAAAAGGAGCTCATACTACGTGAGTGGAGAACTGAACTGGAGGGTTTGGCGGAATGGGAGGTATTGGAATCTTACCGCTCTAGGATTTCTCCTGAGGCTTATGCAATTCTCAAGGCAGATCTGATAGGGAATTACCGTGCGGAAATTTTAAAAAGGTTCAGGGAAGAAATGTATGGGATGGCAGTCAGAAATCAGGATCAGCAGTTTGTGTCTGAGCTGAATGGCCTGTTTCTGGATGAATTTATCCTGCCCGATCCTGTGGGACTTTCTGACAGTGCAAAAAGTCAGTCCAGCGGATGGCTGTCCTATCACTATGAGCTGGCATACCTGAAATCACTGACCACCTCCACAGCATTCACCAAGCTGGTCAGGGAAGACTATGAGGGAGATCTCCGGGCTAAAATCAGTTTAAAGTTTTTGGTGGATAAGTTTCAACAGATTCCCAAAAAGACAGCTCTGATTAACCGTATCGCCCCACTGATGAGTACAGCGGACCAGCTGGGTCAATTGGAGGAATACAGTTCCAAATACATTTCCGGGGTGCCTATCCAGGACTTTAAGTTTGTGGATGAGTCTGGGGATAGCTATTCCAAGGAGGAATTTAGAGGGAAACTGGTGGTCTTTTACTTTTGGACCACCGGCTGTGGTGCCAGTGAGAATTTTTATAGGCAGAGCATTCAGCAATTGGCCGGGGAATACCAGGATTCTGATGCGGTGGAACTTGTTTCGGTGAACGGCTCATCCGATGCCGGGACTTGGCAAAAAGGGCTTTCCATGGGGCACTATACCTCAGATAACATGCTAAACCTATTTATCGGGGAGGAAGCGGAAGAGTGGAAGCGCAATTACAACATCCACCTCTTTCCCCAATTGATGATGATGGATGCGGAAGGCAGAAATCTGGAAATCCTATACCTGGGCCAAAGCGCCGGGGGTATCCAAAGCCAGATTGAACAGGCTGTGCATCGTTCCGATTTGTCCACTTTAAATCCAGGCACTCCATGAAGAATTTACTAACACTCTTATTGGGTATGTTAATCACCCTTGCCTGTTTTGCCCAAAATAATCATGCGGTGAAGGGAACGGTCATAGACCGGGAAACAGGGGAAACGCTGCTGGGAGTACTTATCAGAGTGACTCCGGTCGGGATAAGCCAGGTTTCAGGTGATCTGGGAGAATTCTCATTGCTACTGCCTTCAGGAAAGCACGTCATCACCTTTTCCCACTTCGGATACATACCCCAGACGCTGGAGCTGAGTGTGGAGGCCTCTCTGGAAGATGATCTGGAAATAAGCCTGGTAATGTCAGATCAGGAACTGGCGGGGGTAGAGGTAGTATCTACCGGCTACCAGCAACTCCCCAAGGAGCGCGTTACCGGTTCATTCGTGCAGGTTGACCAGGAGCTGGTCAACAGGAGCGTAACCCCAGATATCCTTCAGCGACTTGAAAGTGTCACACCCGGTCTGATCTTTAACAGGGATAGGACAGGTGACCAAAACAATATAAGTATCCGGGGTACAAGCACGATATTCTCTGAAAATCAGCCACTGATCGTAGTGGATAATTTTCCGTATGACGGGCCTATCGACCAGATCAATCCCAACGATGTGGAGTCTATGACCGTGCTGAAAGATGCGGCGGCAGCCTCCATCTGGGGTGCCAGGGCAGGGAACGGTGTAATAGTAATTACGACCAAATCTGCCAAATACGGACAGAGTTTGAAAGTATCCCTGAATGCGAATGTCACCCTGACTGAGCAGCCTGATTTGTTCCATGCTCCCCAGATGGATGTTTCGGATTTTGTGGATGTGGAGGAGATGCTATACAATCAGGGATTTTACAACAGCTTGTACAATTCCACCCGCAACAGACTGGTATCCCCTGTGGTGGAAACACTGTTTGCGTTACAAAACGGAGATATTACCGGACAGGAAGCCGAACGCCTGATGGCCGGTTTCCGTAGTACGGATTTTCGTGATGAAAAGGCCAGGCACCTGATGCGTTCTGCGGTCAACCAACAATATGCGCTGGATATAACTGGGGGAGGAACTAAGTCTAAGCATGTTTTCAGCCTTGGTTACGATAACAATCTGCCCGCAGAAAAGGGGAACAGCAGAAATAGGCTTACACTTAACAGCCGGAACAACTGGAAATTTATGGAGGATAGGCTGGGTGTCATGGCTGGGATTTATCTGAGCAGGCAGCAGGCGCAAAGCGGTGCTCCGGGGACAGGTGGGCTAGATCCGTATGCAAAACTTGCTGATAATGAAGGTAACCCCCTTCCTGTGTATTATGGTCTAAGCAACCGTTTTGTGCAGGCGGCACCTGAAAACGGATTCCTTGATTGGAGTTATGTACCGTTGAATGAAGTGGGATTGGATCCTTTGCGTTCAGCATCCCAGGATTTGCGACTGAATACCCAATTGTCCTACCGTATCCTGGATGGATTAAGTGCTGAACTGTCCTACCAGTTTTGGCAGAATCAGAACAGACAATCCCAACTATATCCCATGCAGAGCTACTTTGCCCGAAATCTCATCAATACCTATACCCAGACCGATCCCCTTGGTGTCAAGACTTTTCCCATTCCCCGCGCAGATATATTGGACAGAACCTTCAGTTTTGGGCGAAGTCATACCTACAGGGGAATGGTGTCTTTTGACAGGGTATATGAAGGCCGCCATGCTGTCAATGCAATTGCAGGATTTGAAGTGAGGGATTTCCAGAGTGAAACGGATCAAGCAAGGACCTATGGATACTCAGATGCTACGGGAATAATAGAACCGGTGGATTACCTGACAAGATGGACTAAGGCGTCAGACCGTTTTACAGCCACCATACCTTTTGCGAATGGTTTTACGGCCAATACAGACCGGTATCTGTCTGCTTATATCAACGCAGGCTACACCTTGGACAATAAGTTTTCGGTTACGGGAAGCATAAGAAGAGATGCATCCAATCTTTTCGGGGTGAATACAAACCAGAAATTTGTTCCTTTATGGTCAGCAGGCTTAGGCTATACCCTCAGTGAGGAGAATTTCCTTCAGAGTACGTTTGTTGATTTTATAAGATTAAGGGCGTCTTATGGATTTAATGGCAATACTGACAAGCGGGTCACTGCATATCCAAGCGGCAGATTGTTTCCGGGGTCTATAAACCATTTTACGTATCTGCCATTCACACGGATAGACCTTCCCGGCAATCCTGAACTGCGTTGGGAGAGAATTAAAATTATCAATCTAGGAACTGATTTTAATCTTTTTGGCGACAGGTTCTCAGGTACCCTTGAATGGTTTTTTAAAAACGGCCTGGATATTATCGGCGATTACTCACTTGCCAGTTCTACAGGATTCAGCAGTTTACGGGGGAATTACGCGAATACTTTAACAAAGGGATTTGACTTTTCTTCGAGGGTGGGTATCCTGAAGAGTGAGTTGCGATGGGATGCCAATTTCTTCCTGAGCCATCTCAATGAAAAGGTTTCTAAATACGAGGGGAAGAGTCTGGCATCAAACTATCTACAATATGGATCGGGAATAGGGGGTATTTTCCCCTATGAAGGAAGACCGTTGGCGGGAATTTACAGCTATGAATGGGCAATGTTGGATCCAGTTACAGGCGCGCCGAGAGGGGTTCTGGAAGGACAGCCCAGTACGGATTACAGTGCGATTATCGGGCAGACCACACCGGAGGAACTTGTCTTTCACGGTTCGGGGAGACCAACCTGGTTTGGTGCCTTAAGAAATGACCTGTATTACAAAGGCTTAAATCTATCTGTCAATATAAGTTATAGGTTGGGATACTATATAAGAAGGCCGAGTATTGACTACTATACGCTACTGGGTGGAGAAATCAGCCATAGTGATTATGCCAGACGCTGGTTGTCTCCGGGAGATGAACAGATTACCCAAATCCCTTCCATGCCCGAGGTGCGGGATTCCCAACAGTCAGCCTTCTATCTCAACTCAGCGGCATTGGTAGAGAAAGGTGACCACATCCGGCTGCAGGATATTCGTCTGTCCTACACAATTCCGGAAGGCAAGAGCATACTAAGTAATGCTGAAATATACTCCTATATCAATAATGTGGGGCTTCTGTGGAAATCAAGCGATGAGGTTGCTGATCCGGATTTCCAGTTTTCCAAACCTATGAGATCTTATGCCTTAGGTATCAGAATGTCCTTTTAATCCAAAACCATGGAAAGGGAAGAATAGGTGTTTGGAGCTTGCGGAAAAAATAAATGACATGCTTGACTCCCCCGCTTCTTCTTTTTTTATGGGATACCCAATAAATGACTACACTTATGAAATCGAGCATGACTAAAAAGTCACACACTGGCATGATTATAATCGCTGCGAGATTCCATGTGACCATTAAAATCAAATTGTAAACACATGAAACATACAACATTATCCAAAATTCCCGGTCTCTTGTTGCTGGTTTTGGCCGCAGTTTTTGGCGCTACGGCTTGCGAAGATTATCTGGATGAAAAGCCTTCAAAATCGCAGGTAATACCTACCACACTCAGTGAACTGGAAGGATTGTTAAACGATAACGCCTTAGGCATGAACAAGGATTTGAATCCCGGACATATGGCTGTGGATGATTTTGAGCTCACTCCAGGAGCATTCATGCAGCTGAGCCAGCTGGAGCGCAACAGTTATCTTTGGGAGCCAGATCCGTTTTTGGAGGATGTATCCTCTGTATGGGCATCTTATTACAGGCAGATTTATAATGCAAATCTGGCGCTGGAAGGGCTTGAAAAACTGAAAGATGGGCAATCGGGGAATGCTACTATCGGCCACCTGAGAGGGAAGTGCTTGTTTACAAAAGCACAGGCTTATTTCTTTCTGTTGCAAGCCTATTCAGATCCTTATGACCCGTTGTCTTCCGATGAGAAGTTGGGAGTTCCGATCCGGAATACCACAGATATTAACATAGGGTCAGTAAGACCTAGTCTGGAAGAGTCTTATAGGGAAGCGGAGCAGTTGCTGATACAGTCCCTGGAATATCTGCCGGAACGGGATGAATCCAGAAAAACCCCTTCAAGATGGGCAGCGTATGCGTTAATGTCCAGATTATATCTAATCATGGGGAGTTATGAAAATGCGCTTGAAAGTGCGGATAAGGCCTTGTCTATAGGAGATGAACTATTCAATTATAACGACCTGAACCCGGATGATATTTATCCTTTTCCCGAATTTGGTATGGAAAACATCTACAATGTAACACTGGGAGTTAGGGCTTTTTGGACTTCTACCGGAACCGCCGTAGCAGCTGATTTATATGCTAGCTATGACAGTACTGATCTTCGCAAGTACCTGTTTTTTGAAGAAAGCCCGGAAGAGGTTATGATCTTTAAAGGATCATATACAGGGAACTATGAAAAATTTTCCGGATACTCTGTAAATGAACTTTACCTTACTAAGGCAGAATGTTTGGCAAGATTGGGCAGGTTTCAGGCAGCCAGCGAGACAATAGACAGTTTACTTCGGGTGCGGTATGCTGAAGGGGAATATGAGAATGTCGGAGAGGTTTTGGATACTGATCTGTTGGGATTTATTCTGGCTGAGCGGCGAAAGGAGTTGGTTTTTAGAAATATCCGGTGGTTGGATTTAAGAAGACTGAACAATGACGAAAAATTTCAAAAAACACTGACCAGAACAATAGCTGGTCAATCGTATTCCTTGGAGCCTGAATCTTACAAATATGTATTTCCTATCCCTATGGACGAGATAAGGCTGAATGGATTGATTCAGAATCCTGGGTATAATTAAAAAACAGGAGTGACTGAAAAGTCACTCCTGTAGCTTTTGCAAATTCTATGGAGGATTTATTAATCTTCAAGAATTGGCAAATCGCCATTTTTCTGGAACACACCTGATTCTACCATTGGGCTGTTTATGTCCGGCTCGGAATAAGTACAGGCAATTGAAGAATCATTACACTGATAGGTGCTTGGGCCGGGTGTGACATTGGTTAAATCATACCAGTCTGTGGAAGATCCTCCAACAGGCCGGTATTGTTCAACGAATGTAGGTTCCGCAAAATTCATGGCCATGGCCAGGGTTGCTCCGAACACTAATCCCAGTGCAGGAAGCAGGTTTTTAAGTGATTTCATAATTGAGTGGTTTGTGGGAGTTGCCTCCCGGTTTAACTTAATAGGTACTCAGTTCCACTGATCCGGAGTCCCTTCCGTGGACTTCTTCCTTCATGAGGAATCCGCCCAAGGACTCCATATCAGCGGGTGAACCGTCCGGGTAGCCCCGGTTCGGGAGCCGGTTCCGCTCCCTGCACCGCCGAGTGTTGACAGCTTCCTCACTCGCTGTCATTGAGGAAGACGGTGCGGTAATTAGATTAAATGTCCAGAGACCGTTGTCTTTGGAATTTGTTAGTTGTGCTATTTTTTGCAGCCCGTGCTTTAAAACCTTGGGCTGTGGGCGGCGGCTCCACCTCCGCCGCCCTTTATTGTTTTGATTTGCTTGTGTTTAATGATAAATAATTAGAATTATAGTTTAAATTTGTGATATAGAAATGTTATGTTTCTATATCAATGAAAGCTTAACAACCTGTTAAAAGCCTGGGGCATCCGCCTTGGGCTTTTTTGGTGGGGTTTGATAAAGACCATAAATATCCGGCACTGCTGATCTCTTCCCCTAGGATTTCCAATCGGATAGTTTATATCATCAAAGAATCAGATACTCACAGACCATTATTCAACCAATTCACTTTTTCATCCTCCTGCATTAACTCCCGTTTCCCACCGGATCTGTAGGCAGGAGGCAATGGCCTTTGATCTTTTTTTACCATGGGTTACGCCTCCGGCTCACCCATGGCTATTCAAAGTTTTACCCCTTCAGGGTAATTCCTAAATTTTTAAATTCTCACCAATCTCTCCGGGCATCTCTGTGGTCATCCAATCTTCCAATTTTTCAATCACTTATCTAAATAACTCAGCTCGTGCAAGTCTCCTGACTGCCTCCTGTGACTCTCCCGATCCCTTCTTATTTATCAGCTCTGTGTCTGAAAACTTCAATTTTCCACTACTTCCGTCTCCGTCTTGCTGGCACAAAGCTCCCTTCTCCGAATAATGTCCCAAGGCCAGCGCTGACTGAATCCTGTATCTTTTGCCCAGGGTTGCTCCCTTCGTTTCTCAGGTCTCCACCCTAGGCTACCTACCAGACCTACCTACGGCCGGCTTCTTTTCTACAGGACTTGCGTATGAAATAAATCAATCCAAGTTCTCACCACGCTGTACAGGTTAACCTTTAACCCCTTAACCTTTTAACCCTTAACCTTTAATCTCCAGCTTTCAACCGCTTAACCTGTAAGGTCTCCGTGTATCTCTCATTTCCTCTGTGAATCTCTGTGTCTCAATCCCCACACCGCCAATCCAATAAAACCCAGATTCATCCAAAAGTGGGCCGCCCAGCCCAGGCTGTTCAGTATTCCCGCACAGTTGCACGGTACCCTGGGAAAAGCTCCCACCCAGATCAGTCCCACATAGGTGATAAATACCGTCAGCAATAAAATACTTCCCAAATATCCCCACCATCGGGTCACCGAAAAGAGTAGGAGCACGGCGAGCAGCAACTCTGCGATCGGTACCGCATAAGCCAGCACTTCGGCAAGTTCTCCGGGAAAGGTCTGGTTGTGAAATGAATCCCGGCTTGCCCCAAACCGTAGGAGTTTGTCCATCCCTGTATAAATCCAGAGCAGGATAAGGAGGGTTGTGGGTAGTTTTGAAAGTGCGTTCATATTTGTAGCGGTAATCCATACTTATTGTGATTCGGTTTCTGTCACTTTTTTGGCTTTAGTTTAGTTGGTTTACTGGTCCAACTGCCAGATTATCAGCAGTAGGGAGTTTTTCCTGAGCTTGGATAAATGTCACAAGAAAAGGAAATCTAAAGCAAGGAAATGGTGAACATTGCAGGGTTATCGGTGAAACTCGCAGTCAGATCTGTGTTTTTGCCTGAATCAGCTTATGATTTTTTGATATATCGGAATAGACGAAGCAAGGCTGCCCTCGAGATTTTTGTTCGATTGGTGTGGATAGTCGGAAGAGGGGCATATCAAGCTATAAAAGAAAAAATAGGTAAAGTTCTATTGTACAATAGGTTGTAGTGATTATATTAGTTTGTTTTATAGCATTAATACTTTTTTGGGCTAGTCTGAAAATAGAAGGTGGAACTCCAATTTTAGACTAAGTATACTGAATGGGCGTTTGGCTTAGCTGTCGGAATCCAGCTGTATAGGCAGATTCGGGTCGGATGAATGAAAATCTTCGAAATATTTATTTTTAGATTTTCCCATCAGGTTCCTTAAAAGTGTGCGGCGATATTATTCCTCTATAGTTAGGAATTAGAATTTTGCAAAAAAGAAGAACCTACACGTTGGCAGGTTCTTGAGAACCGGAAGAATTTATAAGGTAGTGGTTTACCTTAAAAATATCCGGTACAGTTGGCGGACTTCGGCAGAAGTCTTACTAAATCAGATCAGCCCGGTTTCACCGGTTAAGCACGTGTAATGGTGGTACGGCACTCCCTGAAGAAGCTTCCTGTTACCTTGCCATTTTTGCTGTTGCTTTTTTTCTGATAGCTGATTTTCCGGATGGATAAGAGTGCTTTTTGACATTCCTCCAAAGTTTGTTTGTTGGTCATAACGTATAATTTTTTGTACCATGGAAACTAGTGATTCCAAGGATGGCTTTGGCCATTCAGGTGTAAAAGGCAGGGTTTCGGGTGTAATTGACATGCTTTGCAAGCCTACCCAATACCCCCTCTACCTGCTCTTCCTGATTTTTCTTTTCTATGCAGTCGTTGATCTGGTCTCCACCTTCGTTGAATTCGGTAAAATCGACGGATGGTTAATGGCACAGTACCATTTTGTAGCGGGATATCTTATTTGTGCAGTATATTTTAAACTTGTACTCCCAGAGTATTTTAACCATAAAAGACGGATCAGGGCGGTATTATACTTCCTATTACTGCTTTTCTCATTGGTGGTGATCAAGCTTCTAATCCATAATTTCCTATCCGGTAGACTCCCTTTATCCAAGGGTTTTCTTATAGATGAATTTAACAGGGTATTCCATTTTTTGATTTTAACCTCGGCGGTCTGGGCTTATTATAACAACCTTGAACTGGGGAAAAGTAAGTATGAAGTGGAAATCAAGCATGAAAAGCTGAAGGTGATGCATCGGTCCATGCAGCTGAGTTCCCATTTTGTATTGAATTCTTTAAGTGTCTATATGGCCAGGATAATCAAGCTTTCACCGGACCTGGCAACAGAATTTTCCAACCTGATCTCTTTGCTCAGGTATAGTTTCAAGGAATTTGGTGAACCCAATTTTCTGAATGAAGAAGTAAAGGCAGTGGACAAATACCTCCAAATCCAGAGCATGCGGTTTCCAAAGCTTTCATTAATTGCAGCCATTGAGGTAGCCCCAATTGCAAAAATGCTTCCCATGCCCAAGTTATGTCTCCTTACGTTGGTGGAAAATGTATTTTTTCACGGGGATTATTCCGATGTGGACCATCCCTGTATTATTAAGTTTCTGCTCGCTCATGAAGAACCTACTATGGAGTGGGTGTTCAAGGTCAACATAGCCAACAGTGTACAGAACAGAGGGATAAAACTTCGTTCAGGCTTTGGAGCCTCGGCTGTTTTCCGTGTACTGGAACATGAGTTCGGCGATGGATTTCAATACAGGGTTGAATCAGACGAGTCAAATTATTCCTTACAGCTTACAATACATTATGGGAAAACGATACAAAATAGGTCTGATTGACGATGAGGAGCATATTCTGGATATCCTGATTCAAGAAATCTCCATGCTTCCGGATTATGAAATTGGGTTTGCTACTTCCGATCCCTTCTTGGGTTTGGAACATGCCCGGGATGGAATGGCTGATATCCTGATTACCGATATTTTGATGCCTGAACTGGGCGGACTCGAAATATCAAGGAAACTGATTGATTCAGGCATTCCGGTGATTATCTGTTCAGGTCACTCAAGGTATGCTATCCAGGGGTATAAAGTGGATGCCCTTCATTTTTTGGAGAAACCACCTGAATCCGTTGATCTGGCTGAGGCACTGGAAAAGGCAAAGAAGAAACTGGACACCCTGTACTGGGTCAGAAAGGAAATAGAGGGAGAAATTCGGGTGATAAGCGATAAACTCGGGTATAGGCAGCAGGTGTTTAATCCCTCCCAAATCTTATACATGGAACAGCAGAACAAAAAGTCCATCGTAAAACTGGATGATGGAAGTGAATTTTCTATGCCTTCTTCCTTCTTGGAAAGTCTGAAGAAGCTCCGGTCCAGATATATGGTCAGGGTGCATCAATCGTATGCAGTTAATATTCTAAAGGTGAGCAGACTTCATCCTGAGGAATGTGAGCTAGTCTCAGGGGATATGATAACTATGAGTAGAACCTACAAGGAAGAGGTGAGACGTATTTTTGAAAACAGAAGAATTAATTGAGTGGGTCACCTATGCACCTTGGACATGTTGGGATTTTGGCCAGGATGTGGTAGTTACACTTGGATTGGTATATAGCTGTTTTCCCAGTTCTCTATAGAGCCTGTATTTGATCCTGCGTTCATGGTGTAAGGTTTCTTGGGGGACAAAACGGTTGACCATCATGTGCAGGTGGTTGAGTAGGAGAGGAACCGCGGATTTTCTACCGGCATAGAAATACTCATGGGAGCGGATGGTGCTAAGGTATTTGTCAATGGCGAACTCCTGGTTGTCATTTTTTGAAAGATACTTAAACCCTGACTTGTAAGTTTTGATCAGATCGGATTGAATGCATTTAACATCTTCCTTTAGCTCCTCAAACAACTCATAGTAATATGGTGACTGGGTTAGGATGAGGAGCCAGATTCTGGCAATAAGGTCTTCTTTATATTTTGGGGAACAATTCAGAGGTAAAATTTCACCGGTTTTTGTGGCTAGGAATTTCGATTCCAGATGGAACAGGCGGTGGGATGTGTCCAGCCCTTTGATTCCATATTTGATGGTTTCCGGGAAATAGGGAGCTGTTTTCCAGTCCCAGTTTTCCTGTGAGAACTTATAGCCGAGCTGGCTTAACAATTCCTGTTGCGGTTCAGGGGCTATATCCAACAAACGAAGCCGGATTTCTGTTGCCCCGTTTTTGTCATAGATCAGAAAAAACCAACAAGGGACTTTGGTGTGAATCCCCTCTATCTCCATATAGTGGAATATCCGCTCCAATACTTCGGGAACTTCAGAATCGCATACGACAATGGTGAAACATAGGCAATTTTTCTGCATTTTGGTGATCGGATTGAAATACAAATCTGGCTTTGGGATATGCTGTGGTCTGGAATAGTGAAATACAAACTGGGGATAGGCTGATGTTCCTTCTGCTGATCGGAAAACCCCAGACGGAAACCATACCGGATTAGTAAGGTTAAGGGTTGTATTGCGTTTGAGCTCGTGCCACAGAATCTGCATATCATCTGGGTTATCCCTATCTAACAATAGCTCCCTATCCATATTTCCTGCAAGGATTTTCTTGGGGAGCCCCATCTCATTCAGTTTTTTGGTCAGTTCCTTTTGGTCTGAAAGACTTTCCCTGTCCAGCTTCCACCTGCTGCTCTGTATGCATAGTTTTCCCCAATTGAGTTGTGGACAGTAGAGGAGATTGGAAAGGGTATTGCTGTGGTAGGGCAAAAATCTATACCTGTCCTGATGGGCAGTTTCCCAGAGCAGCCGAATAATGGGGTGGGTGATCTGCGCTCCGTTTAGGGGATGCATGATTACAGGTATTACCTTTTTGCCGGTAGGTTTATGAATCAGTTGGATTTGGTTTTGGTAGATTCCAATGTACAGTTCATCGAATCCCAGCTGGTTTTTCCTTTGTGGAGCGAAGGGTGTGATTTCATAGTCAAAGATATTGGTGACGTTACAGATATGTTGTATTGCGGCTGATTCCTGAAGCCGGATATGGGCATAGATATGCTCCTTATTTTGGTAAATGTTGTTTTTTATTTTTCTGGAATAGGCTTGTATCCCAGAATCCCTGTTGAATCTTCCGGTATAGACAAAGGGACGGTTGCAGACCATATTTTCTATGACCGGATTACCGATGGCGTCAAGTCTGAACAGTATCTGGATATCGTGGATTCCATCATCCGGTTCTTTGTTAGGAAAGAGTTTCTTTAAGTCTATGAACTTTTGGTCCTGATTTCCCACTACTGAGGTAGCAAAATCTTTTTGGATTGTAGGTTTGCTTCGATGCCGGAACTGGCCGGAAAGAAATTCACTGTGGGTCAATAGCCCATTTAGATTAACATAGCGGTCATCAAAGGAATTCGTAAACCATTTTGTGAATTCCTGTAAATAGGTGCTTTCTTCTTTTGAAAAAAGACATCCTGCGGCATCAATAAACTGCAGCAGTTGCTTTTTGGTGCTTTCAGGGATTTCAGGGTTGTTTTCCAAAACCATGTCAGTCCCGCCCGTAGGCTGATCTTCATTTCCATGCTCAGGGACAAAGAAACCTGTATCCAGAATCTGTTTCCAAAGGTTTTCTACCTGTCCTGTTTCCATACCCGGCTCTTGGGGATGGAGCAGCTGTTGGAATCGCTTGAAATTTAAGGGTTGCTTGGTTGCGCTTTGGATCAGCGTTTCAAATAGGCTGTTTTGAAGGAGCTTGCACCCTGTCCAGTGTTGGCCAATGGTATCGTAGACCATGGCATGGTAATATCCGTGTTTTTTGTGGATGCCGGGAACCAGATGGTAATCGGATTCAAAGTGGTTGAGGTTTGATACTTTAGGGGTAAGAGATCTATCAGGCTTATTTTCTGTTATATGCGCTGCCTGAAGCGGGAATTTAAGATTCATTTCTTTTCCCCAATTTCCCAAGCCTACCCCGGCAAACCTCCCGAATGGAGTGGGGCGGAAGCGGCCCCGAAGCAGATATTTCCTGAGTTTGATTCTGAGTTTATTATCCAGCTCCTCAAACCGTTTTTTTTCCAGTTCCCTGTAAAAAACGGGGGAAGAGAGTTTGATGGCTTCGAGGATTGTCTTTCGGTTTTGCTCAAGTACTGCCGGGTCTTCTATGTCAAAATGGAACAGTGGAATGCGGTAAAGGAAATTCATGGCGGATTGTTTTTTCTTCAATCCTACCCAAATGAGCAATTGGGTTGATATTTATGGTGAAAGTAGGAGGGATATAGGTGTAACTTACAGGCGGCAGGTGCTTTTTGGGAAGTATTGGGTCTGTAAATCAGTTAAAAAGTACATTACATTCCTTTCTCCGGTGGTTTTTAGGCTGAGGGGCTTTGGTTTGGTTGGTTACTGGGGAATTAAATCCATTTTTTGAAGTGGTTTATAAGCGTTTTTTGGGTGGATTTTTTGGAAGTAATAATATTCAGGAAAGCAAGTTTCCGGTATAAACAGTAGGGATTTTGGTATAACTCGCATCCCGTTCAGTTTATTCTTTGAATAGGGATGCATTCAAGACTTTACTCAAAGATGATAATTAGCAAGAAACGGGTTTTTAACATACTATAAGCGGATGACCTTTGGATTAACAAACTTCTAACAGGTGCATCTATTAAGTGAGCCTTCTATCCTGTATTTTGGGATTTTCTGATGCATGGATAAAGACCTATTGTGGTCAATAAGCTTGAACTTGCTAAAAAACCGTTCGCATCAAAAATGGGTTAATCATTCAAAATGATAGCTTTTGATCTATTGCCGGCGTTTTTCAGCATGCCCTATTTATAGAAAATAGGGTGGGGATGGTACTGGCACTCTGTTGGTATCTGCCGTCAATAACTGGGGAATATCTCATCAATTGCGTCTGTTTTTTCTCCCGGCAGATGGACTCCGAGCTTGAGAAAAGGCGGGTGTAAAAGGTAAGGGAATAGGAAAATTTTAAGGATTTATCTTATATCAACAGGCCGTTGGGAGCTTGATTTTTTTCTCAAAATCGGATTCTGTGTTGAAATTTATTTTTTTTATCAAAAATTATGAAAAATTTTATCAGTGATAATCAGCGGTTTACAAATTTGATGGGATTTAGTTGAAATTTTAAGCACATCACTTTTTCTGCCGAATACATACTTAAATAATCCGTTTGAATACCGATGAAAAATTTTGGCAGATCTGAAATACCCTATATAGGGTAATTTTTATATGAAAATAAAAAGCGTAGCATTGCGGCCAATTCTTTAACTAACGCTGCATGGCAATTGGGTATTGTATTTTTGTTTTGATTTTTCCCCTGTTCTTCGAAAGCATAGCTCAGATCATACCGGAAAAGACAACAATCGGGCCAATGAAAACTGTCCCCGGATTGTCGGATGCCATTCAGCCCACACCTGAAAAAGCCGGCTCAACACAGTCTTTTCTCCGGGAAGGGCAGTCAACCGCTCCTGCCACACTGCAGTTTAATTTTATCCACTACCGACCGGGCCAAAAAACCTGTTATAGAAAAGTAATCCCTTATCCATCCACGTATGTTGTTATCTAAGCGAAGGAAAAGCATCCCGCTTTTTTTAGTGTTGACTTTTTTGATCCCGATGGGGTCAAGCCGGGTTTTTGCCCTGCCGGCAGAGGCTTCAACACCTGATTTTCACACTACTGTCCCAGCCTTCAGCACTGCCGAATCTTTTATTGCAGAGACGGTTGTCATGGAAGAAGAAGAGGTTGACCAACAGCACAATCCCCTGTCTGCGGCATCCAAGGAAACGCAGAATGTCGGTGGAGACGGAGATCAGGAGGAATTGGAGGAGCTGACGGGCAGACTGATCAAAGAACTGGAAGAGAGACTGGGAGTGGATGCAAAAATACGCCCTTCGGAACACAGCAAGAAGCAGAGTCCCGCAGCCAAGAGCACTACCGAATTTTCAACCAATTCCACTGCTTTACCCAGTCAGGCGGAATACAACGCATTGATCGCTATCTATCAGGCTACAGGCGGGGCAAACTGGACCAACAAGGCAGGCTGGAGCACCGCGAATCCCAATGTGGTCCAGTCGGTACATGGATGGACCGGGGTGACTGTGGATTTTGACGGCCATGTGACCGGTATAAATCTGAACGGGAATAACCTGAGCGGAACACTTCCCGCCAGTATCCGGGATCTGGATTATCTGAGAACATTGCTGCTGCCCCTAAACAACCTTACCGGACCGCTGCCGAACGTCTTTCACGAAATGGCAAGCCTGAAAGAAATGCACCTGGACAAAAACCAGCTTACAGGCAGTATTCCCCAGTCCATCGGCTATTCCACCACGCTTGAGGTAATCCAGCTGTCAGGCAATGCACTGACGGGAAATATCCCTTCCTATCTGAACAACCTTACCTCACTGAGACACCTGATTCTGAACGGCAATCAGCTGACAGGCCTGATACCCAATTCCATAGGCCTGCTTGGAGAGCTCAGGAATTTATATCTGTACGACAACGATTTATCGGGTTCCATCCCGACCTCCATCGGAAACCTCTCCAAACTTGAGTTTTTGCACCTTCAGCACAACAGAATAGGGGGAGAGATTCCTTTGACAGTCGGAAATCTTCTGCAGCTCAAATCATTCAGTGTACACGACAACAATATAGGAGGGCCTGTTCCCACGGGAATAGGCAATCTGGCCAACCTGGAACTGTTTTTTGCCTATAACAACAAATTGACGGGACAGCTTCCCACCACGCTGGGAAATCTGAAGAAGGTCACCAATTTTTTGCTGCTGTCCAATCAGCTGACAGGCCCCATTCCCACCCAGGTGGGGAGCATGACAAACCTCCAATACCTAAACCTGACAGAGAATAAAATCAGCGGGACCATCCCTTCCCAGCTGGGGAATCTGACCAAGATGCATACCCTGAGGCTGGATTACAATGAGTTGACGGGTCAGATACCCGCCACGCTCTGTTCAATTCCCACACTGGTCTTGTTCTATGCCCAGATGAACAAATTGACGGGAGACGTGCCCGTGTGTTTGTTGACCAAACTTCCCAACCTGTTCAGGATATCGCACAACTATTACAGTTTTACCGATCTGGGCAGCAAAACCCAGTACTGGCCCCAGCCGAATTACTATTCCCCCCAGCGTTCGGATCCCGCACTGACCACTTACAGTGTCTCCGGCACGGGAAGCATAACCCTGGCCACCACGGTAGGCAAGAACATGGGCAGTCCTTCCAACTACCAATGGTATAAGAACGGAAATGCATTGACAGGCGCCTCACCAGCCAATGAATCTATTACTGTCAACTGTCCCGCATCGGGCGGAGGTGGCTTTAACTGCTCCGGGAATTACATCGGTGATGTTACCAATCCGGGTTACCCGACGATTGTGATTCTGGCAGTAGGAGGAGAAATAGAGGGGATAGACGAGGACGATGAAGACGATCTGGATATCACGATCTGTACTTTAAATGAACTTGATTCGGAAGTCAGTCCTCTGATTGCTTCGGTGGGGTATAGGTTTGATTGGGAAGAAGCTGTAGAGTGCTGTTTGGAGGAGAGTTTCGGAATCAGTACCGCAATACTTGAAACAGTAGCTGAACAGCCTGAAAATAGAAGGGAAGAGTTGTATTGGGTATCGGTGAGTACCGCATGCTTGGAAGATGCTTCAGAGCCACTGACTAAGCTGGTTACCGATAAAGGCTTTCATTATACGCATTTGGTATTATGATCAGATCGAGAATTGCTAAAAACAATGGAGTTGCCTCCTATCTTAGGGTTTGTGTTATTGGAATAACTAGTGGTTTGGACCGCTCTTTATTTTGTAATGTTTTAATCGAAATTAGAAACATGTTTAAAAAGGTTAGTAAAAAGGGATTGTTTTATTCAGAAAAGTAAGATTGATGTTATCTAAAATATATCTATTTATGAAATTATTAGTATTTTTTATTTCCCTTATTGTTGGGCTTGATCTCTATGCTCAGGATATTATGCAGACGCATTTAGAGAACTATATGCCTCCATCTCCAACAGCGCAGGAGTTTATAAAGTATGGGGAATATCCTGTCAGTCATTATACAGGGGTGCCGGATATTTCAATTCCTTTGTATCAAATAAAATATAAGGATCTTAGTGTCCCACTTTCTATAAGTTATCATAGTTCTGGAATTCTGGTAGATCAACAGGCTACATGGATTGGGTTGGGATGGTCCTTGAATGCAGGAGGGACTATTTCCAGAGTCCCCAGAGGTAACCCTGATGGCAGTTCTGGAGGTTTCTTGGTGGCTAATGTTTCAGAACTCGATGATTTAGAGTATGATAGTAATTATTTTGAGCAGGCTGCAACTGGCCAGATAGACACAGAATCAGATATTTATTATTACAATTTTTCGGGGTATACAGGTCAATTCTTCTTTGGAAGAGATAAGAAAGTAAGACTTATTAATGAAGCTCCGATTGAAATTGAATATTCTAGCGGAGCTTTCATGATTACAGTTGAAAACGGTTCTGTCTATGAATTTAATACTAACAGTACTGAGAGTACCCGAAGCTCTACTTATAGTTTTGGTTCAGAGATTTCCAGTAATTATGTGTCAACTTGGCATCTTTCTAAAATCACATCTAAACATCATACAGGAAATATTTCTTTTTTGTATGAAAATGAAAATCCCATAACAAGCAATGAGTATGATTATACAGAGAGTACCGGTAATTACTTTCTGCCTACTTTTCCACCCACAGTTATCCCTGGTGTACATCATCCTGCTTCAATAGCATCACATACAAGGACTCAAAGTAATCCGAAAAGGTTAAAAGAAATAAATTTCCCTAACGGCAAAGTCATTTTTAACAGGGCGAATGATCGTTTAGATGGGATTCATGATCGTCTTGATGAAATTATAATATATCAGAACAATGGAAGTTCTGTTTACTCCAAATTAAAAAGTTATACATTTATTCCAGATCATTATTATTCCAGTCAAACAAATGCCGTATCTCAAGTTCCATTAGGCGGGTCAACAGATTATAGGAGATACAGGCTTAAGTTAAAGGAATTGGTTGAGTACGACCTTAATGGAAGTGATCCTAAAAAACACGTTTTTGACTATAATACGACAATGCTTCCTCCCTTGGAAACTAATGCAAAGGATTATTGGGGTTACTATAATGGTAAAAGCAATAATTCTTTAATCCCCAAGCAACCCTTCCATTATATGGAGCAACAAGTTGGAAGCGCAGACAGAAACCCTGATGCTCTTTATATGAAGGCGGGAGTACTTGAAAAGGTGACTTATCCGACTGGTGGTTATACGGAATTTTATTATGAACCAAATGAATACATTACATCTGAACCCGGGTTAACTACAAAGACAATAAATGTTTCAGCAAGAGGAGACAATGCTCCTTTCAATGGAGTTGTAACTTTTACTCCCACATACTCTGGCTATGCTACAGTGATTGTAGAATCGTCAGATATGATTGATGCACAAGGAGGAACATTTCCGCGGATTACATTGCAAAGGGAAGGCTATTCAAGTTATCTGATAGACCATCGAATAGATCCATATACTTATACTTTTCCGCTTAACCCACCTACAGTTGATAAAACATTTTCCCCTGTTTATCTGATTGAAGGACAAACTTATGTTTTAAAAGTAGAGGTGAAAGGTAGCTCCTCATCTACCAGATATGCCGGGGCTGCATTTATAAACGCACATATAAATTATCAGGAAGTTTCGTCAGAGCCAAATACCTCTACTAAGCTTGCTGGTGGCTTAAGGGTTACTGAAATAAAATCATTCACTAAAGAGAATATATTAGGCTATGCAAAAAAATATAAATATAAGAACCCTAGTTTAATTACTCCTGAGAAATTTATTAATGAACATTTTTTAGACAGTAATATTCAAGGATGGAAACGTCAGGGTGGTGTAACAAGTGTACACTGTACGGCTAATTCTACTACTCGGAGATTCTATTATGGAGGAACCGTTAGGTCTTTAACATTATATGGAGGTAGCGCTGTCGTATACGCAACTGTAGATGAAATCCAAATTGGTAAAACAGGCCAAGAACTTGGTAAAACTATCTACCATTTTTCAACCCATAAAGATGCTGTTTATCAGACTTTTTCATCGTATAAGGGAGGGTTGATGCTTCTCAAAAAGGATTGGACAGGTGGGCAGTTGACTTTGAAAGAAATATATAAAAATAAATTAGGTAGTCAGGACTCTTTAATTTATTCTGAGATGAATGATTACATAATAAAAAAAGATAAATTAACTGTTTATAATGATGCTTACAAAATGTATAAAATTGTTCATAAAGCTAGGATTTTCGGAGATTGCAGAATAGTAACAGCTGATCAATTTGAAATAATTGAATATCCTATATTCTCAGGAGTTAAATTGCTAAAGAAAACCGAAAGTATTTTAAGGGACGATTTAGGCCTTGAATTTCATAAAACAAGGGAATTGTTTTATGATAATGAATTGCATTTACAGCCAACTAGGGATGAGTTGAACTCCAGTGAAGGCGATACTTTTATAACAAAGACATATTTTCCGGATGATATTGTTTCTTCCACTTTTTTAGGAGAACCTGCATTAACACCAGCAGAATATAATGCTATAGTGAAACTTAAGAAATTAAATGAACATCGTGTAGGAGAGCCTATCCAAATAGAAAGATGGAAGGATAATAAAAAATTGTTTACACAACGTACTTCCTACAAGGAATGGGGGAATGGAATGGTATTGCCTGAACTAATCAAAAGTTCAAATGAAGATTCTCCTTTAATAACAAGGATGCGATATCATGAGTATGATAACTCAGGTAATCCATTATTGGTGTCCAATGATGAAGGGACAAAGATTAGTTATGTTTGGGATTACAATAGTAGTTTGCTTGTTGCAGAAGCCGTCAATGCCACTAATAGCCAAATAGCTTTCACCTCTTTTGAGACTTCAGACAAAGGCGGTTGGACTTACTCAGGCACCCCTGTCACCACCCACAAAACAGGCACAAAGGGCTATAGCTTAGGTTCCGGTCAGGTTACCAAGACTGGGATTGCAGCCTCTGTCTCCAATCCCTACCGGGTTGGGTTCTGGGCAAAAAGGACTTCGGGGACAGGCAATGTAAGTGTAAGCGGGCAGACCGAATCCCTTACCACCGCCTGGAAATGGGTGGAAAAGACAATTACCACCTCCAGCCTGACCATTACGGGAAGCAGTGTGGTTATAGATGAACTCAGGCTTCATCCTGCTGATGCGATGATGACCAGTTATACCTATGATCCTTTGGTGGGCATGACCAGCAAGACCGATCCCCGTGGCTTTACGGTCACCTACGAATACGATGCTTCAGGCCGCCTGAAGACCATAAAGAACGAGGATGGCCATATCCTAGAGCACTACGAATACAATTACGCCAGCGGTAACTAACCATTTTTGAGATGAGACACTATTTGATCCCGACCCTTTTTCTGTTTTTGGTTACTTCCTCGGCATCGTTATGCCAGACGACCGAGAATTTTGTCAAAACCTACCGGGCGCGGACGGGGACCACTTCCGTGGCCACGGTCACTACCGGTACAGCAAGCCAGTCCTATAAGACGTTTACCTATTTTGACGGACTGGGCAGGCCAAAACAAACAGTGGGCAGGCAGGCCACCATTAGTGGGAAGGACCTGATAACCCCGATAGTCTACGATGATTTTGGACGGCAGGAGAAGGAGTACCTGCCGTATTTTGAAACCACGGGTACGCAGAACGGGAGTTTTCGGTCCAACGGAGTTTCGATGCACACCATCCGTACTTTTCCTATTTACAAGGACAGCGTTGGCTATTCCCAAACACTGTTCGAACCCTCCCCCCTAAACCGTGTGGATAAGCAGGCGGCTCCGGGCAGACCCTGGCGTATGGGTTCGGGCAAGGAAGTGAAGTTTCAGAGAAGACCCAATACGCTTGCCGATGATGTCAGGATTTGGACGGTGAATGCCAGCGGACTTCCGGTGACAACTTCTGCCTATGCGGCAAATACCCTATGGGTGGAAATCACCCGGGACGAGGACAATATCCAAGCGCTTCAGTTCACGGACAAGTTGGGAAGGCTTATCCTAAGGAAAACAGAAAGCTGTGACACACCTCCGGGTAATGGGCACGCGGGATGGCTTAATACCTACTATGTATACGATGACCTGGGACAGTTGCGGGCAGTGATTCCTCCCCTTGCCATTGATATGTTTGAGTTAAACAACGCCTGGTCCAAATCAACCGATGCCGACCTTGCTGATGAGCAGTATTTTGTTTACAGGTATGACGGCAGGGGAAGGATGACGGAGAAAAAGCAACCCGGGCGGGAAGTAGAGTTTCTCCTGTACGACCTTCAGGACAGGATGATCGGCATGCAGGACGGTGTGCTTAGAAACAGCAAAAAATGGCTGTATACCCGATATGATGCCCTGGGCAGGGTGCTTGCCACCGGTATGACTTCCAAGGATCTGCTCTTTGCCGACCTTCAAGCCCAGATAAATACTGTGGGTGGTTCTAACAATGCAAAGCTAGTCAACGGGAATGCCGTGGAAGGCTGGCCTTCAGACCAGGGAGATGTGTTTACGGTGAATTATTACGATTCTTACCAGCACCTGTCAGGCTACATCTATCAGGCCAATCCGGATTTTGATCCGGAGGCAAGCAGCCGTGTGCACGGCCTTCAGACGGGCAAGAAGGTTAAAAACCTGGAAACTGGTGACTATTACCTATCGGCCATGTTTTATGACAAGAAAGGCAGGGTGATCCAAACCCTGTCCGACCATCAACGGGGAGGGAAAATCCGCACCTCTGTCAAGTACAACTTTGAAGATCTGCCCCTGCTTTCCCTGACTTCAAGTACAGAAACAGGAGTGGATGCTATTCTCAGGACGTACACTTACAATGCAATCGGTGAGTTGGCAACCGTTAAACACAAGGTCGGGTCTGATTCCAGCCGGACAATTGCACAATACACGTATAACGATCTGGGTCAGCTGACGGTAAAATCCTTTCCCGAAATAAGCACGGGCAACCAGACCTATAGTTACAATATCAGGGGCTGGTTAAAAAATCTGGGGAGTGCATTGAACGGAGGTTACACCCAGACCAATTATTACCAGGAAAGTACCGCCGTCACTCCCCAGTATAACGGGAATATCTCAAGAGTCGATTGGGGCGGTGTGTCAGATCCTGAAGAACCCTATAAAACCAGAACCTACAATTATACCTATGACAATGCCAACAGGCTTAAAGCCGCAAATTTCACGGCTAGCAGCGAGGTAAACCGATATACCGTTTCAGACATCACCTACGATGCCAACGGCAATATCCACGGCATGAAAAGGAGCAACCAGAAGACTGCATCAACTTATGGCCCCGTGGATGATCTGGAATATGAATACTACAAATACAGCAACAGGCTGTCGCAGGTAAAGGACAACATCACGGCACTGACTTATACGGCCAAGGATTTTAAAGATAGGGGAACCGCGGAGTACGGCTATGACGAAAACGGCAACATGACCGAAAACGCGGATAAGCAGATCAGTCTGATAGCCTATAATCACCTGAATCTTCCGCAGGAAATCAGCTTTTCAACGGGGGCAAGCATAAGGTTTTCCTATGATGCGGAGGGAAACAAACTGACCCAAAAGGTATATGATACTTCGGGAAACCCGACCAAAACCCAAGACTACATCGGGGAGATCGTACTTCTGGACGGGTCACCGGATTATCTGCTGCATGAGGAAGGAAGATTTGTCATTGAAGGCGATGTGCTGCACAGTGAATTCTATGTGAAGGACCATTTGGGGAATGTGCGTCAGGTACTCCGCAGTCCGAATGTCCAGACCTTTATAGCCACGATGGAGAATGGCCGTGCTGCTGCTGAGGAGATGGAGTTTTCCATGGTGTCGGAATCCAGACAGACAGAGCCTGAGCACAACGTGACGCAAGGCGGAAATAAGGTGGCCTGGCTGAACGCAAACCGTGGAAGAATGGTAGGTCCGGGAAGAACCCAGGAGATCTATGCGGGAGACAGCCTGAAACTTCAGGTTCACGGTAAATACCAAGAAGACAAAAAACAAAAAGCCAATGCTGCAAGCTTTATGGCAGCGGGGGGTAAGGAAAGACTGGTGGCAGACCTAAACGAACTGGCGCTAAGCACACAGCGTGCAGGCGGTGCAAATCCCATAGCCCTGCTGAATCTGGCGGATATCCTGGCCAAGGACCTTCAGAAGAAAGAAGCTCCGGAAGCTTATCTGATGTATGCCCTTTATGATCAGGACAGCAATAGATACGAAGTCGGCAAGAAAGTCCTCACTAAAAATGCTGCAAACCAACATGAAGTGTTGGAGGAGAATATGTATATTTCCAGGGACGGATATATGGAAACCTTTGTGGTAAACGAAACTTCGGAGGATGTCTGGTTTGACAATATGATGGTTATGAGTATCAGTTCGGTCATTGTGCAGGAGACCCACTACGATCCCTGGGGATTGGAACTGACAGGGCTGGGCTTCCAGCGTGGAGGGATGAAGGCAAACAAGTACCTCTACAACGGAAAGGAACTGATAGAGGACGAAGGTCTTCAGTATTATGACTATGGTCAACGAATGTATGATCCTGCAATAGGCCGTTTTAACCGAATCGACAGGTTTTCAGAGAAATATGGTTCTCTATCACCTTACCAATACGGAGCAAATAACCCTGTTCTTTATATTGACGTTAATGGTGATAGTATATTAATAAATACTCAAATTACATTACCAATTGGAATAGGTACAAACATTAACATTTCTTTACATTATAATGAAGGATCGTTCAACTTTCAGAATGGAGTTAGTTATACAGGGAATGATAGTTTTGTTAACACTGTTAGTTCTGCTTTAAATAATATTGAAGAAAGTAAAAGTGGATCTGAAATGGTGAGCTTTCTTTCTTCAAATCCAAGGAACGTGGAAATTGTAAGAGTAGATGGTGATAATGGATATAATCCATATAATAGGCAAGTTATGTGGAATCCCGAGAGCAAAAGCCTGATACCAACAGAAGCAGGTCTTATGAATCCTAAAGGTTTTATAAGCTTGTCACATGAGCTAGGTCATGGAGAAGATCACCTTAGAGGCACTTTGAATACAGATAGAACTTGGACATCTGTTGGTTATTCTCAGGCTGAGAAATATGCAACGCATCGAGAAAATCAAATAAGGGGAGAGCTAGGTATGCCTTTAAGAACGCATTATGGATTATACAGAAACAATCAAACAGGTGAGCTTTTTCCAAATAATGACTCAAGAATCATAAGAGGGGATTTTAGTATGTTTTATCAGGTGAAAGTAGGCAATATATACATACCTTATTTGTACAGAAAATGAATAAATTTATATTAATTATTATAGTATTTGTTTTTAGTGTTATATTAAGTTGTAATTCTTCAAAGATGTTTTCGGAAGGAGATATACTTGATAGGCTGTTTATTGAGCAAAAAAAAATAAGCCCTGTCATGGCAGATAATTTTGATTACTGTAGGCGAATTGCAATTTCAAAGAAGGAGTATAGATCTTTAACCCAGTCAAAATTTGACACCTTATGGCTAATTGAAAGAGCAAACGAGGTTGATTTAAGTTCCTCAATTGCTGCCTGGAATTCAAACAGAGATTTTGTTGTCATATTCGAATTAGATATTGATGGTTTTAATATCAAGGAAATTGATTATAACTCTTTTAAGGATCCATTGAAAACTATAACGGAAAGTTTTGACACTAAAGTGGTTGATTCAAATCATGATGTTTTAGGGTCTAAGAAAGTGTTTATTAGTTTTGTTTCTAAACAAAGTCTTGTGACTTTAGGTTTTTGATGTTTTATACATTATAGATACTTTACATAAAATATATTTATAGTGCTGGTCTCATTTCTATAAAAAAAATCTAGTTTGAATAACTTAGCTTATCATTATTTATGGTATAGGATAGTGTGAGTTTAGTGGATTATCAGGAAATAGATTTCATTTTTGAAACTAGGTTCCCTTATATTTGATTTTAGCTGATCGTTATGCACAAAGGAATCATTTTTATTATTTGCTTGCTGCTCTCTCCGACTTTTTTGAATGCGCAAAATTTGCCAAAAGCCACACCCGGTAAGCTTCCTGCTATGGCTAGTCTTGGTAATTTACCATCACTACCTACCAAACCCGAAATTCCTTACCTGGAAGAACTCAAGCAGATCCAGTCACTGAAAAAATCGTACGATTCCCTGCGGAAAGAACTCAAAGATCTGAAGGAAATTACCACTGACAGCACCCGGCGTGACAGTCTCTTTATGCAGGCCAAGGAAAGGAGTAAAGAAGTGCTGGACCGGGAAAGCAAAACACTGGAAAGCCTGATCCAAAGTGAGGACATCCCGGGAGAAGAAATAAAGAATGCCACAAAAAACACCCTGGATCGGGTGAATGAATCCAAGGCAAGAATAGAAGGCATCCAAGAAGTTGACGGGCTAGAATCTCTGGTGGATAGGAACAATGAAAACCTCAAGGCACTGACCAATGAATGGCTTATGCCCAAAGTGGAAGAACAGCTTACAGGTGTGGTGAGAGAAGGGGGTGATCCCGGAAATGCCAAACTCCCTGACTTCTACGGAAAAGATGCCCTCGCAGAACTCACTAAGAAAGGTCTGCCTTCGGAAATTCCCTTTGAGCAGGCCAAGGAACTTGCAAAAGGGAAGGCAGGACATATTTCCGAAGAATATGTCCAAAAAGCAGGAAAGGATTTTTCCAAACTGAAAGTCGATTCTCTCGGTAATATCAAGACCATTCCATCTGAGTTGAAAAACAAAAAGAAAGAAATTTTTGAGCCGAACCGGCTAAAAGAAGAACCCATGATCCACCGTATAGGGATGATGCTGTGGTATGATCCCCTGACATCCTTCGGAGATGGACTGCTGCTGGATTACGGACTGTCGTATTCCTTTTCGCAGCAGTTTGCCTTGATGGGAGGGATGAGCTGGAAAAAGCAGTTTGACGATAAGGAACAATTGAGAAGAGAAGGGCTGGGAGTGTTTACGGGATTACGTTTCAGTAAGGGTAATTGGTTCGCCCAGGGAACGGTAAACCGCAATCAGGTTACCGTCACCAATCCGGCTGGCTATGAGTCAAGGAATTTTGATGGGAGAGCCTGGGCATCCAACCTTGGAATCGGCAGAACCATCCCGATGGGCAATACAATCAGATCGGTGGTAATAGGCTCCATAGATCCCTTTTATGACAAGAAATCCGGCTTGTACAAAAGCAGGGCACAGCTGAAGATCGGCTTTGAGATCGGCTCTTTCAAAAAGATCAGGAAAGAAGTGAAGGAGCTGGTTCCGTTGGACGGGTTGGAAGAAAAGGGGAATGGGCAGATAGAATATTATCTGAAAGAGATCGAAAATTATTGACTATCCTTGAGGTCTGAGAAACCTCGAAGGTTTTTTGATCTGTACCGCATAGATGACACAATAGCCACTTACTTTTTACCCACAGAGATTTTTACCGGTTCAAGTCCCATAACTGCCATCCCGAATTAATATTCCGCTACTGTTCGTGGCGACACGAACGGTTGGAGTCCCCGAGGCATACCCGATGCCTATGCGCCCGAGGCGTTTAGGCACTCTACAGCCTGTCCTGATGAGCGCAGCGATTTCGGGAATCAGGACAGCAACAGATATGAAGTTGAGGGCCGAGCGTTAAGGATTAGTCCGGTGGAGTAATCTAGCGAAGGAGCCAGTTTGCAGGGGATGGTCCTCTCTAAAAATGCTGCAAACCGGCATGAAGTGTTGGAAGAGAATATGTATACTTGTCCGCCGGAGGAGGATTTCCAGAGACGGATATGCGCCACGGCGCACAGGTATGGAAACCTTTGTGCCCCGACAATTCGGGGGAGACTTCGGAGGATGTCTGGCCAGTCCCGCCGAGGCGGATTTGACAATATGATGGTGATGAGTATCAGTTCGGTCATTGTGCAGGAAACCCACGGAGCCTGTCCCGATGAAAGAAGCGAAGCGGAATGATATCGGGACAGGCTCCGTGGGGCTTGGAACTGACAGGGCTGGGCTTCCAGTACGGGGGTATAAAGGCAAACAAGTACCTTTACAACGGAAAGGAACTGATAGAGGACGAAGGTCTTCAGTACTATGACTATGGAGCCAGGATGTATGATCCGGCTATTGGTAGATGGGCTGTGGCGGATCCGCTGGCAGAACTAGCTCCAGATTGGTCGCCTTATCGATATGGCTTTAATAATCCCTTAAAGTACACTGATCCTACCGGGATGTTTGAGTATGTGAAAGGAGGGTATGGAGAAGATATAGAGATCAGTCAAACATATAGCCATACTCAAGATGGGGGATATCGTTCTGATGCAACAAGTGGTGAAAATGAACATGGCGCAGCAGTATGGATGGGAATGAACTATTCGGTCAATAGTGAAGGAAAGAGAAATAGTCGCATTCATCGGTATATTGAATATGAAGATGGGACGACAAGAAATCTTTCATCTGGAGGAGGATTTAGAAGCAGGCCTGCCAGAGGAGATTATGACTGGGGACGTGTTGGAAATGCATTAACTGCAGCCGGTGTATCATATTACGGTTTAGAAAAAAGTATAAGCAACAGCAAATACTGGGTTGATGCAAAAGGGGCCACTAGGTCTACAGAATTCTTAGAACGTGGAGCAAACGGTAAATATGTCAGAGGAGTTCAAGGGCTAAGAAACAGTCAATCGGCGGCGGTAAATGCTGCATCTAAGTTTGCCGTTGCAGGAAAAGTTGTGGGGGGATTAGGAATGGGAATAACAGTTATGCAATGGCGAACTGGCCAAATCTCAGACACAGAAGCGTCCGTTGATTTGATAATGGGAGCAATAGGGTTTACCGGTTGGGGAACTCCAGTCAGTTTATTGTATTTTGGGGGTAAGTTTGTGTATGAATATTCAACAGGGAATACCCTCTTTGAGAAACCAAAAGGAAATTAACATGAAGAGAGCATATTACTACTTTTTGTTCAGGATATATTGGTATTATAAAGATAAGGTGAAGGAAAACGATGCCACGGCATTGTTTAGCGTAACCGCTGTTAGTACCACGCTAATTAGTATTAATTTATTGTTTTTATATGGTGTAATGGACAATTTCAATTTTACACCAATGCTTACGAACAAATATTACACGGTGTTTATTATGGTTTCTATTGGTTTTGTGAACCATTATTTATTTGTTAGGAACAAGAAGTTCTTGAATTATGGCTTTGAAAAAGACAGAAAAGGTGGGATATATATTGTCATTTATATTATTTTATCTTTTGTATTTTCATTTGTAGAAGGAAAATACAACCGCGAGAAAATATTTGAAGGACGGGCAGATGAAATATCCAATGAGCCACAAAAAGAATCGCTTGAGGGAAAAATAAGAAAGTGGTTTGATTAATCTGCACCCATTGGGGTGGAACTTTCCGGACTCGGCTATCAGTATGGTGAGGACCGAGCGTTAAGAAATGATCCCTTTGGATCATTTAGCGAAGAGCCAGCGTACAGGGAAGGAGGCAAACGGCCATCTGGGAGTTAATCTGTATGACTACGGGGCCAGATTATATGATCCCGCTATCGGGAGGTGGTTTGTTGTGGATCCGCTGGCAGATCAGATGAGAAGACATTCTCCTTACAACTATGCTTTTAATAATCCGCTGAGGTTTATCGATCCCGATGGGATGAGTCCTTTTGACTTAATAGTTATTGGAAAAGCAGTTGAAGATTTTAAAAATCAAGTTAATAAAGGCTCTGGCGGCCATTATAACGCAAATGTTGATAGCAATGGAAAAGTTACATTAGTAAATACAGGCTTAGACCAACTTGAAGGCCCTTGGCCAACAATTATTTCTGATGAAGCTCAAGCTTTTGTGAATAATTTAAATGAGGCAATAAATAGTGAAGCTATAATTACAATTGAAACTGTTTCTGCTGATCCAAATGTAACTGTAGGAAATATTATAACTAACCAAGTTGATATGGCAGATATTGCAGAGTTTGACAAGGCTGGAGAGGGTGGTTCTTCAAGTGCAGGTGCACTATCTCATGAAATAAAGGAGCAACAATTAAAAGCCGAAGCGGGTGGGACAAAAGGGGGTTATCCAAAAGGTGCAGGAATAATGCATAGAGAAGTGACAAGAGCTGAAAATAGAACCAATGGGAATAAGCGAGTTGAAAATCAGCCCATTTCGGGAACCGATACTTTTTATGAAAAGGATGGCACAAAAACGGCACAAACAGTAACTAACCAGCCTAATGGAGTTGCAACTGTAACAAAAACAAAAATTCAATGAAAATAATAATCTTAATCCCTTTCTCGTTGTTTTTCTCATGTGTCATTTCTAAAAAAAATAATTGCACAGAAAACAAAAAATTTGAAATAGAATATTTTAAGAAAATTAATTATGTTGAAACACATATGTTTTCACATCAAGATTCTGCTTTTAAAAATTCCTTAATTTTCATTTCCAATTACGCTCCAGTATCATTCTACGAGACGATGAACTATGCTAGAATTTATCCGCCTCAAGCACTGGAGAAAGATAAAAAAGAATGGCTTAAATGGTATGAAGAAAATAAATGCAAAAATATTCAATTAAAAAACTCGTACCCAGTGCCAGAGAAGTATAAAGAGTTTTTTGAATATTAATTACGATGAAATATCATAATAGGTTTTTGAGAGTGGATCCTCTAGAAGATGAACCTTAACAAATAGATAAATCTACCTATGCCTACTCTGGGTGTAGAAGAAAGTTTATTAGGATTAGGTGCAGATTGAATCTATACCTTCATATACATACAGATTTGTAATTTGAAAATTAACTAAATAAAGTAAAAACTAGAATTCGAAATATATAAATCTTTCTATTCTTCCCTAAATCTTATTTTAATTCCCAAATGCTGCTAAAGTATTTTTTCCTTTTCTGTGTTTTAGCCGGTCTTTGGGTTCCTGCTTTTACCCAGATCTTGCCTGCTGTGCCTAAAGTTCCAGGGATCGGAGTAGGCATGCCTAAGGGGATTCCTACTAATGGTTTGGAGGGGTTGGCTACCAAGCCGGAGATTCCATATTTGGATGAGTTGCGACAGATCCAGTCCCTGAAGAAATCTTATGATTCCCTGCGGAAAGAACTCAAAGATCTGAAGGAAATTACCACTGACAGCACCCGGCGTGACAGTCTCTTTATGCAGGCTAAGGAAAGGAGCAAAGAAGTGCTGGACAGGGAAAGCAAAACACTGGAAAGTCTGATCCAAAGTGAGGACATTCCCGGAGAAGAAATAAAGAATGCCGTTAAAAACACACTGGAGCGGGTGAATGAATCCAAGGCAAGATTAGAAGACATCCATGAAGTTACAGAACTGGAATCTCTGGTGGACAGGAACAATGAAAACCTCAAAGCACTGACCAACGAATGGCTTATGCCCAAGGTGGAAGAACAACTCACAGGTGTGGTGAAAGAAGGGGTTGAACCCGGAAATGCCAAACTCCCCGACTTTTACGGAAAAGACGCTCTGGCAGAACTCACCAAAAAAGGTCTGCCTTCGGAAATCCCCTTTGAGCAGGCCAAGGAACTTGCAAAAGGGAAGGCAGCACATATTTCCGAAGAATATGTCCAAAAAGCGGGAAAGGATTTTTCCAAACTGAAAGTCGATTCTCTCGGTAATATCAAGACCATTCCTTCTGAGTTGAAAAACAAAAAGAAAGAATTTTTTGAGTCGAACCAGTTAAAAGAAGAACCCCTAATCCATCGTATTGGGATGATGCTATGGTATGATCCCCTGACCTCTTTTGGGGACGGGCTGCTGCTGGATTACGGGCTATCGTATTCCTTTTCGCAGCAGTTGGCACTGATGGGAGGGATGACCTGGAAAAAGCAGTTTGACGACAAGGAGAAATTGAGAAGAGAAGGTTTGGGGGTGTTTACCGGATTACGTTTCAGTAAGGGTAACTGGTTTGCCCAGGGAACGGTAAACCGTAATCAGGTTACCATCACCAATCCTGCGGGCTATGAGTCAAGGGATTTTGATGGGAAAGCCTGGGCATCAAACCTTGGAATCGGAAGAACCATCCCGATGGGCAACACAATCAGATCAGTGGTGATAGGTTCCATAGATCCTTTTTTTGACAAGAAATCCGGCTTGTACAAAAGCAGGGCACAGCTGAAGATCGGCTTTGAGATCGGCTCTTTCAAAAAGATCAGGAAAGAAGTGAAGGAGCTGGTTCCGCTGGACGGGATGGAAGAAAAGGGGAATGGGCAGATTGAATATTATTTGAAGGAGATCGAAAATTGATAACTAACCTTGAGGTCTGAGAAACCTCGAAGGTTTTTTGATTTGTACCACATAGATGACACAATAGTCACATAGTTTTTCCACACAGAGATTTTTACCGGTTCAAGTCCCATGACTGCCATCCCGAATTAATATTCCGCCACCGTTCGTGTCGCCACGAACGGGTTGAAGCAGTCCCTGATGACAAATTGAGGATAGATAAGAAATAACCAACACATCTTTCCACCTCCTGCACTGACTCTCATTTCCAGACGATGCTTCGGGGCAGGAGGAAAACGGTCATTGAACTTTTTCAACACCGGGTTGAAACCCGGTGCTCCGCCACGGCGGACAAGTTACAAATCTGCCATGCCTACGGCATTGCTTCGTATTTACAGAGTCTGGAGATACATCCCGAACGGTAGAATTTCCGGTTGTAGCCATCCGTGATGACACGGACGGTGGCATAGTGCCGACCTGACCTTCTGCCTTACTACCTACACTAGAGAGATCGTATATAGCACCTTGGCTTAGTGTGAAGGCGCGTAGGTGGTCGCAGCAGCGGGGCAGGCGGCTGGTCTGCGGGGAGAAGCTTTGCTGCGACTTGACCTTTTGGTCCTTTTGGGCCAAGCCAAAAGGACAGAAGAGAAAAGACTTAACTATATCGATTCGGTTCAACAGGGAAATTGAGGATGGATTTTCCATTGACCTATATGAATTTACTGCTACTCCTCGGAATGCACTTTCTTTTCAGGACGAGTCAACATGTAAAAATCCCCCATGCCCCCTTTGACAAGGACAATTTTCCAAGTAAATATTATGTGCTGAAGGGGGAGTTGTGTTCGTCTCCGCACAAAAGAAAGTACTACCACTAGTAAGAGATACTTCTGATATAGAATCAGTAGCTCTATCCAATCATAATCTATTCTTAACACCAAACAGTGCTTGGCGCGCTGCTTCCTCATGTAACTTTACTGCAAATTAATCTGCATGAAAGCGATACCAAACGAACAGTTGCTCCTTCGCAAAGTCCAAGAGGAGGATGATAATGCTTCCTTCAAGCTGCTCTTCGACTGGTACTGGGAAATGCTGTTTCATTATGCCTTAAAAAAAGCCAAATCCCAGGACTTGGCTATGGATCTGGCTCAGGAGACGTTTATCAATTTCTGGAAATACAGAAAGCGAATCGGAGAGATCAAAAATCTTCAAAGCTATTTGGTCACCATGCTGAAGTACCAGTTTTTTAAATGGATAGATCAGGAGAAAATCATATTTGATGAGTTGGATTCTATTCACCCCAGTGGTTCCTATATCGATTCAACTGATGGTTTCAAGATCATGGAGTTTAATGAGCTATATACTTTTTTAATGGATAAAATAGAGGAATTACCGGTTAGAAGTAAACAGATTTTCATCCAAAACAGGTTTGAAAATAAGACTGTAAGAGAACTGGCCGAAACTTACTGTATTGCGGAGTCGACCGTGAGGAATCACCTAAGTCAGGCCGATTCCAAACTTCAGGCACAGCTGGAAAACAACCTGATGGCTGTAGCATTCCTTTCATTGATGATGGCTTGATCCGATTACTGTTTTGTTACCAAACGGAATTTTTTATTCATAATTCAATAATAGATTCCGACTAGATGAAAGCAGTCGATTATGTCTCTTAAGTAGGAAGAGACAGGTTATGAATTCACAAGAAATAAAAGTCCGGATAAGGAAGCTGTTTAGTAAAGAAAAGCACAGAAGCTCTCAGGTCGAAGAACTGAATCAATGGTACAATTCCTTAAATGAGGAAGTAACCAGACCTATGGATAGCGACCGGCTTAAGTCACAAGCTTGGGAAAACATCCATAATGAGATTCATACAGTCAAAGTACATAAACGACATGAAAAGAATGTGCTTTTCGGTAGTTGGATCTGGAAAGCGGCAATCCTTCTCTTGTTTTGTGGAGTGGGCTATGGGCTTTTTAGTAACCTATCTGAGTCTACAGAAAACACTAAACTGTCAGCAGGATCATATAGTAATGAAATCGGGAAGGTATCTGCGTTTCTACTTCCGGATGGGAGCAAAGTCTGGCTAAGTACAGGCTCAAAACTTGAGTATGCAGCAGACTTTCCTTCTAATCGTCAAGTCAGTTTATCCGGCGAAGCTTTTTTTGAGGTGGTGAGCAACCCCAACTCCCCTTTCAGGATTACGACAGGTGATATGGCTACTGAAGTTCTAGGCACATCTTTTAATCTAAAATCATATAATCAAACAGGAGTGGAACTCTCTGTCTATTCGGGAAGGGTCAAATTTTCTGATCAGCATTCCAATACGGATTCTGCCATTCTGCTGATGGGAGAAAAAATCAGCTGGTCAGCTCAGGCAGGTCTCAGTGAGACTGAGCTGTTTGACGTGGCCAAGCTTCCTGATTGGAGACTTGGCAAAATCAGCTTTGATAATGCAGCTATTGAAGTGATCCTTTCCACCTTGAAAATATGGTATGATGTAACTGTCGAAGTAGATGGAAAAGGGACAAACTGTCATTACAGTGGAGAATTTAAGCAGGCAAGCCTGGAACAAATTCTGGAAACCCTCAGCTTCGCCCTAAACCTAACATATAAAATAAATGATGCCCATGTGACAATCCGTGTAAATCCCTGTGAATGAAAAATCCGGTGATTTCAGAAACCACCGGATTAAAGATCGAATGAATTAACTGACTTGATGGTGTACAATTTTGGCGATGCGGCACCTCCAAGTCTCAACCTTTATTTACCAAAAATATGAAAAAAAAAATACTACAACTCATGTGGGATACATCTAAGTGCCTCATGGTAGTCTTTACGATGACTTACTGTCTGAGTGGTCTGGCTCTGGCCAATAGCTCACATGCGCAACATCTTAATCTGACAAAGATTACAATCCGGTCAAACAATACTTCAGTTTTGGACTTTTTTCATTTGGTAGAAAAACAATCTGAATTTAGGTTCCACTTCAATCCAGAAGTGATAAACGACAAACAAATTGCCCTTTCCGGAAATGCAGATCTGGAAACCTTGCTTTATGAAGTTGCAGCCCAGACTAGCCTTAGTTTTAAGCAGGTCAATGAATCAATAGCTGTAAAGCCAACGGATAGGAAATCCCAAGAAGCAATAGAAGTGAAAATTAAAATCTCAGGGAGGATTTTGGATGCAGAGACTCAAGAACCCATTATGGGAGGAAGTGTTTTTATCTCCGAAACCGGCCAAGGTGCCATTGCTGATCTGGATGGCAAATGGTCGTTGGAAATCGATGAATCCCTGTTAGGCAAGGAAATCAAAGCTTCTGCCTTGGGGTATAACCCCGAAGTAATAATTATCCGTGAAGATGAAATGACTTTTTTACTGATTCCACAGGAGTTGGCAGAAGTAGTAGTGGTAGGTTATGGCCAGCAACGCAAGGCGAACCTGACCGGAGCTGTGGATCAAGTGGAGTCTGAAGTCTTTGAAAACAGACCCATTTCAAATATTGCCCAAGGGTTGGTAGGAGCTATACCTAACCTGAACATCAGGATGCTGGATGGGAAACCTACCCAATCGCCCTCCTTTAATGTGCGTGGGACTACTTCCATTGGCCAGCAGGGGAGTGCTTTGATATTGATAGATGGGGTAGAGGGCGATCCCAGAATGCTCAATCCCAATGATATTGCCAGTGTGACAGTATTGAAAGATGCCGCTTCTGCTTCCATTTACGGTGCCAGAGCAGCATTTGGGGTGGTCTTAATTACGACCAAATCCGCAACTGCAGGGAAAACTACCGTTACCTATTCTGCTAATTTTTCATCTAGATCCCCAACTGTAATCCCTGATAATATTACTGAATCTTATCCTTGGGCAAAGGGATTCAGCGATGCGTGGTCAAATTGGAATGACAATGGAAATACACCTACAGCAATCAATAAAACCTTGCCGTTTTCGCCTGCTTATCTGGCGGAGATCAAAAGAAGATGGGAAGACCCCTCTCTTCCGAGGGTTGAAGTCAATCCATCTACGGGCGAATACGAATACTACTACAGTACAGACTGGTATAGAGAATTGTATAAAGACAACTTTTTCGCCCAAGACCATAACCTGACCTTGACCGGAGGGGACAAAAAGACAACCTATTATGTAAGCGGCCGCTACAATGGTCAGGACGGACTATTCCGATACAATACAGATACTTATGCCATGTATAATTTCCGGGCGAAGGGGACTATACAGCTTGCGCCATGGCTTCAAGTGGAAAACAATACAGATTACTCCCGCATGTCTTATCATCAGCCTCTAAATGTGGGTGAGGGAAGTGGTATATGGCGAAATATGGCAGATGAAGGCCACCCACTTGCACCTTTATTGAATCCTGACGGTTCTTTGTCATTTCCTGCTGCCTATACGGTAGGGGACTATTATATCGGAAGAAATGCTATTGACAATGTGCAACGATTCCTGAAAAACCGGTTGGCGGCGAAGGCGGAGTTATTTGACAAGAAGTTGACCCTTAATGGAAACTTTACCTTCCAGACTAATGATAACAGTAGCTTTCAGAAGAGGGTGCAGGTGCCATACAGCAGATATAAAGGAGTGACGGGATATACGGGCACCAATACCAATGATCTCCAAGACCGTAGAAATACCACCCAGTACTATGCCACTAATCTCTACGCCAATTACCTGAATACATTTAAAAACGCCCATAATCTTGGGGTATTACTAGGGTTTAATTATGAGACATCGATTTATGAAAACCTGACCACCAGAAGAAACGGTATCGTATTCCCGGACGCTGATGATCTCAATCTGGCCTTGGGGCAAAGTATCGTTACCAATGGAGGTCACCGGAAATGGGCGATTGCAGGTGCCTTTTTCCGAGTGAATTATGACTACCTGGGACGTTATCTATTGGAAGTTAACGGGCGTTATGATGGCTCGTCCAAATTTCCGACTGATCAGCAATGGGCATTTTTCCCTTCTGCTTCTGTAGGGTGGGCAGTATCTGAAGAGCAGTTCTGGAGAGTAAGCCCCGGCTTTTTGACCAGTTTGAAAATCCGCGCTTCCTATGGTTCTTTGGGCAATGGTAACATCGACCCTTATTCCTTCACGGAGAATTTTTCGATTACCCAAATGGATAGAATTATCAACGGGCAGCGACCACAAGCTACCAGAATGCCTGGCGTAGTTCCTCAGGGGCTTACCTGGGAAACCTCTACTACTGCAGACATCGGGTTGGATTTTGCCAGTGCAAACAATAAGCTGCAATTTACTGCAGACTGGTACCGCCGTTGGACTACGGATATGTTTACAGTAGGTCCTACCCTGCCTGCGATTTACGGAACTACCGTGCCAAAAGGGAACTATGCAGATCTGGAGACCACAGGTTGGGAAGCTACGGTGACCTGGAATGATGGCTTCATACTGGCAGAGAAGCCATTCAATTATACGATCAGACTAGCCATGTCAGATTACAAAGCTTACATCACAAAATATAATAATCCTGACAAAAATCTGACGGATTACTATGAAGGGCAAAGAATAGGAGAGATCTGGGGGTATCAGGTAGAGGGATTGTTCCGCTCGGAAGAGGAAATTCTCAATTCTCCATCCCAGGCGAATATTCCCAATACAAATACCCGAAAAAACTATGTGGGCGATTTGAAATTCAAAAATTTGGATGGGGATGACATAATCCATCATGGCTCGAATAGGGTAGGAGATTCAGGTGATAAATCAATTATTGGAAACTCAGAGCCTCGCTATACCTACGGCATTAATTTGAATGCCGAATGGAACGGGATCTTTATAGGTGCATTCTTCCAGGGGGTATTGAAGCAGGATTGGTATCCATCGGCTGAATCAAGATTCTGGGGACAATACAACCGTCCATACAATCAGTATCCTAGCTGGCATGAGGACAATATGTTCAGAGAGGAACTTGGGAATTTCGATGCATACCTGCCAAGGCTTGTAGGTTATACTACGTTGGGAGACGACAGGGCACTCAGATTGCCTAATGATCGCTTTATGCAAAATGTAGCTTATATCCGTCTTCGTAATGTGCAGATAGGATACACTTTGCCTCAGCACCTGATCTCCAAGATCCGTGCAAATGATGTAAAGATTTACCTTTCTGCCGAAAATCTCTGGACCTGGTCATCCCTGTATAAATGGACTAAGGACACCGATGTGACCAGTATCTATGGATCTGACCGGGATCTGAGTGGGGGATCAAGTGGTGATGGATATAACTATCCTATGCTTAAGGCTATCTCGGCAGGACTTACAGTAAACTTCTAATTCGAACAGTCATGAAAATACTTCATTATATACTACCATTCCTTCTAGTAGCGTCAGTTTCTTCCTGCAATCTGGATGAATATCCAGTGGATACTGCAACCAATCAGGCGATATTCGGCTCTGCCAGTGGACTAGAACTTTATAGCAATTCCTTTTATGATATTCTACCCGGGACAGATGTTGGGGTCTTTCAGGGAGATGATGTATCAGACCTTGTAGCCAGAAACGGGGTAGATAATTATCTGGCAGTAAATGCACTAAGTCCGGTTACCAGCTCTGGTTGGGCTTGGTCTAACTTGCGAAATATTAACTATTTTATCGAAAATGCGGAGAATAGCCCAGTGGTAGAAAGGAATCATTATATCGGAATGGCCAGATTCTTTAGAGCCCTGTTTTATTTCGATAAGGTGAAGCGTTTTGGGGATGTTCCATGGATTGATCAAACTATAGAGATCACGGATAGTGTGACCCTCTACGGCTCCAGAGACGATAGATTTATGGTTATGGATAAAGTGTTGGAAGACTTAAACTATGCGATCGAAAATATTACCTTGACTTCTGATGCCTCCTCCACCAGAATCACTAAAAACGTAGCTAGAGCGTATAAGACCCGGATCGCACTATTTGAAGCATCCTTTAGAAGATATCATACTGAATATGGTATGCAGGGCACTGCCGATGCATGGTATGGGGAGGTGGTAAATACAGCCAATGAGATTACCGGTTTTTCTTTGCATAGTGGGGCTTCGGATGATCGTTCCTATAGGGAGATTTTCATCACTAAAACTCCATTTGCCGATGAGACGATTTTGGCAGTGGCTTTGGATGCGAGTCTTCAGGTATTTAGTTCGGCCAATCGGCGTTTCATCAGCCCGACTTATGGCAACAGACCTAGTCTGACCCGTAATTTTGTCAACACATATCTGAAATTGGACGGGACATCCTTTACAGACAATCCCGAATACAAGACGACGCCATTCGTAGAAGAAGTGAAAAATAGAGATCTGCGCCTGAAGCAAACGGTTCGTCTGGGAGATTATCACCGGACTGAGAATGGTGTCTCGGTAGTAGCTCCACCTAACTTCAACCAGACATTTACCGGTTATCAGCCCATCAAGTGGTGCTATGATGAGCGTTTTCCCTATGATGATGAAAGCCGAAATGATAATGCCCATATAATTATGAGATATGCTGAAGTCTTATTGAACAAGGCAGAAGCACTGGCGGAATTAGGGGCGATGACTCCAGGGTACTGGGCTGAGACCATTGGAGCACTTCGTGCCCGCGCCGGGATCACAGGTTCTACATTGACCACTCTTCCCACGGAAGCTGATCCTTATTTAGTCGAATACTACAAGGGTAAATTTGCCGATCCTGTACTTTTGGAAGTATTGAGAGAAAGAGCAGTGGAATTGGTGTTTGAAGGGTTGCGTCCGGATGACTTACGAAGATGGCATATCGGGGAACTATTTGCAGATTCTCCAATGAATGGGATGTATGTCCCCGCTTTGGGAGAATATGATCTTAATGGAGATGGGATCATGGATGTGTTGTTCTACCAAGGTGACAAGCCCGGTTCTTCTAATCCTGCCATAGCCTTTGTAGATGTAAGTCTTTCTTCAGCAGCAGGAAGGATTCAGCTTTCAAATGGCACGTCAGGCGAAGTGATCTTCAATCCGGGTGTCAGGGAATGGATGGACAAAAAATACCTGTATCCTATTCCGGAGACCGATATCATCCGGAACCCTGCGCTAGGGCAGAATCCCGGATGGTAATAGAAACTAATATAAATTCAAATGATCTCCGTAATTCTTCCTCAAAAAAGAATTGCGGAGAAATAAAACCCTTACCTAATGAAAATCTATATAATAGCCTTTTTGGCTTTGATGGCTGTTTCGGCCTTTGGTCAGAAAAATCCCGAAATTAAAGTAGCGAGTTACAATCTCAGGATGGACACTCCCGGAGATAGCATGAATGCCTGGCCTCACAGGAAGGAAAATGTAAAGGCTTTGATCCGATACCATGATTTTGACATCATAGGCACACAGGAAGGATTTATACATCAGCTTAATGGTCTGCTCGGGATGCCGGGTTTCGCTTTTGTAGGAGCAGGGCGTGATGATGGCAAGACTGCAGGGGAACATTCTGCAATATTTTATAAAACAGATAGGTTTGAGTTGCTTGATTCAGGGAATTTCTGGTTAAGTGAGACTCCGGATAAACCGGGTTTGGGCTGGGATGCTACCTGCTGTAATAGAATTGCCTCCTGGGCTCTTTTGAAGGACAGAAAATCCAAAAAGGAGTTTTATGTATTCAATGCGCATTTTGATCATCAAGGCGTGATAGCAAGAAAGGAATCAGGGAAACTTATGATTCAGAAAATCAAGGAAATTGCCAAAGACAAGCCTGTAATCTGTACCGGGGATTTCAATTCCACTCCTGAGACGGAGCAGATGATAGCATTGTCTGCTTTCTTAAATGATGCTTACACCATAACTGAAATGCCGCCTTACGGACCAGTGGGTACGACTAATGCTTTTCGGTTTACTGCACCGATGAAAAACCGTATAGATTATGTGTTTGTAAGTGAGTATTTTAAAGTATTAAAATATGCGGTCTTAACAGATGCAAGAGAACAACGCTATCCTTCTGACCATCTTCCGGTTGTAGCTGCTGTGCAATTCGCTAAGTAGTTGATTCAAGTTAAAGAAATGAGAGCCATCGGGGATACCTTGATGGCTTTTTCTGTCATAGGGTGCAATCTTGTCAACAGAAGTCCGAAAGTGTTTTTTTGCTAATACAATGATCAGTGTTATCCTCCTGCAAACCTAAAGGCCGAAGGAGGAGATACTTTTGCCTGCCGACCGAAGGTGGGCTCTCAAAAGTATCTAGGCAAAACGACCTCAGCACTATCGATATTGGTCAATAGGGAATTGAGGGTTTACACTGATCCGGATTTAAAACCCTTGTCTCTCCTACAGGTTGAAAAAAATAACTTTTAAGGCTGAAAAAGTTCGAACTCCGGAGGTTAATAAGTTTATTGAACTTATCTATCTGATAAACAGTAGGTTGTATACTAAAAATAAAGGCACAAATCCGTCAAAATTGGATTTGTGCCGTCAGGTGGAGCTGGCGAGATTCGAACTCGCGTCCAGATAAGGAAACAACGTACCGTCTACATGCTTAGTCACCTGTTGGATTTTCGACCGACTTATGCTGGGTGACACACCTTGCTTCGGCTTAGCTATTTGTCTTAGACCTGCTTAATAGCATCACAAGCCGCAGTCCGATCAAGTCGACACCTCAGATCCACCCGGATCAGACAACGGGCGGTGAGATGTGGCCGGGGAATTACTCTCGCAACTCAACCCTTTAAGCTTTCTTTCCTGTTAAGGTAAGATTAGGCAGCCATAGCGTAAGATTCTTCGCCATTTATAGTGCATATGAATTTTTTAAGGCCGTACATACTCCAGCCTGCATGCGAGCCCGATCTTTACACTTACTGTCAAAACCGGTCAGCCCCATTTGAATAAGGATGACAAAAGTAATACAATTTTGGTTCCTTGGATTAAGAGATTTTTGAATTTTGACAATCAATTAAAAAATTGGATTTTCATAGCTTTGTAAATCAAAGAATTAGCGAGAATTGTCTTAAAATGCCATTTTTTGGGCTTCACGAGTATGGAGTTTTTTATATCTTGCGGTGATGGAAAATTTCGTCGTTTCGGCAAGAAAATACAGACCGGCAGATTTTAAAAGCGTAGTTGGGCAGCAGCATATCACCACCACGCTTCAGAATGCCATTAAAAACAACCATTTAGCTCAGGCTTTTTTGTTTTGTGGTCCACGTGGGGTGGGGAAGACTACCTGTGCCCGGATTCTGGCCAAGACGATCAACTGTGAAGATATTCAGGCTGACTTCGAGGCTTGTGGTAAATGTGAATCCTGCGTTTCTTTTCAGAATAACAGCTCATTTAATATCTACGAGCTCGATGCTGCTTCGAACAACTCGGTAGATGATATCCGTAACCTGGTAGATCAAGTGCGCTACGCTCCTCAGAAAGGGCAGTACAAAGTCTATATCATTGATGAGGTTCACATGCTTTCAAATCAGGCCTTCAATGCTTTTTTGAAGACCTTGGAGGAACCGCCTAAGTATGCCATCTTTATTTTGGCCACTACCGAAAAGCATAAAATTATACCTACCATTCTTTCCCGATGCCAGATTTTTGATTTCAATAGAATTCAGATCAAAGACATCGCTGTGCATCTTAAGTACATCGCCGAGAAGGAAACTGTAGATTATGAAGAGGAGGCACTCAGGTTGATAGCTACCAAAGCTGATGGAGCCTTGCGGGATGCTTTGTCCATGTTTGATTTGATTGTGACTTATTCCGCAGGAAAAAAAGTTACCTATCATGAAACCATCGGCAATCTCCATATCCTCGATTACGATTATTATTTCAAAGTAGTGGACGCGTTGGTTTCTGAGAATCTTTCCCAGGTCTTATTGATTTTTGATGAGATCTTAAAGAAAGGATTTGACGGACACAATTTCGTAGTGGGGCTCTGCGAACATTTCAGAGATCTCTTGGTAGCCAAGGATCCTGCCACTGTGGAATTGATAGAAGTTTCCGAATCTGCTAAAGAACGCTATTTGCAACAGACAGAAGCCACTTCTGCTTCTTTCTTACTTTCTGCGCTGAACATCGCCAATTATTGCGATATCAACTATAAAACCTCCAAGAATCAACGCTTGCATGTGGAATTGGCGTTGATGAAAATGGCGAAGCTTCCCCAGGCATTCCGTCTGTCCATGATCGCGGCTGAAGACACAAAAAAAAAAGTCTGACAGAAGTAGCGCCTGAGCCACTCAAAGAACCTATTCCCCTTCCTACTTCTTCAGGCTCTGCCAAGTCTAGTCTACTGAAGACCATTTCTATCCCAAAAAACCTTGGACACACCAAGCAGTTGGCCGATCAAAAGGCCAAGGTCGAGCTTGAAAGTGCCAAAGCCAAGGTTAGCGAAGAGGTAGTCGAGGTAATACAGACAGGAAGAGATCTCAGCCGGGAAATATTGGATGAGGTATTTCCCAAAGTAAGAGAACACTTTCAGAAGCTCGGAAAAAGTATGGAATTGGCGATACTCGGGCAATCCATGAAAATGAACGGGGATATTGTTATCCTTGAAGTAATGGGGCATGTGCAAGAAGAGCTTGCATTGAAGATGAAACCGGAGCTTGTTCGGATTGTCAGAGAACTGGGTGGGGTCAATCAGTTTAAAGTGGAATTGGAGCTGAAGGAAGAACTGGAGTCTGAGCGTAATAAACTCTATACAAGCACTGATAAATTCAATTTTTTGAAGGACAAGCATGCGGCGCTGGGGGAATTTCAGCGCAGATTTGGACTGGAGACAGATTTTTAAAAATCCAGCGAAATTCCAAAATTTATCAGATTCTGCAGTTGTATGGCTTGTTTGGATGTGCCATCGCTTTGGTTGATAAACACCTCCTCATCGTAGATCAGAATAGTTTCTATCCGCGTGGAAATAAACTTGTTTACCTTCATTCTGATCACAGAATTGAAGTTGACTACCATGTTTCCAAATACTTCGTAATTGGAAAATAGATTGATATCAGACTTCCACGTGACGTTTTGCATAAGTTGAACGTCCACGACAGAGGCGGCAAGGGAAACTCCCGCTTCAGCCCGTACATTTTCTCCCGGGGTTATACCAAATGCGCCCGCTCTGCTAAGAGAATCGTCCAGTACTATAGTAAACCTGCCCGTGAAAGGAGATATGATGATGGATATTTTACTGTTGTCTTTATAGGTTTTTCGGTAGTTAAGACCCGTGGAAGACTGTACATAGCCCGGAGAAAGCAAGTCTGAGATTTTCGTGCGTACCTCTACATCACTTCCCGTTGGCCTGGCATATTTATAACCTGCAAGGAGCTGAGTCCGTGCGTCTAGCTGGGTGGATAAGTAGAAAAACTCCGAGAGTTCTCTACCATAATTACTTATAAAATGAAAATTATCGTTGGTCTTTCGGGTTTTGAACGATCTGTCATCCTGTCGGTTAAAACCCATACTTAACGTAAGCTGCGTATCCCAAACTTTATTGTCTTTCTTGTAATTTGCAAAAAGTGTCATGCCTGAATTTAGCGCAAATGTACTGGAACCACCTGCAGCCCAATTTGACAAAGTAACCTGTTGTATATTCAGATTGTAGTTTCCTCCAGTCTTCCAGAACACCTCTTTTTTAGGCGCTTCTATCAGTAGGGAATCTCCAAGCATCAGTAAGGTATCGCCATTGATCAGTACAGTGTCAGGAATAAACTGCCTATCCTGAGCCTGTACAGCATGACTGAGGCACAGCAGGAATAATCCAAAAGCAGAGAGGAGATACTTTGACATTTAAAAAGCGTCGGGATTGCAGATCAGGGACGAAAGATAACCAATTTCTGCCCAATGGATATGATGTTTTGACTTCCTATATTGTTCCATTCTTTTAATTGATTGACGGTTACACCATATTTTTTACTGATGGAAAACAGCGTTTCCCCACCTACCACAGTATGTGCAATCTGCGAGGGGGATGGTGTCGGAGTAGTACTGCTGACTGCCGGAGTGGGAGAAGTCTGGGTGACCGCCGGAGTGGTAGTGGTAGTGGTAGTGGTGGCGGAAGTCGCCACTGCCTGTCTGGCAGGTGCTGGGGGGCTAGTCAAGTTTACCTTGGGTATTTCCTCGCCACGCTTTCGATGGTCTTGAAGATTGAGTACCATTCCTGCTTTCAAATCTGTATCTTTTCTAATTCTGTTTTTAGACTTCAGAGCAGCTAATTTAATCCCGTATTTCTGTGAAATGCTCCAGAGGGTTTCTCCTGGCCTTACGATATGGGTAGACACTTCTGCACTGGCTTTCTTTTTCTCGGTATAGTAATATTCGCCGGCTTCGATCCGCTCTCCTTTCTCCAAGTCATTCAGTTTTCTCAACTTGTTTTCTTTGATCCCAATGCGACCGGAAAACGTGCTTTGAGTAGTAGATTGAGGCGCTTGCACACCGTCTAGATTATTTACTTTGATCTGATCAGGCAGCGAAGCTTTGGTGGTATTCCCTGCTATTCTAGGGTAGGAATCGGCTTGCTTATAAGCAGGAGAGGAGCTAGTAACCGTCTGGTTCCCGGTTTTCGTCTGTGCTGTGCTGATCGCCGGTTGTATAGGAGCAGATCCGTCCCTCACATACAATACTGTGTAGACCTTGTCTCCCGGGATCTTTCCACTTTTCGTCCAGAGGTTGTATTCCTGTAGATGTTGCTCTGTTACCCCATATTTTTTTGCCAGTATCGCCAGTGTCGTAGGACCTTGAACCCGCTCTTCTACCAGGTATTGACCGCTACTTGCAAGCATTATGGTTGGGCTTCCAAATGCGATTTTATGGGCTAAGAATTTCTTGAAATACCAATGGCTATTACGATCCACATCGACTACACGTTTTCCATTGTATTGCGTTCCAAAATAAGCTTTGGCTCCACCCAATCCCATCTGATAGGATACCAGGGCACACATCCAGTTGTCGAAGGAATTATTGTGTTTTTGCAGATACAAGGCTGCACCCTTGGTGGAAGCGACAATGTTTTTTCGATCATCGATCTGATTGTCTACTCTGAGAAAAACCTCTTCGGCGGTTCCTTGCTTAAACTGCCAAAAACCAACTGCGTTAGAGGTGGAAACGGCATCTCCGATCAGCCCACTTTCTTGAATTACCAGGTACTTCAGGTCTACAGGTACGCCGGCATTCCTCAGTTCCCGTTCGATGATCGGCATGTATAGATTGACCCGTTCCTGCTTGGTTTTAAAATAGGAGGGGTTGCGATATTGAGCATCCACATCCAATTGGATTTCGCGACGGGCTTGGGGATTGATTCTTACGATAAGGTCTGCAAATTCCAGTTCAGCGGGAACTTGTGGGATTTGAGCCATGGACTCCCCGCCAAAAAGTACTAGCAGGATGAAAATTAAATAGGTGATTTGTATTTTTTTCATTCGAAAAAGGCTTTCATCGTCGTTTCGGGCTCATTTTAGCAAAAATGATTCCCCTTTTAACTTCATTTAGATTTTTCTTGCCATCATCACTCCATCGCGGATGGGAAGCAATACGTTTTCTACGCGTGAATCGTTCTGAATCAGGGTGTTAAAGTCTAAAATGGCCTGGGTGTTTTTGTCGATAGGGAGGTTTTCATCCGCTAGGATTTTCCCGGACCAGAGTACATTGTCAGCTAAAATAATTCCGCCCGGATTAATCTTATCGATTATCAGGTCGTAGTAGTTGATGTAGTTGATTTTGTCAGCATCTATGAATGCCATGTCGAAAGGACCCGGAAGTGTAGGGATGATTTCCATCGCATTTCCCAACCTGTAATCAATTTTGTCACTCAGACCGCTTTCTTCAAAAAATCCGCGAACCATCGTTTCCAACTCATCATTGATGTCTAGGGTGATCAGCGTTCCGTCTTTGCCCAACCCGCGAGCCATACAGATTCCCGAATAACCGGTATATGTACCTATTTCCAAAATTGTTTTTGGGTTTTGCATTTTGGTAAAAAGTTCCAGCATTTTTCCCTGCAAGTGCCCTGAGATCATGCGTGGCATCATCACTTTAGCCTGAGTTTCCCGGGTGATTTTTTTTAGCAAATAATCTTCTTCACTGCTGTGATTTTCGCAATACGTTAAAAGAGCGGGGTCTATGAATTCCATGATTATTGGGGTTTGTAAGTAAGAAAGGTCAACATGTCGGGATTGAAGATTTCCAGTGCGATTTCCCGGATTTCTTCTGCTGTAGTATTTCTTATCTGATTGAAGATTTTTTCCAAAGGATCTACTTTTCCGTGATCGAGTAAGCTTTTGCCATACACCAGCATCAAAGCTGAATAATTCTCCTCCGCTATCGCCATTTGGCCTATTGCTTGCTCTTTGGCCATGTGAAGCTGAAGTGATCCCAGCGTTGTGTTGGCCAACTTACCCATTTCTTTGAGAACCAGTGATTGGGCTTTTTTCAGCGTTTTGACCTCTGTTCCAAAGTAAATTCCAAAGAAACCTATGTCCGAAAATGGCTGATAGTTGGATTCAATACTATAGACATAGCCATGCTTTTCGCGAAGCATCAGATTAAGGCGGCTATTCATACTGGGGCCCCCGAGAATATTATTAAGGAGATAGAGTTTGAATCGATTGGGGTTGTAAAGGGAGAATGCCGGTCGACCAATGGCACAAAGCGACTGGGTGACATCCTTTTCCCGGATTTTTACTTTTGGAGTATAATTCTGGAAACTACTTCGGACATGTAGACTTCTTTTCGTCTGGATCTGGGCTAAAGAACCTTCTATCCCTCGCAACACTTTCTGAAAAGAAATATTCCCAACCACTGAAAACACCAGTCTGGAGGTATCCAAGCGGGTGGAGATAAAATCGAAGAAATCCTGCTGCGTAAAGCTCCCGACCGTTTGTTCCGTCCCCAGAATGTTTCTTCCCAAGGAGTGATTTTCAAAAACCAACTCATCCAACTCATCCTGTATCGCATCATCCGGAGAATCCCGGTACATGGCCATTTCTTCTAAGATGACTTGGCGCTCTTTTTCGATCTGTTTTTCGGGGAAAGTACTGTTGAAAGTAATGTCAAACAGCAGCTCGGAGGCTTTGCTGTAATGCTCCTTCAGGGTGGAGGCGTAGAAGCATACCTTTTCCTTGGTGGTGTAGGCATTGAGCTCACCACCAAGTGATTCGAGTCGGTTGAGTATGTGGAAAGTTTTGCGTTTTTTAGTGCCCTTGAAGGCCATATGCTCCCAAAAGTGAGCCAATCCTTCCTGTTCTTTGGTCTCGTCTCTACTTCCTATATCTAAAATAAATCCACAGTGAACTAGTCTGGTATGGGTAACTTCCTGATGGACAATACGAATGCCGTTATTGAGTTCTTTGATGTTTAATTCCATGCTATAATTTACCCTTTCGGTAATATACAAAGTAACGCAGGAAATTGGTTCCTGATGAATTTCTAATCTAATTTTCGCCACAGAATTAGTAACTTCCCAGCTGAGATTCAGAAAAAAAACTTATGAAATTGAGCCTGTCTGAGGCAGGCATGATCCTATGCCTACGGGAAGCTACGGAGGTATAATTATAAGTAATGCGGGACAGGCAATCCCGTTTCCTTCGTCGCGGGACAGGTTATGGCTTTAAAAAAACAATTATAAACAGATGAAATATCAACCTCTTTCCAGTTCACTTTACATCAAGAATCGAGAGAAATTTTGCTACAAGCTCGCTGAAGGAAGTGTAGCTGTTTTCCATTCTAATGACATCATGCCTACCAATGCTGACGGAACGATGCGTTTTCGCCAGAACAATGATCTATTCTACCTGACAGGAATAGATCAGGAAGAAACTATCCTATTAGTAGCACCCGATTGTCCTAATCCACACATGCGGGAAATACTTTTCCTCAGGGAAACCAACGAGCACATTGCAATCTGGGAAGGGCATAAATACACCAAGGAAGAAGCTGAAGCTACTTCCGGAATCAAAAACATCCAGTGGCTGGCAAATTTTGACCAGATCTTCAATACAGTAATGGCGCTTTGCTGCAATATCTACCTGAATACCAATGAGCATTTGCGTGCGGGTGTGGTAGTGGAAACCAAGGACGCAAGATTTATTAAGGAGTGTAAAGAACGGTTTCCTTTGCATAACTATCATCGTTCTGCTCCTATTATGCATAAGTTGAGAGGTGTGAAGGAAAAAGAGGAAATCGACCAACTTCAGATTGCATGTGATATTACCGAGAAAGGATTCAGAAGAGTTCTCTCTTTTGTAAAACCCGGAGTCACTGAATATGAAATCGAAGCGGAATACCTGCATGAGTTTGTAAGAAACCGCAGCAAGGGATTTGCCTATGAGCCAATTATAGCTTCAGGGGCATCGGCCTGTGTCCTTCATTATGTAGAGAATCATAAGGAATGTCTGGCCGGTGAAATGCTGCTTATGGATGTGGCTGCTGAATATGGCAATTACAATGCGGATATGACCCGTACTATTCCGGTCAGCGGTCGATTTACGGAGAGACAGCGAGCCGTTTATGACGCCGTCCTACGGGTGCAAAAGGAGGCTTCTCACATATTGAGGATCGGAACCAATATTCAGGATTACCATAAGGAGGTAGGATTGATCATGCAAAGTGAATTGGTAGGTCTGGGATTGCTAGACCAGACGGATATCAAAAACCAGAATCCTGACTGGCCTGCTTACAAAAAATACTTTATGCATGGCACTTCCCATCATCTGGGACTGGACGTGCACGATGTAGGGACAATGCATGGACCGATCAAGCCGGGTATGGTATTTACCGTGGAGCCGGGGATCTATATTCAGGAAGAAGGATTGGGGATCAGACTGGAAAATAATATTGTAATTCAGGAAGGCAAGGGTTATTTTGACCTGATGCGCAATATTCCGGTTGAGGCTGAGGAGATCGAGGAATTGATGAATAGTTGATTGTTCCTGCTACTTTCCGAAAGCAGATTACTCACTAGAAAAGGGTTGTTGCGATCCGTTTGTGATGACAAGAACGGCGGCTTGGCAATAATTGCTAATGCTTAACAGGCGCTCGTCTGTGGATGAAGTCACTTAATGGAGGCTTTCAGCTTCATAAAGTGTACTGTTCTAATCAAAAAAAGCTTTACCCAATCAAAGGGTAAAGCTTTTTTTGATGCCTGTACATGAATTAATCATTGGGATAAGGAATATACACGAAGCTGGTGAATGCCCCATCCATCACAAAAAGGCAACAAAATTCATCAGGATCTTTGTAGGCTTTTTCGAAGTCAGGCAGTGCTTCTTCAGAGATCAATTTTCGCTGTACAAACTCGTCCACATAAGTCATGAAGTAATTCCAGTCCAGTCCTTTTTCCTCTTTCCCCACAAAAATTTTCCCTATGGGCTGCATCTCTTTGGAGATGGGGAAAATCGGATAATCTGAGAATTTCCGGGTTCTGATCTGATAGGAAGCTTCTTTAAGCGCGTCTGAGATCTTTATAAAATCACTGGTAATTGTACCCAGATATTTTCCACTCAGTTCGGGATCGTTGAAATCTGAAATCATGATTTTAAAGTTAAGAGTACGACATTTTCTACATGGTAAGTTTGTGGAAACATATCCACGGGCTGCACTTTTTCCACGGTATACTTTTCGCTTAGAAGCGCCACATCCCTAGCCTGGGTGGCAGGATTGCAGGATACATAGACGATTTTCGGAGCACTCAGTCTGAGAAGCATCTGCACTACTTTTTCATCCATTCCGGCACGCGGCGGGTCGGTAATAATCAAATCCGGAGCGGCATGGTTTGCGATAAACTCATCGTTTAGCATATCCTTCATATCACCTGCGTAGAAGAGTGTATTGTCCAATCCGTTGATTTGGGAATTAAGTTTCGCGTCTTCTATGGCTGCCGCTACGTACTCAATTCCGATTACTTGTTTGGCCTGCTTAGCTACGAAGTTGGCGATTGTGCCTGTACCGGTGTAGAGATCGTACACCACCTCATTGCCTTGCAGATCGGCAAAGTCACGGGCAACTTTATATAGTTCGTAAGCTTGCTCCGAATTGGTCTGGTAGAAGGATTTCGGGCCGATCCGGAATTTCAAACCTTCCATCTCCTCCTCTATATATGCCTTACCTGCAAAAGTGATGAGTTCCAAATCATGGAATGTTTCATTTCCTTTGGTATTGATGACATAGAGAAGAGAGGTGATTTCAGGGAATTTTGCATTCAAATGAGCCATTACCTGTTGAATCCCCTCAGGATCATTTTCTCCAAACTGCACAATCACCATAGCTTGATCTGTGCTGGTGGTCCGGATAATCAGATTTCGAAGCAGTCCAATCTGATTTCTAATGTCATAGAAACTCAGTTGATTTGCCAAAGCAAATGCTCTAAGCTCATTTCTGACCTCATTGGAGATGCTTCCCTGCAGATAGCAATGATCCACATCGATGATTTTGTCAAACATCTTTGGAATATGAAATCCCAGGGCATTTCTGTCAAAATCCTCACCTGATCGGATTTGATCAAGGGTCAACCACTTCTTATTGGAGAAAGTGAAGTCAAGTTTGTTTCTGTAATAGCGGGTTTTTTCTGAGCCCAGTGTCGGCCAGACTTCGGGAATGTCCACTTTCGCAATCCGCTGAAACTGGTCTACAACCTGTTGGCGCTTGTATGTTTTCTGCAGGTCGTAATTGATATGCTGCCACTTACAGCCGCCGCAGGTGCCGAAATGTGAGCAAAAAGGATCTATTCTTTCTTTGGAATACTCGTGGAAATTGACCGGTTCTCCTTCCATGAAAGAGCTTTTCCCTTTAGTAATCCGTACATCTACCACATCTCCCGGAGCAACTCCGGTTACAAAAACCACTTTTTCCTCATGATGTCCCAGACATTTACCCTCCGAGGCAATCCGCTCGATGAGTAGGTTGGTGATCACTTTGTTCTTCATTTTTCGCGACATGGGCGCAAAATTAGGAAAAAAAGATGAGGAGGATTACCGGAAGGAGAATAAGAAGAAAAATGAGGCGGGTATTCCGTTCTTTTGGTCGAATAGCTATCCTTTCCATTACGACAGCTAATTTCATGTGTTTATATTGTTTGCTATTGTCACATAGCCTGTCCCGAACTTGATTCGGGAGAATCTCGCATGCATTATAATCATCCCTCCGTGTTCCCGTAGGTATGGGATCATGCTCGATTTCATGTGTTTATATTTTGTCTTTCAAAGGCTACATGCCCGCCTGACGGTAGGCAGGCTCGATTTTGTTTGGAAGGATTTTTAGCGATATGGACACAAAACCGAAGAAAAATTTTTTATACGGAAATCCTTGTCCAACTTGGTCTTTATATCCCTCGTACAATGAGCTATACCTTTAAAAAGTTCTGAATAAGAAAACTTAAAAATTGAAATTTTGGTTAAAAGTTGGTTCAGTAGGAATGTTACTAATTGATTGGGATATTGGATGAATCAATTTAGATAGTCTTCGAAATCCGAACTTGAAATTTAAAAATCACAAATTCAGTATCTTTGAATCATCAATGAAACAAGATAGTCTTAAAGATAAAGTAGTTATTGTCACAGGAGCCACCTCGGGAATAGGAGAATCCTGTGCCAGAGTTTTTGGAAAAACAGGCGCTAGAATCGTTATTACGGGTAGAAATCAAGAGAAATTGGATGCCAGCAAGGCAAAATTGGAAGCAGAAGGGATAGCTGTTTTTGCGGTTTTGGCCGATGCAAGTGTGGTGGATGACAATAAGCGAATGGCTGAAACTGTTATTGCGGAATTCGGCAAAATAGATATCTTAATAAACAATGCGGGGATTTCGATGCGTGCACTGTTTGAAAATCTTGATTTCGAAGTCTTTCATAAGGTGATGGATACGAACTTCTGGGGGACAGTCTATGCCACCAAGTTTTGTCTGCCCTCAATTGTTGAAAATAAAGGTACAGTAATAGGGATTTCTTCCATCAACGGTTTTCGCGGGACACCCGCCAGAACTGCCTACACGGCCAGTAAATATGCCATGAACGGATTTTTTGAATCATTACGGACTGAGGTGATGAAAAAAGGAGTACATGTCTTAGTGGCTTGTCCCGGGTTTACCGCCTCAAATATTCGAAAGAATGCGCTTACCGCACATGGATCTTCTCAGGGAGAATCTCCCCGGGATGAATCAAAAATGATGAGCTCAGATGAAGTTGCCGAAGAGATTTTGATGGCAACTTTAAAAAGAAAACGTGATTTGGTGCTGACCACCCAGGGTAAATTATTGGTGTTTTTGAATAAATGGATGCCGGGTAGGTTGGACCATATTGTCTATAATCAGATGGCTAAGGAAAAAGACTCACCTTTCCATTAAATGCCTGAATCAATTTTTCAGACTTACCGGAATCGATTGGTAGACCTGTCTTCCAAAAACAGGTCACTTTATTTGCCAAAGACTGAGGGGTTTGGGGTTGTGGATCTGAAAGAGTTGGATTTTTTGAATGGAGAAAATAGCTTTGAGATCATAAGAAAGGCTATTTCCTCAAAAAAAGCATTTCCTTTAATTCCCGAATCTGATCCTAGGCTTGCCGGTGTTAATACGTATTCAAAGATATTTTCAAGACTTTCTTTTCGGGATCAGCTGACCAAAGAAGAAACCGGAGAGCGGTCCCTATTCCTGGGATGGCCATTTGTGGAAGGGAAATTAATCAACGGGCAAGTTCTTAGAGCCCCATTGTTACTTTTGAGTGTTGATCTTCAGCTCGATAATGGACAATGGATTCTTTCAAAGCAGGATGAATGGCAATGGAATCCGGCTTTTCTCTTGGCTTATGGCCAAGGCTATGGAAAGACTTTGGATGTAGATTTTTTGAATGAGTCAGTGCAAGAGCTGTCGACTGATGCCACAGCATTTAGAACTGGGTTTTCCAAGATTCTCCATGACAATTTCTCCATTCAGCTAAGCTCTTCGCTGTTTGAAGATCAGTTGATAACCTTTCCTGTTTCGCAAGTGAGTGTGGATTCAGGCAAATTTCAAGATGGAAAGCTGGCGTTGAAAAACTATGCCCTGTTGGGCCAATTTGCCCAAAAGGGCAATTATCTCTTTGCGGACTATGAAAAACTGGAAAGCGGGTTTGGGGAAATAGGCTTGGAGGAGTTGTTCACCAAGCACTTTGTGGCTGGTGAAAACCAGCCCTTACTTAGAGAAGAACAGCTTTTTCCTGTATTTCCTTTGGATGCTTCCCAGGAAAATGTCTTGATGAAAGTCCGGCAGGGAAGAAGCTTGGTAGTGGAAGGGCCTCCGGGAACGGGTAAGTCTCAGTTGATCGCAAATTTAGTTTCTGACTATTGCTCAAGAGGCAAAAAAGTACTGGTAGTTTCTCAAAAGAGAGCAGCTTTGGACGTGGTAGTTGAGCGGTTGGCATTGGCCGGTTTTGGTGATTTCCTAGGTCTGGTGCATGATTTCCGGGCAGATCAAAAAGTTCTTTTTCGCAAGGTAAAAGCTCAAATCGAAGCTATTGAGTCTTATCAGGAGCAGAATAGAGGCATTGATTCTATTCAGTTGGAGCGGGAGATTTCTCAGTACTCCAAGGTGATTTCCAGACTTTCGGAGAAATTCGAGGTTTTTCGCACGGCTTTGTTCGATGCGAAAGAGGCTGGGATGCCCATTAAAGCTATGTATTTGAAGGCAGATTTGAAAAAGCCGTTTTTTGAGTATCCAGATCTAATAAAGTTGGATTATCAAAAAGCACAGGATTTTGATAAGGCCTATAAAATTCACCACTCCTATCGGTTGCAGTTTAAAGATTCTTTTTGGGAAAAGAGAGTCTCATTTGCCCATTTCGAGCCGATGGTTTTTCCGAGAATAGCCCAGAGTTTGAACGAAATTGAGTCTTTTAGAGTAAAATGGACAGCTGAAGATTCTGATATTCACTTCGAAAAGCTGGCTAGTCAGATTTTGGCAACTGCTGATTTTGCATCAGCTGTAAATTTGCTCAATGACAAGCTAAAGCGATTGGAGAAACCTGAATTAGCCATTTCGGCGATTTTTGATTCGAAGGTTCGATTAGCACTGGTCAAGGTTTACAATTGGATGTTGTCCTCAATCGAAAAGCTTCAGCAGCTTTCATTTGGAATATCGTCCAACCCCGAAAATCTTTCCGCTCTTGAAACTGAACTTGATATATTGGAAGCAAAATCAAGTTCATGGTTTGGGAGAATCCAGGTTCAATTAAATAAGAGCAAATTCCCTTTGACTTTTGAAATTCTGGACAAATCGAATCTGAAACTTGATTCAAAAACCATATCGGATATTCGTACTGAACTTGAGACTCTCAAAGGATTAAGTACTGAATTTGTGGAGTTTTCAAAAATGGAAGAGGTAGAGTCTGCTGAACTTTCTGCTGAAGGGTTAAATAATCAGCTGGGATTATTGTCTCCGATTCTTGATTGGGTTGATTTATGGGAGAGTAGGCAGAAGTTGTATTCATTGGCTTGCCGGACAGCAGGTGGTTTTAAAGCCCGGCTCGACAAGGTTTGCGAGTTTTCGGAATCATTTCAGAACTCATCGATCAACTGGAAAGCTTACCTAAGTGATGATCAGATTTTGCATGTTTTCCACAATGGGACTGTTGCGATTGGTCCTGAATCGAACTTAAACCGGATTTTTTCGGAGCTTGTGGCTTTTGATAGATTTCTGGAAAATTCCTGTCCGATTACGATTTCACTTGCTGAAAAACTGGGAATTGAATATCCTGAATCGAGTAGTAAGGATCAGCTGGGGGTATTTTGGAATTCATGGTATTTGGCGTGGATAGCTTATTTGGAAGCCAAAAGTCCTGTTTTGGCAGAAGCGGGAAGTCTCGCGATGCATCATGAGTTGATAGAATTGAAAGAAGCTATTCTTGAAAAAAGGAAGATTGCCAAGCATATTGCTTTGCTTAGACTTCGGGAGCAGATCACAAGTGGACTGGAATTTAACCGTCTGGGAAATCGACTGACTTATCGGAATTTGCTTCATCAGGTTAGTAAAAAGAGGCAGCGTTGGCCGATTAGGAAGTTGCTGGAAGAAATGGGGGAAGAGGTCTTTCGCTTATTGCCCTGTTGGTTTGCCAGTCCTGAGACAGTTTCTGCGTTGTTTTCATTGGAGCAGAACTTTGATTTGGTGATTTTTGATGAAGCATCACAGTGCCGGGTAGAGCGTGGGCTGCCCTCCATGCTACGGGGCAAGCAGGTGGTAATTGCGGGTGATTCCAAGCAACTTAGACCTTCGGATTTCTATCAGGTAAAATGGGAATCTGATGAGGAGGGGTTGGAGTATGAGGCGGAATCCCTGCTGGAGTTGGCTGGGGATATTTTCGAAAAACACCAACTAAAAGGCCATTACCGCTCAGCTGATCCGGCGTTGATTCATTTTTCCAATACACATTTCTATGAAAATAAGCTGGATACTTTGCCTGATTATGCGACTTTTATTACTGCCGGTCCGGCATTTACATGGGAGAAGATCGAGGGGATTTGGATTAATCAGGTAAATAAAATGGAAGCAGATGCGGTTGTTTTGAAAGTCGAAGCTATTCATCATTCATCACCTTTGGATAGCATCGGGATCGTGACGGGAAATTATTTTCAGATGGAATTGATCCGTGAAAGGCTTTGGAAAACGGGTTTCATAGATGTGGAAATCAAAGTGCGAAATATAGAAAATGTGCAGGGAGATGAGTTTGATCAGGTGATTTTGTCTTTGGGTTATGCTCCAAATCCAGAGGGGAAATTGGTCACTAATTTTGGATTGCTAGGTAAGTCAGGTGCGGAAAACAGGCTGAATGTGGCCATCACCCGGGCCAGAAAGAGAATGCATGTAATTTCCAGTATTCAACCTGTTGATTTTCGCCCCGGTCAACTTAATAATCCCGGATTGGTCTTACTGCGGGAGTTTCTTTCTTTTGTGCAAGCACAGAGTAAAAATCCTTCCAGTGCTTTTACCGCATCTAAAAACGGGGGCTATGAGATTGATTGGAGCTTAAAAAACAAGCTACTGAAATCTGAAATTTTTTATTCTGAAGAGATTCCCTCTACTTTAATGGACTTGATAATGAAAGATGCTGACGGCGGAAAGAGGGCTGTACTCACAGATGATCAGCGATTTTTTAATTCGTCTACAGCAAAAGCAGCTTTAGCATATCATCCTATCTTGCTTGAGCAAAAAGGCTGGAACTATGAGTGGAAATGGAGTCGATCTAATCTCTATTCTTAAATCAATTTTTGAATGATTAATCAGTCGTTAAGTCTTATATTGTCTATAATGACTGATTAATCATTCATTAATAATATTGAATTATGTATGATAATTCAGTCATTAATTCGTGTATTTGTAGATAATGAATGATAGTTAAGTCATGGATTACAATCAGCTAAGTGATACTGCAATTCTCTATCAGCTTGGACGCTTTGTGAAGCATCATCGGATGGACCAAAATAAATCCCAAGAGCAGCTGGCTACTGCTGCGGGGATCAGTCGGTCTACTTTGAGTCTTCTGGAGCGCGGTGAAAAAGTCAATCTAATAACCTTGATTCAGGTGCTTCGGGTGTTGGATAAGCTACAGTGGCTTGAATCCTTTGAGGTGAAGAAGACGATCAGCCCCATAGATTACATCAAGCTTCAAAAGAAGCACGAAAGACAGCGGATTCGTAATTCGGGTATGGCAGCAGAAAATCCTCCTTCAGAATGGTAAAATGAACATTAAAAAACCTGAAGAAAAGATCGCTGCTGTCGTGACTGCCATCAAAAAATGGAAAGAGTTTGCTGAGGAGGCAAGAGTGGATTCGGAATTGCGGGATGGTATCGCTTCTACGCTTTTGGTATGATATGCATCTTATAGTCGGGCCATCCATCTGGCAAGCTGGACTTCATGGACAAGGTAGTAGTCTTCGTCTTTGATGACTAATTCTAGTTTTTCCAATGCTTTCAGTGCGGTTCTGACTGTGCTTGCAGCGCCTAAGTTGTGCTTTTGGAGAAAGTCCTTGCCCATTGGATTTTGTAGCGGCTCTTCTTTGGCGATAGCGCGAAACACATTCCATTGGGCCTTGGTGAGCATTTTTTGGAAATTGGCAAATATGGATTGCTGTTGGGTCAGAATCTGGTCAAATACGATGTCAACAGTAGACTCGGTTATTTTTTTATAATTGGAAAAAAGCTGGTTACAAACTAGCTGAACTGTGTAAGTCTGGCCGCGACTCCAAAGGTAAATCTTCTCAATCGATTCTGGGCTGATTGTCTTTTTAGCGGCTTGGAAATGATGTAGGATAAATTCTGTGTATGCAGTCAAGGGGATCGGCTGCAGTGATTCCAATTGTGAACTTTGATAAAACGGCCGCTTTTTCTCCGTAAACATCGCTTCCATCAGTGTCCTGTGACTGCCACTGAAAATGAATCTTACTCCAGGAATCTGCTGCACCCAAGCTCGAAATACAGCTTCAGCCTTTATATTTTCATAATCGACAATCTGCTGGAACTCATCAATGGCGATTACTATCCTCTTTTTTCGTGAAAGCAGAAATTCTCCCAAGGCTTTGAGGGATTGGTATTGCTGCCCCTGCTTGATGATCCCAAGGGTGATTTCCGGCAAGCCGGAAAGCGCATTGAAACTGATAGTTGCACCGATGGAGCCGAATAGCTTTTGTATTCCCGCGCTTAGCCCTGATGTGGTTTTGCCGTATTTTTCATAAATAGCTGAAGCGATAGATTGGATAGCTTCATCCATATTCTGGGAGGCAAGCAGGTCTATGTAAATCGTTTCGTACTCTTTTGAAGTTTCCAATTCTTCAAAAAGGCGATGAATAAGGGCTGATTTACCTAGTCTTCTCCAAGCATAAAGCACTACATTTCTGTCATTTTTAATATGTGAAACAAGTGTTTTTAAATCATTTTCCCGATCACAGAAATAGTCTTTTCCTTGATAGGTGTTGATTATGAATGGATTAAAAGGGGCTTTCATGATTTCCGATGTTGAAATGACGTACTTTACGTAACGTGTTTTACGTGACGTAAAGTACGTCATAAATATTCAGATCATCAAATAAGCCTTAATTAAAATCACCTTTTAAAACCCGAGTGGATTGCCGGGAGAATTGGGGGTTTTCAGTGAAAGTCCAAGTTCCTTGTTCAGTAAGTTGATGAAATGCTCTGCAAGTAAAGGTGATTCCTTTTCCACATTCTGATGGATGAAGAAATAGAGCTTTTGTAGGCCTTGGGATCTCCAAACTTTGATTTTTTCCACCCAATCTTCAAGTCGCGTATAATCACTCGCATGATTGGCTCCTACGTATCGGATGAAAGCGGCATCATTGGAAAGCCGCATATGCAGCATGTCTCTACGTGCAGCCGCATCCACGATGATATTGGTGATGTTATTTTTCTTTAAGATTTCGTAGTACGCATCGAATACTTCTCCTTTAAACCAGTCTTCATTCCGTACCTCGATTGCCAGTGGAACTCCTTTGGGAAAGTCTTGTACGAAGCTTTCCACCCGATCTATAAACTTCGGTTTGAAATTGTCAATCATCTGTAGAAATACCATCCCCAGTTTCTCCTCAAACATGCTCACAGAATCGGCAAATTCATCGGTCAGGTTTTTTACGTCATTAAGCCTGCGGTAATGGCTGACGGATTGCGGGATTTTCGGGAAAAACTTGAAGTCTTCCGGAGTCTTTTCTTTCCATTGCACGACCTGGTTTTTATCAGGTGAATTGTAAAAAGTAGCATTTAATTCTATCGAATTAAACTGTCTGGAATAATAGGTCAGCTCATCTTTGGTTCCTCTGGGGTAGAAGCCTTTGAGGTCTGATTTGTTCCATTTGGCGCAGCCCACGTACACTTCAAAAGGATCGTCACTTTTGAAGTGTTTTAGCGTTTTCGCCGTATCAGGATGATCCGCCGGAAGGGTGAAGTCAATTTTCTCGGGTTGGTCTGTGCTGCCAAATTTCATAGTGGATGTTTTTGATAATCAGAACTCAAATATACCCAACTAGCTTGTACACCAAAATTCCGATCCATTCCTTTGACAATTTGTGCCAGATAAAGATGGAATATGGATCTGGAAAGAGTAAGGTAGGGATGTCGTATTTGGTATCATGGCTGTAGTAGTCGGTGGGAAAGGATTCTGTTGCCAAACCTACTTTGTCGAAGCAGGCTTGCGCCCTTTTCATATGAAAAGCTGAAGTAATCAGAATAAATTCCTGATCTATATCGATTCCTTTTTCTTTTAAAAAAGTCTTGGTAAATAGGGAGTTCTCGTATGTGTTTTTTGATTGATCTTCGATCATGATATCTTCAGCCGGAACTCCTGTCATCAAAAGAAATCACCGGAGGACTTCAGCTTCGGACTGAGGATTTACAGGGTTTAATCCTTGTCCGCCCGTAATAAGAATTTTCTTGATTTTTCCTTCTCGGTACAGCTGCAATGCATGCGTGATCCGATCAGCACCTTTATTGAAGAAAGTACGGTCATCTGCTGTTTTGCTCAGGTTTGTTATACCGGTAAGCACAATACCGATTTCTTGATTTTTCACTTTACCGAAGCCCTTAAATTTGGGTTCCCAAGCCAGCATTGCTTGATTTGCAATAAATTGATTGGAGAAAAACAGAAGCAAAGTTATTCCGGCCCAAAGACTTTTCTTTCCCCATTTTCTTTTAATGAAAAAAGCACCTATGATAATCAATAGGACCGTAATGGTAAGGGGAAGAGCAAGGAAACTTAAAAACTGGGAGAGGTAGAAGAACATGAAGTTGTTTTGAGATTTGTCGTAAAGAAAGGAGGGAAATGATCAATTATCAATTATCAAATTCAATGTACAATTATCAAGTGGGGTATGCTTTGAAAATTGAGAATTGAATTTTGTCTATTGATCATTTCCAAATTCTTTTGCCTTACTTTTCCTTAAATCCATCACATCGGCTTATTTTTGGGCATGAGTTCAAGCCTACCTAACCTTTTGCCTTTGCTTCAAGAACTTTCGGCCCAGCTGGAAGGAACCTTGCAATTTGACGCGCTTACCAAAACCCTGTATGCCACCGATGCATCAGTATATCGGGAAATGCCTTTGGCTGTAGCTTTCCCGAAATCCGAGTCGGATATTCGGAAACTGATACGCTTTGCCTCTGAAAATGGAACTTCACTAATTCCCCGTACTGCAGGTACTTCACTGTCAGGACAGTGCGTGGGGAATGGGATAGTGGTGGATGTATCCAAGCATTTTACGGAAATTCTGGAATTGAATGTGGCTGAGCGATGGGTACGCGTACAGCCGGGCGTGGTACGTGATGAACTCAACCGGTACCTGAAGCCTCATGGGCTTTTCTTCAGTCCTATTACTTCCACTGCCAACCGGGCAATGATTGGCGGTATGGTGGGAAATAACTCTTCCGGCACTACCTCCATCGTCTATGGGGTGACGAGAGATAAGGTGATTTCATTGGATACTATTTTGAGTGATGGAAATTCAGCGAAATTCGAAGAGCTTACAAAGGATGAGTTTCAGCAAAAAACCAAGCTTCAATCACTTGAGGGCGATATCTATAGAAAAGTAGTTGAAGAATTAAGTGATCCGGAAGCTCGGCAAGAGATTCATGCACAATTTCCGAAGAAGACAATTCACCGGAGAAACACAGGCTACGCGGTGGATGAGCTGCTGAAAGCAGAGGTTTTTGAAGGGCAGGAAAAATTCAATTTTTGCAAGTTGTTAACCGGTTCTGAAGGGACTTTGGCCTTTACTACTGAGATCAAAATCAGTCTTGACCCACTTCCCGAACCGATTGAAATTGTAGTGGCGGCGCATTTTGAGACGATTCATCAAAGCATGGTCTCTGCTCAGACGGCGATGAAGCATCCGGCTACGGCTGTGGAGCTGATGGACAAAATTATTTTGGACTGTACCAAGGAAAGCATAGAATACGGCAAGAATCGCTATTTCGTGGAGGGCGATCCGGAAGCGATTTTGATGGTGGAATTCAGGGGACATACACTGGAAGAGGCTATGGCCAAAGGTGAAGCGTTGGTGTCCGATCTGAAAAGTTCTGGATTGGGATATGCCTATCCTATCATAGAACCTGCGATGGTTTCGGCCGCTTGGGCTCTTCGCTCTGCGGGATTGGGATTACTTGCCAATATCCCCGGCGATCCCAAAGCCGTGGCATGTATTGAAGATACAGCAGTGGATATCGAGGACTTGGCAGATTACATCGATGAGGTAGACGAGATGATGAAAGGCTTTAATCAGAAGCCCGTACATTATGCCCACGCAGGTGCCGGAGAGATACATTTGAGACCTATTTTGGATTTGAAAAAATCACAGGATGTGGAGGCATTTTATCAGATTTCCAAAGCTTCTGCTGAACTGGTGAAAAAATATCAAGGCTCACTGAGCGGTGAGCATGGAGATGGCAGAGTCCGTGCAGCGTTCATTCCTTTGATGGTAGGGGAGAAGAATTACAAGCTTTTTCGCAGAGTCAAATTCTCATGGGATCCCAAGAATATCTTCAATCCAGGAAAGATCGTGGATGCTGCTCCGATGAATGAATTTCTGCGCTACGAGCCGGATATGGAGACTCCCACCCATGATACGATAATGGATTTCTCACATGTTGGGGGGATTCTCCGTTTGGCAGAAAAATGTAACGGATCGGGTGACTGTCGTAAGCTACCGGGCTCAGGTGGTACGATGTGTCCGAGTTACATGGCTACCCGAAATGAAAAGGATACAACCCGGGGTCGTGCCAATACACTAAGGGAGTTTCTCACGATGGATAAAAAGGAAAATGCCTTCAACCATCCTGAGATCAAAGAAGCCATGGATTTGTGCCTTTCCTGCAAAGGCTGTACGGCTGAGTGTCCGTCCAATGTAGACATGGCAAGCATGAAGGCTGAATTCCTTTATCAATACCAAAAGACAAACGGTATCCCACTACGGTCAAGGATATTTGCCTATATCAATGAGCTGAATGAGTTGGGTTCTAAAACAGGTGGCTTGGCGAATTTTATGCTAAAAAATAGCGTGACAGGGGGAATGATGAAGTCTGTTTTGGGGGTTGCTCCTCAGCGGAATTTGCCAGCCATCAGCAAGATAAGTCTTCGTAAGTGGTACAAAAAGAACTATGCTTTCCTTCCTAGTGCGTCAAAGCAGCTTAAATCAATTTACTTCTTCGTCGATGAGTTTACCAATCACAACGATACTGAAATTGGAATCAAGGCGATTTCTTTGCTTAAGAAATTAGGCTATGACGTGAAAGTCGTGGATCATGAGGAGAGCGGTCGGTCTGCACTTTCTAAGGGCTTGTTGGAAAAAGCCAGGAAACATGCTGAAGCGAATGTGCAAATTTTTGATAAGCTTATCAGTGGAAATTCCCCGCTGATAGGCTTAGAACCTTCGGCTATTTTGAGTTTCCGTGATGAATATCCAAGAATAGTCAAGAAGGAATTGGCAGAGACTGCCAAGAAATTGAAATTTCATGTGAAGCTGATTGATGAATTTTTGGCGCAGGAGATCGCTGCCGGAAACATCAAAGCTGATTCGTTTACTTCCAAAACCCAGAAGATCAAACTTCATGGACATTGCCATCAGAAGGCGCTTTCTTCTATGACTTGGACCCAAAAATTATTGTCTTTGCCTGCAAATTATAGTGTGGAAACTATCCCAAGCGGATGCTGTGGGATGGCAGGAAGCTTTGGGTATGAAGCAGAGCATTATGAAGTTTCCCAGCAAGTAGGGGAGTTGGTGCTATTTCCGACGGTAAGAAAAGCAGATGCGGAAACTGTCATAGCAGCTCCCGGAACATCCTGTAGGCATCAGATTGCGGATGGCACAGGAAGAAAAGCCAAGCATCCGGTGGAGATCATGTGGGAGGCACTCAATCGCTGAGTTGATCTAATTCTTGCGACAGTGTGTTTTTTTGATCTCCCGCAAAGCAATAACCTATTCGCGGCTGTCTAAGTAGTTAAAGGGAGTATGACATATGGCTTTCAAGTTTTAAAACCTGAAAGCCATATCACTTATTCTTATGCCAATACCTTTCTTGCCACGTACTCAGCACATCTTGCAGCCAACCTTGCTGTCGCCTGATCTTGGTCGTAAGTAGGATTGAGTTCTACTACATCTATGGAAATAAGCTTTTTGCTGGATGCAAGTAGCTCAAAAACTTTAAATGCGAATTCTGGTCTGAAACCCATCGGAGAGGGAGCAGAGACTCCCGGGGCAAAAGCGGAAGAAAAACCATCCATATCTACGCTCAGGTAGATTTTGTCCACAGAATCCAGAAACCACAGGATTTTTTCCTGGATCACTTCCCAGTTGTTTAGCCTGAAGTCTTCCATGACCATCCATTTTGCACCAACTTTATCCGCAGTCTCAAAAAGTGATTTAGGAGTCACAGATCGTTGAATCCCCAAGCACAGGTATTGAAAAGTGTCCGGATTTTCTTCGGCAAGTTGAAGGAATGGAGATCCTGAATGACCCTTTCCGTCGATAGTCGGACGCAAATCAAAATGCGCGTCCATATTGATGATGCCCAATTTCTGGTTTTTAGCCGCCAAATGCTTGTAAATTCCTCTTCCGTGCGCCAACGCAAGATCATGACCTCCTCCTAATAATATAGGGAGATGATTTGTTTCCAGGAGGTTGAAAACAGTTTCGGTAAGTAATTCATGGCTTGATTCCAAATCGGAGCTTTCAGTGGAAATATCTCCGTAATCAAAGATTCTGCTTTTCTCAGGAAGGTGAAAAGCTAAAGCTCCTAAGTTCTTTCTTATGGCATTCGGACCTTCGGCAGTACCTAATCTTCCTTGGTTTCTTTTTACGCCCTCTTCACCTGCATATCCTAGGATACCTACTTTCGGAGAATCTCGATTCTCGTCCAGCTTGAGATCTTTTACCGGGATAGCGGCTTGATGCCAGTATTCTAGTGTTTCAGATTTTCTTCCAGTCCAAAGTGAAGAGTCGGGATTTTGATGAGGCATATAGAGTTTGTGATTTAATTTTATGCTAAATTATAAACTGCTGTCTGATATTTTAAATAACAGAAACAATGTATGTGGTTTTTAGGTAAAATTCAAAATGCGGTTTAGCTATGAAATCGAGCCTACCTGAGGCAGGCATGGTCACGTACCTACGCAACACACACTAGGATGATTATCCCATATGCGAGATTCTCCCGATGAAAAATCGGGACAGGCTATATGACCATTGAAAATCAAATTATAAACAGATGAAATCGAGCATGTCTAAGGCGACACACAGAGGGATGATTATTCAACGTGCGAGATTCCATATGACCATTAAAAATCAAAGTATAAACAGATGAAAGAATATAGAATTCCTCAGAAAGATAAAATTGATTTGGATGCTTTTCAAGAGCCAAATGAGTCCTTTGGTGGGTATAGCTATGCGGATTACCTCAAGTGGGACTTCGAAGAAATCGTCGAATTGATCAAAGGGAAGATATTTGCCAAAGCCGCTGCTCCCAACCGCAGACACCAGGAGGTTTCAGGTAATTTATTTGTTACACTTGCCAATTTCCTTAAAGATCAACCCTGCAAAGTTTATTCAGCCCCTTTTGATGTCAGATTCTCTAGAAATCCTAAAAATGAAAAGGTGAAGTCCGTGGTTCAGCCCGACATCTCTGTAATATGTGATCCCTCCAAGCTTGATGATAAGGGATGCTTGGGAGCTCCGGATCTGATTGTTGAAATTCTATCACCGGGAAATAGCAGGGTGGAACTTCAGAATAAGTATGAGCTGTATGAGGAATTTGGTGTGAGGGAATACTGGGTGGTTCATCCTATCGAATGTACGGTGTTGATTTACACGTTGGTAGACGGGGAATTCCAACCCTCCCGGCTTTTTACCTCAGGAGATCAAATTCAGTCCAGTGTTCTTCCGGGATTTATACTTGATTTGGGGGAGGTTTTATGATTCTTTTTTTCTTATAGTACTAAAAGTTCCCGCAGATTAACGCGGAAAAAGACGCGGATTTTCACAGATTTTTAGAAATCAAGTTGGTCACTGTTGTCCTAGTTTGTGTAATTCCACTGCTGGTTATCCTGCTTCTCCAGAAGCAGGATTTACTATAGTAGTGAGTCCAGATTACACTTTCCTCCCGTTTTTTAAAGTCCCAATTTCGGAATGTTTTACCCTAAAACAGATTTCAAAATATCATCATCCACCAAATTCGGCAACGTGACTTTCAATCCGGGACTTCTATCCATCTCACGCTGAATGGCTTCCAAGGAGCCTGAATTTCGGGCCCAGGCACGTCTTGCAATTCCATTGTTTACGTCATAGAATAGCATGGATTTCAGTTTTCTTTCGGCTTCCCCGCTACCGTCAAGCAGCATCCCGAAACCTCCATTCATCACCTCTCCCCAGCCTACACCTCCTCCATTGTGAATAGAAACCCAAGTGGCTCCGCGAAAGCTGTCGCCGATTACGTTGTGAATGGCCATATCTGCTGTGAATTTACTGCCATCGTAGATATTGCTTGTTTCACGGAAAGGAGAATCTGTTCCGCTGACATCATGATGATCGCGGCCTAATACAATTGGTTCGGAAATTTCCCCTGCTTCAATGGCATCGTTAAACGCTTGGGCAATCTTCGCCCTACCTTCCGCATCGGCATAAAGGATACGGGCTTGGGAGCCGACTACCAATTGATTCTTTTCTGCCTCCTCGATCCAGGTAATATTATCCTGCATCTGTTGCTGAATAGATGTGGGGGAATGCTGCATGATTTCTTTCAAGACTTGGGCAGCTAGCTGATCGGATTTCCTCAAGTCCCCGGCTTTTCCGGAAGTACATACCCAGCGGAAAGGTCCAAATCCATAGTCAAAACACATCGGACCTAGAATGTCCTGCACATAGGATGGATATCGGAAGTCAATGCCGTTTTTTGCCATTACCTCAGCTCCTGCTCTGGATGCTTCTAATAAAAAAGCATTTCCATAATCGAAAAAGTAAGTTCCTTTCTCGACATGTTTATTAATAGAGGTGGCATGTCTCCGTAGTGTTTCCTGGACTTTTTCTTTGAATAATTCAGGATTGTCGGACATCAGTCGATTTGACTCTTCGAAAGAAAGCCCAACCGGATAATATCCTCCAGCCCAAGGATTGTGAAGAGAGGTCTGATCAGAGCCAAGCTCGATGAATATATTTTCTTCATCGAATCTCTCCCAGACATCGACTACATTGCCGATGAAGGCCAGAGAAACCACTTCCTTATTGCGTTTGGCAAGTTGGGTTCGTAGAACCAACTCATCTAGGTTTTCAATCAATTCGTCCACCCAGCCCTGTTTATGTCTTTTTCTGGCTGCGGCAGGATTTACTTCTGCACAGATAGTGATACAGCCTGCGATATTTCCTGCTTTTGGCTGCGCTCCACTCATTCCGCCCAAGCCTGCGGTCAAAAATATTTTTCCTGCGGGAGTTTCTCCTGCTGCCAGTTTTTTTCTAAAAGCGTTCATCACCGTAATCGTAGTCCCATGCACGATTCCTTGCGGGCCGATGTACATAAATGAGCCTGCCGTCATTTGACCATATTGCGTCACTCCAAGTGCATTGAATTTCTTCCAGTCATCAGGCTTGGAGTAATTTGGGATCATCATTCCGTTGGTCACCACCACTCGGGGAGCTTCTGGAGAAGAAGGGAAAAGCCCCATAGGATGACCGGAATAGAGGTGGAGTGTCTGCTCATCTGTCATTTCAGACAGGTATTTCATCACCAAAAGATACTGCGCCCAGTTTTGAAAAACAGCTCCATTGCCACCGTAAGTAATCAGCTCCTCGGGATGCTGGGCTACAGCAGGATCCAGGTTGTTTTGGATCATCAGCATGATAGCCGCAGCCTGTCGGCATTTCGCCGGATATTCCTGAATCGGTCTGGCGTACATCTCATAGTCTGGCATAAATCTATACATGTAGATTCTCCCAAATTCCTTCAGCTCCGCTAAAAATTCATTGGCCAATTCTGCATGCCAATCCTGTGGGAAATAGCGTAAGGCATTACTCAAGGCAAGTTTTTTCTCTTCCTGCGAAAGAATGTCCTTACGCTTTGGAGCATGGCTAAGTGACTTGCTTCGCTCTTTTTTTAGAGGAAGGATGCTTGGAATGCCTTGTTGGATTTGCTCTTGAAAAACCATGAGAGTTACGATTTATTGATTTACGATTTACGAGATGGGTTTGAACTTCCAGCTTCATTCTCGAAGTTTTGTATCTGATTTCTAATGTCTAACGTCTTACGTTTTCCGGCCTTTTTTCCAGACCTGAGCCGGTTTGAGTTTTCCTTGTTGGTAAAGGATTTCTCTATAGTCAGAAGCAGGAAAAAGGTTGAAATCAGCCAGAAGCCCTGCTTTTAATTTTCCTCGATCTTCCAATCCCAAGGCAGCCGCTGCGCGAAAAGTAAGAGCGGAAAGCACTTCAGCTGTACTTAGCTTTTCGAAAGTCGCCAAAATAGAGGCTTGTGTCAGCAAGTCGCCCATAGGAGCAGATCCGGGATTCCAATCACTGGCAATTGCAAGCGATCCACCCTGATCAAGAATTTTTCTTGCAGGGGTAAATGCACAGCCTAATCCAATTGATGCGCCTGGAAGTGCAACAGCTAGTGTGTCCGATTTTGCCAAAAGTTCTATCTCGTTCTCTGTGGAAGCTTCCAAATGATCGGCTGATTTGGCACCGAATTTTACTGCTACTTCAGATCCGCCCGTAGTGAATTGGTCGGCATGAACCGTTAGATCAAAGCCAAATTCTTTTGCTTCTTGGTAATAGGAATTGATTTCTTCAGGTGAAAAAGCGCTTTGCTCAACAAATGAATCGATTCGATTGGTAAGCTTCTCCGATTTGAGGATTGGAAAAAGTTGCCCGGAGATTTCCTGAAGATATTCTTCTTTTGAACCCTCAAAATCTCTTGGCTTCATATGGGCGGCAAGGCAAGTCGAAATCAGATCAACTTTGGTCTGGATGTTTGCCTCTTTTATCGCCCGAAGCATTTTAAGTTCTTCGGCGACAGTTAATCCGTAGCCGCTTTTTACCTCAATGGTAGTTACTCCTTCACTTAAGTGTCGATTGGAATTTGAGACTGTTCTCGCGGTAAGTTCTTCTTGACTGAGATTTCTGGTTTGGGTAACGGTGTCCCAAATTCCGCCGCCCGCTTCTGCTATTTCCAAATAGGATTTTCCTGCATTTCGCATGGCAAAGTCTTTTGCCCTGCTTCCTCCAAAACAAATATGGGTATGGCAATCAATCCATCCCGGCAGCGCTACGAAATCTCCTTCCAGCTGAATTACTTCTACATTCAACTTATCAGCCTTTGCCAGTAGATCAGCGTAATCGCCAATCTCCAGAATCTTTCCGTCCTGGATTACAATTCCGGCATTCGTCAGGATTTCGAGTTGCTCATCTTTTAAAGCTCCTTTCAAAGGGAGTTTGTCCAGCGTGAGTAGTTGGGTAATTGGGCCGATTAGTTTTATTTTCTTCATAAGTGTTTTTCCCGCAGATCAACGCAGATTTTTTTCGCTGATTTTCGCAAATGACCTGCGCCTATCTGCGTCTTTTTCTGCGTTCATCCGTAGGCAATTTTAATAGTCAAGCATCTTACTCCATTCAGTTTGGTAAGGTAATCCTGCGTGAGTAGTTGGGACGATTAGTTTTAGGTGTTGTATTGTCTTGTTTCCTGCAGATGATTATTAGTTTTCCGGCAGATTTTCGCTGATTCATTTCGCAGATTATCATTATCACAGATTTTTTTGTGAATGATCTGCGCCTATCTGCGACTTTTTCTGCGGGAATCCGCGGGCAATTTTAATTTAACAGTCAAACATTTCACTCCACTCAGTTTCATAAGGCAATCCTTCCTCTATTGCCACTTGATTCGCTATCCTGATCAATTCACCACTTTGGATCATCTCAATTGCAGCTTCCATGTCTTCTGTCATTACCCGGTCATTTATTACAGGCGTGATGCTTTTACGCACATGTTCGTGGATGGCTGTCATCACTTTGCCAGACTTAAGCGGTGCATGGAAATCCATCGCTTGGGCAGCATAAAATAGCTCAATTCCCAGGATTTTCTCTACATTTCCAATTACCTGCAACGCTTTTCTCGCACCAATCGACCCCATGCTTACATGATCTTCTTGTCCCAAGGAAGTGGGAATACTGTCGGCTGAGGCAGGAAAGCAGAGTCCTTTATTTTCAGAAGCCAAAGCAGCGGTGGTGTATTGGGGGATCATCAAGCCTGAGTTCAATCCTGTCTCTTTCAATAGTAATTTGGGAACTCCGGGAGTGTCTCCTTCCAGAGAAAGATAGATTCTTCGATCTGAAATATTTCCCAATTCTGAAGCGGCAAGACAGGCATAATCCAATGGCAACGCAATAGGTTGTCCATGGAAACTTCCTCCTGAAATCGTATGGTCCTCGCCGAAAACGACGGGATTGTCGGTCACAGAATTGATCTCTGTTTCGATGGCCTCTTTCAGGTGAAGCCAGGCATTTCGTGAAGCCCCGTGAACCTGTGGCATGCATCGTAAAGAATAAGGATCCTGCACACGGGCACAATTCAAATGGGAATTCACGATTTCGGATCCGTTCAATAAATTTAGAATAGTCTGCGCTACATGTTTATTTCCGGGAAACGGCCTTAATTGATGCAATTCAGCAGAAAAAGGCTTGATCGAACCCATCAATCCCTCGATCATCATAGCTCCGGTAATGTCGGCATGGACGAGCAGATTATGCAATCGATCCACGACTTTTACTCCATAAGCAGCCATAAACTGGGTGCCGTTGATTAGTGCCAAACCTTCCTTTGGACCAAGGGAAAGCGCTGTCATTTCCAACTTTTCATATACGGAAGATGTAGCTTGAATAGCTCCTTCAAAATGCACTTTTCCCAACCCCAGAAGCGGTAAAAATAAATGTGAAAGTGGAGCCAAGTCCCCGGATGCACCCACTGAACCTTGAATAGGAACCACGGGAATTACATCATTATCCAGCATCCAAAGCATTCTTTCCAGCGTCTCTAATCGTATGCCTGAAAATCCCTGGGCCAAAGCCTGAAGTTTCAACACAAGCATCAGCTTTGAGATCTCCAAGGGAACTGGTTCCCCCAATCCAACTGCATGGCTTTTCAGTAGGTTTTCCTGTAAAGTCTGCGTGTCGGCTGCCGAGATTTTGCTGGTACAAAGAGGTCCAAAACCTGTATTGATACCATAGACAGCCTTTTCTCCCTTGGCTATGTTGGCAACGGCAGAAGCAGAAGCCTGAACTTTATCGCGGGTTTCCGGAGTTAAAACTCCTTTCCTCTGTTTTCTAGCGAGTTGCAAAGCTATGCTTACTGTTAAATGGTCTTGGCCGTATTGAAAAGCATTCATTATATGTGGGTTTAGATTCAGGGTCTAGACAAAGATACAAACCATGTATGATAAGTTTTGATATCATTTTTGTCATTATATGATACCTTTAAGGTATCATGGAGTTAAGACATTTGAGTTATTTCAAAGCCGTTGCTGAGGAGTTGAACTTCCGAAAAGCAGCAGAGCGCCTGTTTATTTCCCAACCTGGACTGAGCAGGCAGATCAAGCAATTGGAGGAAATATTGAAAGTGAAGCTTTTCGAGCGGGATCAAAAGCATGTGGAATTAACTACAGCGGGGATATTTCTGAAAGGCGAGGTTGATTTTGTCCTGAATCACCTTGAACTTACCGGAAGTCAATTGAAACTGATCTCTGAAGGGAAAATCGGGGAGTTGAGGATAGGATTTCTAGGGTCGGCATCCAATCAGGTATTGCCTGATTTACTGGCCAAACTCAATGCGAATCAGCCTTTGGTAAGTACTAGCTTGGAGGAGCTGAGCAATGCAGTCCAGGTGGAAATGATTGAAAAGGATAAATTGGATTTGGGCTTTGTCAGGCTGGCTTCGGTACCGGGTGATTTGGAAATGAAGGTTGTGCTGAAGGACAGTTTTTCGTTGGTGGTCCCAAAAGACCATCCAATTCATCAAGATGATTTTGTCTCAGTGTCTCAGTTTAAGGATGAGTCCTTTGTTCTTTTTTCCTCCGATTATAGCAATCTCTATTATGAGCAAATTATCGGAATTTGTAGGGATGCGGGTTTCTCGCCCAAGATCAGACATAAGTCTGTACACGCGTTGACGATCTTCAAATTGGTAGAAAATGAGATGGGGGTGGCGATAGTGCCTACGTCACTGAAGGAAGGTTATGAACTGAATGTACGCTTTATGGAAATTCCGAATATTCGCCAATTCACGGAACTTTCAGCCATCTGGAAAGCGGGGAATCGCAATCCTGCATTGAAGCAAGTATTGCCTTTGATATAGTCTAATCATTAAATTTGAGCATAAAACCAAAATGTCGGGCAAATGTCGGGTCAAAACCGAGCCTAGTTCGTCCTAAGTCACAATCCAATTCCGGAAATTGCCATGGTTAATCAAAAACTATTTACAATGAAGCAACCAGAACTTGGCAAGAAAATCTCTGAAATGAGAAAGGCAAAAGGATTGACTCAGGAGGAGTTGGTCGAACTATGTAACCTGAATGTGCGGACGATACAGCGCATCGAAGCGGGAGAGGTGACTCCGAGGAGTTATACGATCAAAGCGCTGTTTGAGGCGCTGGGAGTTGGGGAGGATGGTATTATGCCTTCTAAGGATTTTCCCAGAATTGCTAGAAGAGAAATGAAATGGATGATTTTGTCTTTTGTAGCGGGTATTATCTATTTTGTTTTGGGTTTTTTGGAGCTCCCGTTAGATATCAAGATGCTAACTGGCACAGGTGACCCAAACAATTGGAAATTGGTTTATTCAATTGTGAAAATATTATCATTTGTTTCATGTGTGGTGTTTATAAGTGGGTTTTTGACGATTTCGAAATATGAGGATAATTCTATATTAGGTATTGCTACGTGGGTTTTTATTATCGGTAGTGGAATATTGTCAATTTTTGATATCTCACTTTCATATTCAGAATCTTTTTCACACCAACTTTATTCTGTTGCCAAGCTTGGCACTGGAGGATTGTTATATTTGCTTTTAGGTTTCAGCTTTTTAAAATTCGAATCTCCATGGAAATCTTATTTAGGTTTTTTGGGGATTATTGGAATGATTACTGGGGTGTTATTATTGACTATTGTCGGTGCAGTTGGAGCTATATTTCTAATGGCTCTTTTTGAAATAGGATTACTCTATTGCTTGTTAACTTATATAAAGAAACCCGGGAGAACTTCTTCTCCCGATTCTACTTTTACTGCTGAATTGCAGTCTTGATTTTTTCTTTTACCGATTTTAAGATTTCCGCATTTTTCGGGCTGGAAGTCTCGATTTCCAAGATCTTGGGATGGAGGGAATCTGAGTAGAAGTCTACCAGGGAAGCTTCCAATTCTTCCTGATTCACCACTTTTGAATAGAAAAACCCAAATTCGGTTGCCAGATGGTTTGCGGACAAGGTCTGTTTGGTTTCGAAATACTCCTCCAGTTCCGGCTGATTTGAGGGCCCTTCGATCAACCGGAAGATCCCCCCCGCATGATTATTCAGTAGAATCACCCGAAGATTAGGCATGGTGTAGTTATGCCAAAAAGCATTGCGATCGTAGAAGAAAGCCATATCGCCCGTAATCAGTGTCACGATTTCCTTTGTGGTAAAAGTACATCCCACAGCCGTGGAATTCGACCCATCGATTCCACTGGTTCCTCTGTTGCAAATCACCTCCTGATTTCTCTTTCCAAGAAAATTTAAATAGCGTACAGCCATGCTGTTGGCAACGTGGATTTTGGAAAGGGAAGGTGTTTTACTCAGACAATTAGCCAATGCACCATATTCTCCGAAGACTTCACTCTGTAAGATTTGAGTCAGATTTGAGTCCACTGCTTTCTCGAGCGAATGCCATGCATGATAATATTCAGTGTCTTGGGGGCCGAGATTTTGGATCAGCCAGCTGAGGAAGTAGGCAGGTGTGGAGGTAATATTCCTTGTCAGTCGCTGATAGGTGTCTTTGGCGTTTACGTCGGTCTGGATATGCCAATGCGAAGCCTTAGTGCTTCGAAGGAAGAGCTTAAGTGATTTGGATATAATCGATTTGCCAAAGCTAACAATCAGGTCAGGTTTTAGATTTTCTGAGATTTCTTGATTTCCCAACCAGTGATCATGCAATGTGATGGTTTGGTCAGACTGAAGGTTGCTGATGGTATCTGTGACAATTACCGCTTTTTGGGTTTTTGCCAGCTGATCCAGTAAGTTCTGAAGATGTGGATCGGGACGTTGCTGACCGGGGATGATTACTATCCGTTGGACTGTTTCCAGTCTGTTTTTGAGTTTGATAAGCGATTCATCCGTAGGCTGGGTTTTGCTTTTCAGTAAATTAAATACACGAGGCTTTTCCGGAAAAACCAATTCTTCTCCTTTCTCCGGATAGAAAGGTTCCCGAAGCGGAATATTGATATGAACCGGTCCGCATGGAAATTGTTGAGCCAGATTGATCGCTTCATTTACAATTCGGGAGGAATGCCAGAGTTGATCCGGATTGGAAGAGAAGTCAGGTAACTGAAAACTCCCTTTTATATGCCTGCCATAGGCATCAGGCTGAAAAATCGTCTGTCCGTCATATTGATCAATCCATTCTGCAGGTCTATCTGCAGTCAAGATGAGCAGGGGGATTTGCTGGAAAAAAGCTTCCGCTACGGCCGGATAATAATTCAGGGCAGCAGATCCACTGGTGCAGACAAGTATTACCGGTTGCTCCAGCTGCTGTGCCATTCCCAGCGCTATGAAAGCAGCAGATCGCTCGTCAGAGATCGTTCTGGTGTGTATATGCGGATGACGGGCAAAAGCAAGTGTCAAAGGAGCACAGCGGGAACCGGGAGAAAGTATCGCGTTTTGGAGACCTTTTTTGGCGCAGATGGCGACTAGATCGGTAATTTGAGGAAGAATCAAGCGCTTGGGTTTTGAATGAATTTACCGATAATTTGACATTTGAGCTCCGTTTCTTCCCATTCCTTTTCAGGATCAGAATCTTCTGTCACACCTGCTCCGGCATAGAGCGTAGCTTCATTGTCATGAAGGCTGGCAGTTCTCAAATTGACATAAATGGAGGTACTTCCCTGAATATTCACCGGTCCCAGAAAACCTGAGAAAAAAGATCGGTCAAAGCCCTCAAATTCCTGTAGAAAATCATGCGCTTCACACCTAGGCATTCCGCATACGGCAGAAGTCGGGTGGAGGAGACTAAGCATGATAGAACCCAGTTCAGGGAAACCGGTTTCTTGCATATTGATTTTGAAATCGGATCGAAGGTGAAGGAGATTGCCCGCCAGCACCGTTTTTGGGCCATGTTCCTCATATTCCCGAAGTCGTATTTTCTTAAAACAAGAAACAATGTATCTGCTGACTAATGCTTGTTCCTCGATCTCTTTTTGAGTCCAGGCAACTGACTTGAGGGGATTGTCGCCCGTTGCTTTCTGCGTGCCTGCCAGAGACATGGTTGTGAATATATCCCCATTGGTTTCTATCAGCGTTTCGGGTGAAGCGCCTATCCAAGTGCCCACATGGGGAAGATGGAAGAAATTGATAAAAGTATTGGGATAGGAATCCATCAAACTCAAGAGAGTACAGCTCAGGTCAAAATTTGATGGGATTGAAACGGTCTTAGTACGTGCAGGGACGACTTTTTCCAGTTGTTTTCTCTGAATAGCTTCAATGCCCCTTTTGACCAACTGGATGAAATGGGTTTTGTCCTCACTTAGTTTGGAGGTTTGTACTTTACTTATCAGAGTCTGGTTAATCAGCAACTCTCTGATTTGCTCTGATGAAAGCCTTTCCTTATTATTCAATTGGATTTTGACCCATTCAGGAAGCTCGTCTATTCCGGGGGGATTATTGAGGTCAAAGGATAGGTGCTTGTTGGCTTTGATGAAATAGGCTTTTTTATCCTCTTGGTCCGCAAAAGGATGAACGATAAATCCAGGATCGAGCTCTTCGATTGACAGCTCAACTTTTGCCGGATTTGCAGTTTCATCAAGGACAATTTCAACGATATTGGATTTTGGCTTTCGCCAGATGGCAAAAGAGCCGCCGGAAGTCAGGCCCAATTGAAGCAGAAGTTGGAGAATTTCTGTTTTAGTATGTTTCGTAGTTACGTTGGTGTACATTACTTTTTGTCTAAAATCGCTAAGGTGATGCGGCTGATACAGCATAGCTGACCTTCCTCGTTTTTGATTTTGATTTCCCAGACCTGTGTGCTTTTCCCCAGATGAATGGGGGTTGTAGTTCCCGTCACCAATCCCGACTTCACACCTTTTAGGTGATTGGCGTTGATCTCCAGGCCCACACAGGCTTGTCTGGTCATGTCGATGGTGAGAGAAGCTGCCACACTTCCCAGCGTCTCCGCAAGTACTACATTGGCACCTCCGTGTAACAACCCCATGGGCTGTTTTGTTCTCTCATCTACCGGCATAGTGGCAGTAAGATGATCATCGCCGATTTCTGTAAATACAATGCCCAAGAATCCGGGCATGTTGTTTTTACCCATTTGATTGATCTGATCCAGTGAAGGCTTTTGAGGGAATACCATGAAAATTAAAGTAAATGGGTTTTCTTTGGGGTGCAGACAAAAATAGAGAATCTTGAATCGAAAAAAAATTTACTTAGTTAGACACGGACAGACAGATTTCAATCTTAAAGGCGTGGTACAGGGGAGTGGAATCGATGCTCCGATTAATGAAACAGGAAGAAAGCAGGCGGCTGCATTTTTTGAAGCTTACAAAAGCATTCCGTTTGATCAGGCATATTACACTGGATTGCAGCGTACCAAGCAGTCGATCCAATCATTCTTGGACTTAGGTATCCCTGCGGTTTCTACGACGGATCTCAATGAGATTTCTTGGGGAGATTATGAAGGGCTACCGATGTCTCCTGAAGAGAGTCAGTACTACCAGCATATGCTAGATCAGTGGCAGCAGGGAAATCTCGACTATTGTATTGCCGGTGGAGAAAGCCCCAACATTGTTGCCAAGCGTATGCAGCGCGGAATTGATACAATCATTGAAGGGCCCGGAGAAACCATTTTGGTGTGTATGCACGGGCGTGCGATGCGTATCTTTTTGAGCTTGATGATGAAGCAGGATTTATGTCACATGGATATGTTCGAACACAAAAATCTTTGCCTGTATCTACTCGAAGAAAAGGAAGATGGGGATTTTGAATTACTGAAAAGAAACGATACCGAACACCTTAAGGAGCTGGTGTAGGATTGCGCTTGTCGTTTTTCTTCTTTTGCTGACTTTCTTCGAATGCCGTGATGTAAGTGTCCAGAGATCTTTTGTTGGCAGTCATATCAACTACTCGAAATGCAATCTCCTGAAGTCTAATATCTTCCCCTTCATCTAAGGATATTAGAAATTGTCCGAGGAAGCAGGCGTCGAATTCGCATTTTGGAATATCAATGATCAGAGCCAATTCGGAATTTCCCGAGTAACTCCTTGTTTTAAAAGCAGAAGAAAATTGGGATTGTATCTCCTTTAAAGAGGTATTCAGCGATTTTAATTCCTTTGACTTAAATAATACCAAAAAAGTTTTGGGTTCAGTCTCATTGGCAAAAACTGAAACAGATAGAAACAGGGCAATAACTAGAATTCCAAGACTTTTCATAGCTCTCAATATAGAAAATTTAACTTGTAGATAGCAAAAAAGTGGAAAAAAAAAGAAACCCCGAACTGAAAGCCCGGGGTTTCTTTTTGTCATGTAGATGACTGCTTCTTATTAAGCTTTAGTCGCTTTGGTTGCTCTTTTCTTTTTTGGAGCTACTTCTTCTATAACCTCATCTTCTACGCCTGCAAGGATTCTTCCGCAATGTTCACAAACGATTAGTTTTTTCTTCTCACGGATATCGGCCTGTCTTTGTGGCGGAACTGTATTAAAGCATCCACCGCAAGCACCTCTTTTTACCATCACCACCGCCAGACCATTTTTGGCATTGGCTCTGATTTTAGTATATGCTTTCAGAAGTCTGTCGTCGACTTTCTTTAAGGATTTTTCACGGTCATTGTTGAGTTTGGACTCTTCTGATTCGCTTTCAGATACAATCGAAGTCAATTCGCTGTTTTTCTGATCCAAATCCTTCTGACGATCCTTTTTCACTGCACCTAATTCCTCCAAGTCCACTTTCTTCTGATCGATTCTATAACCGGCTTCAGTGATCTTTTTCTTCGCAACCTGAATCTCTAGATCCTGAAGTTCAAGCTCCTTGGTGATTGCATCGTATTCGCGGTTGTTGCGAACATTCATCTGCTGCTCCTGATACTTTTTGATCAGTTTTTCAGAGTCCTTGATGCTTTCTTTAAGCGCCTTTATTTCGTTGTCAAAAGAATCTATTTCACTTTGAAATTTCTCCAAGCGAGTTTCATAACCGGCAATCTCATCTTCTAAGTCCTGAACCTCTTCTGGAAGAGCTCCGCGAACTTTAATGATGGCGTCTAGTTTTGAATCTAAAAGTTGAAGGTTGTGAATAGCCTCGAGTTTCTGTGCTACTGTACTTTCCATGTACTATCGGTAGGATGTGGGATTTGTAACTACTTTTGTCAAATAGAGTGCAATATTAGGAAAATTTTGTGACAATAACTCCTGAAGCAATTCTTTTGTGAAAATTTCGCTCTCGTAATGCCCGATATCACAGAGAATTAATGCTCCCTCAGCATCGAAAAATTCGTGATATTTCACGTCTGCAGTCACAAAGACATCTGCACCGGCTCTTTTGGCATCCCCTAATAGAAAAATTCCCGCCCCACCGCAGACTGCTACTTTTTTGATTTTCCGTGGGATAACCTGCGTATGCTTGATCACTTCCAGATCCATCTTGGCTTTGAGGTAATCCAAGAATTCTTCACTTTCCATTTCTTGGGCAAGGTTTCCGATCATACCCGCACCCACTTCTTGGTTTTCATTTTCAAGTGCTTGCACATAGTATGCTACTTCCTCGTAGGAATGTGCTCTACGCATTTGCTTCAAAACATTAGGAAGAAGGTGATTTGAAACCAAAACTTCCACTCGGACTTCCTGTTCTTCTTGGGCTTTTTCGTGCTCACCTATCGTCGGATTCGCTTTTGCAGAGGGAGTGAAAGTCCCTGTCCCTTCCACCTGAAATGAGCAATTCGAGTATTCGCCGATTTTCCCAGCTCCGGCAGCATACACAGCATGAAGAACACTCTCTTTCTCTGATACAGGGACGAAAAACACAAGTTTGCTGAGCAATTGTCTTTTCGGCTGTAAAATTTTGGTATCGACAAGTTCCAATCGGTCAGAAATCCGCTTATTTACTCCATGTGCTACATGGTCAAGATTGGTGTGAATCGCATAGATAGCTATGTCGTTTTTGATTGCCTTGATGATGGTCCGCTCCACGTAATTTCTCCCCGTGAGACTTTTCAAACCTTTGAACACAATCGGGTGATGTGCCACTATCATATTGGCTCCCAGTTCTATAGCTTCCTCCACGGTGGCTTCAATGCAATCCAGTGAGCAGAGGATTCCCGTCACTTCTGAACTTCTATCTCCTGTGATCAGCGTGGCGTTATCGTATGACTCCTGATAGGATGGGGGGGCGATCTGCTCCAGATAGGAAATCACGTCGCTAATCTTGTATCCCATAATTTTTACGTTTATTTGATCAAAAATAGTAATTCTGCAATGCGCCGGTACGCTTTTTTGCTTTATCCTTTTGCTTTAGTATACGATTTGGTCACGCGCCTTCGCAACTTGTTTTTCGATGTGGGCTGGTTGAAAAGTGTCTCATCTCCGATTCCAAGCATTGTAGTGGGGAATCTGAGTGTTGGCGGTACGGGCAAAACGCCTATGGTGGAATATCTTATTCGGATGCTTTACAATGAGAAAAGATTGGCGACACTTAGCAGGGGCTATGGGCGAAAAACCAAGGGATTTCTTAAAGCTAATCCGCAAGTCTCTCCAGTGGAAATCGGTGATGAACCATTCCAGATCTATGAGAAATTCGGAAAGAATATTTCAGTATATGTAGGTGAGGATAGGATTAGTGCATTAAGAGAGATCGCTTCCAGTCCCACTGTTTCTGAAGTGGTTATTTTGGACGATGCATTCCAGCATCGCTATGTGAAGGGAGGTTTACAGATTCTTTTGACTACTTATCAAAAACCTTTTTTCTCGGATTTTCTTTTGCCCATGGGTAGGCTAAGAGAGAGTAGAGCGGGTGCAAAAAGAGCTGATGTAATCGTCATTACCAAATGCCCCGAAGACCTGAGTAGTTCTGATAAAGCTATCTTTAAAAAGAAATCAACTTCTTATGGCAGGGGAGCCACACCTGTGCTGTTTTCATCCATATCTTACGGTGAACCAATACCATTGAGTAATTCAGGTATATTTTCATCGCGGGTCATCGTACTGACAGGCTTGGCAAATGACCGGCCTCTGGTAGATTATGTGGGTGGAAAGTATGATCTGCTGGAAGTACTCAGTTATCCGGATCATTACGATTATGCCGTAACGGATTTCGACAAAATTCGGGCTGTCTATAAGCAACATGAGGCTCAAAATCCCGTTGTGCTAACGACCGAAAAAGATGCCGTGAAAGTAAAATCCAATGCTCCGAAAGGTTTTCTGGAAGAAATTCCGATTTTTGTGCTACCTATCGAGGTGAATTTCTCACCTGCTGATGAGTTAGCTTTGGCTCAACTAATCCAACAAAAGGTCTTCAAAAAGGACAATAACTAAGTGAATAGACGGTTTCTTTGTTTTGTATTTTTCTTCAGCATCGCAAGTGTACAGCTCGCTCTTGCTCAGGGCACTGTTCCCACACGTCCAAACACAAATCAGCAGGGTGCGCAGGAAGATCCGGATGAGGAGGAGGAAGGCGGATCGATTAGAAAATCCCTGCTCGATGACAGTACCCGAATGGTATATGGGCCAAAAACGAGTTTGTTCTTTTTTGAGAAAGACATCAAGAGAAACAACCTTATTCTTTATCCGCAGGATACGGCTCTCAACAATTTCCACAATTATGATCCGGTGGCCAAAAGCAATTGGAAGTATCAGGATTTGGGAAACATAGGGAGTGCCACGAAGCCGATTTTTTATGAGATTCCGGATGTGATCGGAACCCGATCAGGATTTTCAGCTTATGACCTGTACTACCAAGCTCCCGAAAACAACAAGTATTTTGACACCAAATCTCCATTCACGGAGATGTCTGCTTTTTTCGGTGGGGGTCAGCGCAATATGTTGGATATAGGGTTTGCCCGAAATATCAACCCCAGATGGAATGTGGGTTTTAATTTTCATACCATTCGTGCACGCAAGACACTGAATCCCAATGCACGGGATGATAATATGACAGTGCAGAATTCTTATTCCCTACATACCAATTACCGATCAGAAAATGGCAAGTATTGGTTTTTGGGAAATTTTTCCAGGATGCTTCACAAAGTCAATGAAATAGGCGGAATTATTCCCCCGGAAGTAGACAGCACTTCTGTGTATTTCACTTATGAAGATGCCAAAGTATGGCTTAGCAATACGCAAGCGAGTGATTTGCGTCAGGAATATAGATTCTATCATGAATATAGTGTTCGTGATGAACTTCAGATCTATCATATTTTTGACCAAAAGAACAATCATTTCACCTTGTCTGCAGGTCTGAATAGCAGTGATTCTCTTTTCTATCCACGTGAACGCCTCAATGGGCAGGTGGATACCACCAGAAATTACAGTGATTTCAAGGAGTGGGGAAATGAGGTAGGATTCAAAGGGAGTTTTAGGGGATTTTATTACAATGCCCACGCAAAGTTTCGTGCGGGGAGGATGAATAGCACTTTTTATCAGGACAAAAAAAACAACTTCAACGAGGTCTATCTAGGGGGAGAACTGATAGGAAAGATATCGGAAAAATGGTCAATCAGTGCTGATGGAGAGTATTTGGTTCCGGGGGCATTCAAGCTTCATGGCTTGTTTGTCTCGCCATGGCTGGAAGTGGATTATACCAAAGCAGTGTATAAACCTACCGCTATGCAGCAGATGTATTATGGGAATCACTACCAATGGGACAATAATTTTGACAACATAGGAGTGGATCAGATTAGGGGAGTACTTAAGGTAGATTTCGATAGGATCCAACTCAGGCCCTCACTGACTATCAACCGGATAAATAATTACGTGTATTTTAATGAGGAACGGAAGGCAGCCCAGTCTAGCGGTGAGGCGTTTATGCTGATCCCCGGATTGAAGTCCAGCATGAGAATTGGGCAAAAATTCCAATGGGATACTGAGGTGATATTCACACAAATTTCGGGGGAGTCAAGTGATAATTTTAGAATACCTAAATTATACGGTAACACCAAGTTTTACTATGACAGCCCGATGTTTGACGAAAATGTGTATGTACAGATGGGGGTGGATATTCGCTACCACTCGGGCTATTATGCTGAAGCGTATTCCCCTTCTACGCAGCAATTTTACATTCAAAACGATTTCAATGTCTACGCTTATCCGGTAGCGGATATTTTTCTGGATTTCAGGCTTAGCCGTACTCGGGTTTTACTGAAATACAACCACTTGAATAGTGGCTTGATGAATAGGGAAGGGTACTTTGTTACGCCGGATTATACCGGCTACAAGTCATTCATTGATCTGGGAATTACCTGGTTTTTATTCGATTAGTCATGAGTTGGGAAGAAAGCACCAGACAGAAGATGTTGCATTTGAAGCTGCCGACAGACCCCAGATGGGTGGGGATCGCCGAGATGCAACTGGAGGATGTGCTGACCGACCACGCTTACTGTGAGCAAAAGGCTGCTTCTTCCTGTATTAGCCTGATCTTGAGATTCAATGATTTGGATGAAGTGGTGGACACACTCACGCCAATTGTCGCAGAGGAATGGGGACATTTTGAACGGGTGCTTGAGCAGATCCGAAAGAGGGGGTTGAAATTCGGTTTTCCCAGAAAAGATAATTACGTCATTCAGTTAGCCAATTTTGTAAAAAAAGGAGGTAGTAGAATGCAACAGCTCACGGAACAATTGCTGATGAACGCATTGATAGAAGCGAGAAGTTGTGAGCGGTTCAAGCTGCTTTCTACCCATCTGGAAGATCAGGAACTACAGAAGTTCTACTATGAACTGATGATATCCGAAGCGGGGCATTATGTCACGTTTATAGATCTCGCCCGAAGATACCAGGATCCGACACTGGTGAATGAGCGATGGCAGGAGTGGCTACATTTTGAAACTGAGGTTATGAAAAACCTTGAGGTTCGGGGTGACCGAATACATTAAGTATCTTAAATTTTCCAGTCGAATAGTCATTTCCCCGGTAATTATTTATAATTGAGATATCTAGGTGCAATTGTACTTTAAATCCGTTCTATTACGAACACACTATGAATCTGATCGAAAACGTACGTGAAGCTGTACGCTCCATAAAAGTTAATTTACTGCGGACTATTCTTACAGGCGCCATCATTGCTATAGGCATTTCCTCTTTGGTAGGGATGCTAACTGCTATTGATGGGATCAAAGCGCAGATTGCAGATAGTTTTTCAGGCTTGGGAGCGAATTCGTTCGATATTAGGAATAAGGGGTTCAGTGGGGGCCGGGCCATCCAGGATGGTAAAACAGAGAAGACATATCCTAAACTTTCTTTTAGAGAAGTGATGGATTTCAAAGAAAAATATAATAGCGTAGGTATTTCCACAGTATATGCATCAGTCACAGGAGCTGCAGAGATCAAGAGGGGTTCCAAGACCACCAATCCTAATGTCCGGGTCCGGGGCGGGGATGAAAATTACTTGAGTATCAAGGCTATGAAGCTTGGATTTGGCAGGAATTTCACCTCGATGGAGATTCAGAATGGCTATAACGTGTGTATAATTGGAAAGGAATTGGCAACCACCCTCTTTGATGCCAACGAAGACCCGCTTAATCAAAAAATAATTATTTTGGGTAGACCCTATATTGTAATCGGTGTGTTGGAAGAGCAAGGTGGGGTAGGCCAGGATTCAGGTGCGGACAGACAGATTTTGGTACCTATACTAAATGCCAGCCGCCTTGACCAGCAAGGTACATTCAACTATAACATCACGGGAGTGGCTTCAGGGCCTGAGCGGATTGAATATGAAATGGGACAGGCTATCGGAATGATGAGGGAAATTCGTCAAGACCGGGTCACCCAAGAGGATTCTTTTGACTTGACAAAAAGTGAGTCTGTGGCCGAAAGCTTGGAAGAAGTAGCCGGTTATTTGAGGATGGGTGGGTTCGGCATAGGTTTCATCACCTTGCTGGGAGCTTCCATAGGTTTGATGAACATCATGCTTGTGTCTGTGACCGAGCGTACAAGAGAGATAGGGATTAGAAAAGCACTTGGAGCTACACCGCTTAGAATCAGACAGCAGTTTCTTTTGGAAGCCATCATGATCTGTATTCTTGGAGGAGCTATGGGAGTGATATTGGGTATTTCTATCGGGAATGTTATTGCCTTGGTGATTGGGGTAGGAGGATTCCTGGTTCCTTGGATTTGGATGATATTAGCTTTTGGGATTTGTATTTTTGTGGGGTTGGCATCAGGATACTTTCCTGCATTCAAAGCTTCCAAACTGGATCCTATCGAGTCCTTGAGATATGAGTAGAACTTATTTGTGATTCCCTTTTTTTTCTGCTTGTTTTCCTTCTAAAAGCTGAACTTGCTTTTCCATCAACTCAGTCATCTTGCTGAGTAACTCGATGTTTTTAGGCGTTGTAACAGTTTCGTTTTTTGGGTCTTCAGCTTTCTTACGAATAGAATTTATCAGCTTCACCACAAGGAAGACCGTGAAGCCGATTATCAGAAAGTCCACACTTACTTCCAGTAGTTTGCCATAGCCGATGGCTATTTGCTCCGGATGGGTGACGCCGTCTGTAGTAACAGCCTCCCGTAGGATGATTTTCTTGTTCTCCAGATTGATCCCATCGGTAAGGAGAGATAGTGGAGGCAGGAAAATCTCCTTTACCAATACATCCACCACTTTATTGAACGATGCTCCTATGATTACACCAATGGCGATATCGATCATATTTCCTTTTACGGCAAACTCCTTGAATTCCTGAATTAACTTGATTTTCATCTGTTTATAATTGTTTTTCAATGGTCATATAGCCTGTCCCGATTTTTCATCGGGAGAATCTCGCGCGACGTATAATCATGCCTCTCCCGAAGCAAGTTCGGGACAAGTTGTGTGTCGTTTTCGACATGCTCGATTTCATCTATGTGATTTTTTAGACTAGAGTTAATCTCTAATCAATCAAGTTGCCGGAACAGGTTTGGAACATATTTCTCTGGGATTTTAAGAGGTCATAGCCTGTCGTGTGACGATGGAAACGGAATAGCATGCCTCACATGGCTTATAATCATCCTGATGTATGCCCCGTAGGTACGGGATCATGCCTGCCTAAAGGATAGTAGGCGGGCCTGCTTGCCTCCGGCAGTCCCGATTTCGGCATTTTTTATGAGTTAAAACTAGCGTGAAAACTTGATGACAAGGTTTGATACACTGCGGATAACCGGTTTTCAAATTTTGCAAAAAACCGTATTAACTAACCTTAAACCCCTAAAATTATGACAAAGGACCATGGCCCAAGCATCAAAAATGATGAAAAATACGAGGCATTACGCAAAGATGGAATGAGCAAAACCAAGGCTGCCCGTATCGCAAATACACCCAATTCGGGCAAAAAAGGTGGCAAAGCCAAAGTATATGAGGAAAGATCAAAACAGGAATTATACGACAAGGCAAAACAAGTAGGAATTGAAGGAAGGAGCAAAATGACTAAGCAGGAGTTGATTTCTGCATTGAGGAACTCTTGAATATAAGTAGCAACAAAACCAAACCAACACAACTATGAAAAAGCCAACTGAATTTAAAGACCAAAAGCAATCCTTGCCCGGACAGCAGAGCAAAATGAAGCCGATACCCGAAGTGATCCGAAAGGGATATAAAGGTAGTGGAAAACTGAAAAATAAAATTGCGTTGATCACTGGAGGGGACAGTGGGATTGGTAAAAGTGTCGCTGTGTACTTTGCCCGTGAGGGAGCGGATGTGGCGATAGTCTATCTAAGTGAAGACAAGGATGCCCAAGACACCAAGCAGCTGGTAGAAAAAGAAGGCAGAAAATGCGTGCTGATCGAAGGTGATCTGAAGTCGGAGAGTTTTTGTAAAAAAGCCATGAATCAATGCGTGAAGGAGCTGGGGGGAATAAATATTTTGGTAAACAATGCAGCAGTGCAGTTTCCCAAAAATAAACTCACTTCCATCACTGCAAAGCAACTACAGGAAACCTTTGAGACTAATATTTTCTCATTTTTCCACCTGGCTAAGTTGGCTATTCCACATTTCAAGGAAGGAGATACCATCATCAATACAAGCTCAGTGACCACCTATCGTGGTAGCGAACATTTGGTGGATTATGCCAGTACCAAAGGTGCAATAGTAGGATTTACACGCTCATTGGCACTTATGCTGGCTAAGGATAAAATCCGCGTAAATGGGGTCGCTCCGGGACCGATTTGGACCCCGTTGATTCCCGCCACATTTGATGATGTTACTAAGTTTGGTCAGGATACTGCACTCGGAAGAGCAGGCCAGCCAAGCGAAGTTGCTCCCGCATATGTTTTTCTGGCGAGTGAGGACAGCTCTTATATCACAGGACAATTCATCCATGTAAATGGAGGGGAAATAATAGGAGGATAGGGGGAATATATTGGATGAACTGGTTAGGGGATAAGGTTTTCTTGGACATTGTGAGGTTAATAATCCACATACTGCTGAAATGTAAATACATATAATGCCTTATCATTCAAAAAAATCATACTTGGGCAGATATAAAAGCTGCTAATCGAGCATGCCAGGGGCATTAGCAGGATTTTGGAGATCTACTGGAATACTAGTTGACTGTAAGAATGGTACAATAGCCCCTAATTGTTTCATTATGACCAACCAACTATGAAAAAGATTTCAGCCTTAATTTTTCTGGCTAGCATTTCCTTCGGTATATCTACCGATACGCTAGCAGAAAGCCACTCGCCAAGCTATCTCCAGGACACGGTACCGCAGAGAGATTCTATTCCACCCCCTGCGATAGATCAGACTGATGGGGCCATTTCAGGAACTATTAAGGATACAGATGATAATCCATTGCCGGGAGCCACTGTGCAGATCAAAGGATCCGAGACAGGAGCTATTAGTGATGATTCGGGAAACTATACCATAGCTATACCAGCAGACCAAAAAGGTGTCGTGCTGGTATTTTCTTTTTTGGGCTTTCAGCCAAAGGAAGTGAGAGTGGGTAATCAGGCTTCTATAGATGTGACGTTGATAAGCGACGACCAAGAGCTGGATGAGGTAGTGGTGATAGGATACGGTTCTACCAGAAGGGCAGACCTTACCGGGGCTGTGGCACAGGTTAGAACTGAGGAAATTAATGCTTTTCCCACGTCCAACGTGATCCAGTCACTTAATGGACGGGCTGCGGGTGTGCAGGTAATCCAGAATAACGGGGCTCCGGGAGGAGGTGTTTCGGTAAGAATCCGTGGTGCAAATTCTATTCAAGGCGATAATAATCCTCTCTATGTGATTGATGGCTTTCCTTTTTCGGGAAATCCTACCAACCTGAACAATGCGGATATAGCAAGTATTGAAATCCTTAAAGATGCTTCGGCTACTGCGATTTACGGTTCCAGAGGTGCAAATGGAGTCGTTCTGATCACCACGAAAAGCGGAAGTGGGTCGGGAACAGTCGTGGAGTTTGATGCAGCATACAGCGTCCAGACATTACGGGAAAAGCTCAAGCTGATGAATGGAAGCCAATATGCCCAATTGATGAATATACAAGCCCAAAATGATGGCTTGGCACCGTACTTTACAGAGGCAGAAGTAGCCGGATTCGGTGAAGGTACGGACTGGCAAAATGAGATTTTCAAACAAGCACCTATTAAAAATACTTCCCTAAACATATCAGGAGGTGGAGAAAACACGCAGTTTCTAATCGGCGGAAGTATTTTTCAGCAAGATGGAATAATTAAAGGATCAGACTACGAGAGGTACTCCATCAGATCTGCCATAAATCACAAGATCAGTGACAAATTCAAGGTTGACTTCAATAGTACAATGACTAAGTTGGTTACCGCGAGGAGAGATAGCGAAGGCGGGTCCAGAGGCAATAGTATGATAGGAGCCGCATTGGGTGCTTCGCCACTCTCAAGGCCCTATTTAGATAACGGGACTATCAATCATCTGGCTGATGATTTTCCTTTTGTTTCTCCGGATATGATTAATCCACTCTATTTTATCAACGAGCAATCCACCGTCATTTCAGCCAATGTGGTTTTGGCCAATGCTGCCGTCAGCTATAATCCAATTCCGGATATTACGATTAGAGTATCCGGTGGTGTAGAAAACCGGGATGATAGAACTGATAATTATAGAAGTAGGCAATTTATCAACAGCAATGGAAATGCCAGTATCACTACCAGCCAGTATATAAGCCGTCTGAATGAAAATACGATAACTTATGCAAATGTTTTTAATGAAAAGCATGATTTAAATGTGTTGGCAGGCTTTACTTATCAGGATTTCACAACCAAATTTTTGGCAGGAAGTGGAGCGGGATTCTTGAGCGATCTCTACGAGACTGATAATATAGGAGCGGCAGAGACTCCGGGCATTCCTACTTCCGGCTATTCCAGCTCAACCTTACTATCCTACCTTGGAAGAGTAAATTATGGTTTTGCCAATAAGTATCTTTTTACAGCATCTTTCCGGGCAGATGGCTCCTCTAGATATAGTGAGGGAAATAAATGGGGTTATTTTCCCTCCGGAGCCATCGCTTGGAAAGTATCTGAAGAGGATTTTATGAAATCGCAGGAAGCTATTTCCACGTTGAAGATTCGTTCGAGTTGGGGTCAGACGGGGTCACAGGCAATCGATCCTTATGCTACATTGAACCAACTCTTTCCGGGATACACAGTTTTCGGAGAGGAATTGTATAACTTTTTGGCACCGGGGTCTATTTTGCCGGGAGATTTGAAATGGGAGACTACTAAGCAGTTTGATCTGGGATTTGACCTGGGACTTTTGCAGGACCGTATTGTACTTGGTGCTGATTATTACATTAAGACCACCGATGATTTGTTAAGCTTAGTTAGTTTACCAAGTTCTTTTGGCTACACTACTACGATTGACAATGTGGGATCTATAGAAAATAGAGGTGTGGAATTAAGTCTCTTTGCTCAGATATTGTCTTCTGAATTCCGCTGGAGTGTAGATGGTAATATTTCCTTCAACCGAAACAAAGTCCTCAGCCTGAATGATGGACAACCTATCCTCACCAATTTCATCAATGTAATCGCAGTGGCAGATAACTTCTCCATTATGGAAGAAGGAAAGCCGTTGGGACAGTTTTGGGGATATCAAGAAGATGGCTATACCGAAACCGGAAATATCAGGTTCAAAGACCTAAACAATGATGGGGAAATCACGGAAGCTGACAAGACCTATATCGGGGATCCAAATCCTGATTTTTTCTATGGTTTCAATTCCAATATGACCTACAAAGGCTTTCAGTTGGATCTTTTCTTCCAAGGGAGTTATGGAAATGATATTATGAATGTCAGTGCGATTTCCAGCACTATGGATTATGGGCAGGGATTGAATATGCCCGAGGAAGTATTGTTGGATCACTGGACTCCTCAGAATACCGATGCGAAATATCCAAGAATCAGCAGAAGTTCCACTGCCCGTGTGTCTGATAGATTTGTGGAAGATGGCTCTTATCTACGGTTGAAAAACATCTTGTTGGCTTATAATTTCCCTCTGAAGAATGCTCAGGGCAAATTCCTCAAAAGCCTTAGAGTCTATGCAAGTGGGCAAAACCTCCTGACTTTCACCAAATATTCATGGTGGGATCCGGAGGTGAACAGCAAAGGCGGTGACGATAGATTGGGAATTGACCACTTCAGTTATCCTATTCCCAAATCCTACACCATTGGTTTAAATGCCACTTTTTAATCCTTATAAAAAAATCAAGCCATGAAAACGTTAACTAACTATAGATTATTGAATCCTAAGCTACTGATAGCCGGTTTTTTAGCTATCGGAGGAATTGTGAGTTCCTGTGACAGTCTACTGGAGGAAAAGCCCAAAACCATCGTCACTGAAAATTTCTACCAAAGCAAATCTGATTTTGATGCAGCTACCAATGCGATCTATTTCCCATTGCGGATGGTACGTTCCGAACAGGTCGCCATCCTCAGTGCCCATACGGATTGGGGGTATGGGCGGGGCAGCCGTGCACAATACAATGATTTTCAGGGATTCAATCCTACTAATATTAATGCAGCGGCTGAACGATGGAGCGGCTTCTATGAGGGAATCCGAAATGCAAATATTGTGATCGAGAAAGCACCTCTAAGTGAAGAATTGACTGAAGATGAAATGAATAGTTATTCCGCGGAAGCTAAATTTCTGAGAGCATTAACCTACTTTGACTTGGTGAGAAACTGGGGCGGCGTGCCTCTTCGAACGGATCAGAATATAGCGCAAAAAGATGTGCCGAAAAGTACGCCGGAGGAAGTATATGCTTTTATTCTGGCGGATCTGGCAGATGCAGAGCTGTACCTTCCCACTGGTGCTTCAGCCCCTGGAAGACCGACACAATGGGCTGCAAAAACGCTGCTGGCGGATGTTTACCTCCAACTGGAAGAGTATGGGATGGCTAAGATGAAAGCACAGGAAGTACTGGACGCAGGAGAATTTCGCTTGGTGCCTATTGCTTCTGTGGATGATATCCGGAATAAGATTTTTGGAGCTGCCTTGGTCACTTCGAGTGAGGAAATCTTCTCGTTCAAATTTACCAGACAAACAGGCCAAGGAAATGGGTTGCCTTGGATATTAAATCATCCTAGCACAGGGCTTTATAATTTTGGGGGAGCATATGCTCATTATGGAGATGCTACCAATCCTTTTCATAAAGAATGGGAAGAGGGTGATCTGCGTAAAGGACTTTGGCAACTAGTTGACTTTGGATTGGGGGATTCTACCATAGTAAATGGTAAGTACGCCGAGCCACAGGCTGTGGACAATACGGGTGCGGGAAACGATATTCCGGTATATCGCTATCCCGAGTTGCTTCTCATCTTTGCGGAAGCCTCTGCAAGAGTGGATGGACTGACTGAAGAGAATCTGGAAGCCCTAAATCAAGTCCGTCGTAGAGCCTTTGGACTCGATCCGGGGACAGTTTCTGATAAAGATTATGTGCTGGAAGAGCTGACTTCTGAGAATTTCTTGGATCTGATCTTACAAGAGAAAGCCTACGAAACACAGTTTGAAGGCAAGCGGTGGTTGGATTTGAAAAGAACAGGCAGAGCCGAAGAGTTTCTTATGAAGAACAAAGGAATCACCATTGCAGAAAAACATTACTTATGGCCAATACCACTGGAAGAACTTAATTTCAACGAAGCAATGAGCCCAAGTGACCAAAATCCCGGCTATTGAAAATTATAATTCATGTAAAAAGAGGCTGTCTCATAACTCATAATTGTCACATTGAGCGAAGTCGAAATGGGCTTAATTAGCACATAAAAGGCTTCGACTTCGCTCAGCCTGACAAGAAAACATGATTATGAGACAGCCTCTTTTTTTTGAGTATGAATTCCTTTCGCATAGGGTGAAGAAGATCAAGGTCGTTTTTCAATACTTCATCTTCACTATAAAAATCGGTAGTAGTGGTATAATATTCAGTGTAGAACATCACCTTATCTTTCTCGAAAACCCAAGGGGCTAACTCAAAATTCCCATCGGGAAGTTGGGATATTGAGATCGGATCCGATCCACTGATGGGATCAATCTGTATAGGGTCTCGTTGGTTTTCGAAGTCATTTTGGCATAGTGCGAGTGATAGATCATCGCAAAACCGGAGCACCTGATAGCATTGAGTCACTTGTTCCTTTTTCAGGCCAAGGTTGGACATGATCTCTCCACAGGATGTATCTATGGAATCCAAAAATTGCTGAACTTCCAGTTCTTTCGAATCACCATACAGCTTTTGGAAGTGAGCCGATACCATCAAGACAATAAAACTCGATTTGTATTTGGCATTTTGAAATACAGATTTTACTTGCTCCAAATCTACGTCCTTACGTTGCCGGTAATCAAGAGGAGCACCCGAGCTGGTTAGATTGTCTCTTTTGTGCCACTTGGGTTGATTATTGTCATGTTGTGCTATACTTTCGATTCCTGCTCCCCAATACATAGGAAGTGGCCAAAACTCACGCTTTAAATTCAAACCAATATCCATGGCCAGCAATGCATGTGCTTTGTGAAAAAATATCTTCCAGCCTTTGTCGAGAGGATTCACTATCATTTTGTCACTAGTTAGAGGTTTTCGTCATTTTGAAAATGAGCGGAATTTATTTTACCGTTTTCAGTAGTTCTGTTCCATATCAAATTGGTGGCTAATGGAAATAGATGTGCACTTGACTCGAAAAAATGCATCATATACCCGGCCGTATTGACAAAAACCACCAGATCATCTACTTGGGGAAGTTTTGGCAAAGCTATTTTCCGCTTCAGTAATATGTCCCGCTCCAAGCAATAGGCACCGGTGAAATACACCTCCACTGCATCCTCTTCCGCTTCCTCCTTTTGATATAGTACAAATGGATCTACGAGAAAATCGGCACTTCCACTAAGCATCTGAGTCATGTTCATTTCTAATCCGACCAAGCGATTTCCTTTAGAATCCACTTTTCTGAAAGCGACTCTTGCAACGGTCAATCCTACTTGATCAAGCATGGAACGACCGGGTTCCATCCTGATTTCTAGTTGGAGTTTTTTGGCAATTTCCCCTAAGCTATCGCTAGAATGAGGCTTATGAGAAAGAATTTCACGTAGAAAATCACCTTTTGTAACAGGACTCCAAAAAGGATAAGTTTTTAATTCTCCATGCATGATTCCACCCATGGTCTCCAGCCCCAATCCCTGATTTTCATAAGTTATTTCGCTTGTTTTTTTACCGACTGATTTACGCAGCTGCTGGTTGAAATAATCCCAATCGGATTCATTTTTCAGGTAATTCATAAGAATTCCTCCTCCTATATCTATGAATTCTGTTTTCAATCCCTTTTTGGATAAGAGCTGCGAAAATGCCAGACACTGGGCTAAAGCAAATCTTCGTTCTTCTATGGAATAACCATTGATATGGAAGTGCAAGCCTTTATAGTCCAAAAGGGTGTATCGGCTAGATTCAATAAAATTTTTGGTGATAAAATCATCAATTTCCAGTAAGTCAAACCCAAATCTGCTGTACAGTTTTTTTTCATTTAGGAAAAACCCGCTTATACGAAAACCGATAGCCGCTTTCTTGTTTTGTTCCTCTGCTACTGTCTGGACAAGGTCGCACTCGTCTTCATTATCCAAAATAAGAAGACTTCCGTGATGGACCGCCTTCTCTATCAACTTTCTGTTTTTCACAGCTGCCGTGACGATCAAGTCCGAAGCTTCAATTCCCATTTCCAGACACTGGGTATATTCCCTCAGACTGGCGGTATCTATTCCCATACCGAGTGAATGGGCTTTTTGAACCGCTCCTTTAGTTTTATTGGCTTTTCGGGCAAAGAAAATTTTATGCTTTAATTCAAACTCCTCAAAAACGTTACGATAAGAGGTGAAATTAATTTCCATGGGATCTACTTGGTGGATATTTATCGGCGATCCATATTTTTCAAGAAGTTCATTCAACACAGTTTTTTCTTCCATGAGCTCATGCATCCATAGAGAAGTAATCGGAGTCATTGATGGTAAGTTCGTCATCACTAGTGGGTTGTTGAATTAAAATACGGGCTGTAAGGAACAGCAGTATTCTGCCAAGTCTTTCGCCCAGCCGCTGACGAAATCATTTCTTTTTCGGGATAAGGTGTCATTGTCGTAGGTAAGGCCTTCCGTGGGAGTACCTACGAATGTGAGTGATTCATTGGCGAAGCCGGTTTCATCCAGGGGATGCCCCTTTTCATTGATTGAGAGGCATCCCGGCCTAAAATCAAGCCGACCTTCCAGTCTGTTGACATATGGAAAGATGAGTTGTTTTTCCAGCATATTCCCATACAATTCTCCTGCACAGCGGTGCAATTGGATTTTGGGAATGCGTGCGTCCACCAGGTAATCAACAGAAATCGCTCCCTGCCCATTTATAGCGAGTGAAATGTTGTCATTAGTGGAAACATTCGGATTTTTGGAAAAAGAGAAATCTATTAATCCTGCTTGGGCCACTGCCAGAATTTTTTTCATGTTTACAACAGGAGGCCCGTAAGAAATCCTATTTAAATGTCCTGCATATTTTTCGAGGAATATTTTTTGGGACTGGGGTTTTAGCCCTCCGAATTTGTAAAGCTCATTGAAAAAATCGCTCAGATGTCTCCAAAGATCAGCCGCTGCGGCAAAGGCACTTTTTTCCACACCGATTTCTGCTTCATAAATGCTTGTTTGAATAAAATCCAGTGTATTGTCAGGTGAAATTTCTCCTGATATTTTTGATTCTAGAAAATTCTGAAAATCAAATTGTCCTGCATCCGGATACTGCTCGTGGAAAGCCTCTATCTGGAATTCTACTTTATGGGTGTCCTTTGAAAGTAAAAGCTCTTTTCCCTTTTCCTTAAATTTCATGCTATAGTAAACCGCCTTAAATTCCTGCTCAATAAGCGGTAAAAGCTGTCTTTCAAAATCATACTTACCATCCAAGGACTCAATAAATTCTAAAGATTCTTTTCGGAAATAGAATGGCTTGACAGGAGGTTTGCCAAAGGTGTTTCCTCGCGGAATCATCATTAAACCTGATTTTGAAAAAGGATAAATCATTTCAGGTTCCAGACCTGATCTGATGTAGGTAAGTCCTCTGTTGCCGCTTGCTTCAAATTTCCCCTTTCTTCCTTCTGTCAATGCCAGTACCGCATCAATGAAAGTGAGTCCCATGCCTTTGACTGCTACTTTTGCTCCGGAGGGGATATTTTTAAGGTGGTGGGTTACCGGGTAAATGAAATCTATGTAGGTGTTTTGACCAAGTGATTCGGGGTTATTTACACAGGGATGCCCGGTAGCTACCAGAATATGCTTGAAGTCGGTGAGTTTTATCTCCGGGCTATTTATTGATTCACTGAAATGGATACTGTAGTGATCTCCATGTTTCTGAATATCCCGTACATGGCCTATGTGTTTTATAATTGACACCTCGTCCGGACAAGACCGAAGGAGGTCTTCGAAACCTTCGCTCAGGTATCTGCCTACGGTGGATCGGGATGAAAAAGTGTAGGCACTGGCATATGGAAATTCGTCCGAATGGTCACCTAACCACTCCACAAAGGATTTGGGCTTTGGAACTATCGGCTTAGGCTTCTCTTCAGGCCACATGTTGATGTAGCCGTTGACGTAGTTCATCAATAAATAAGAAGGCTGCTCCGGGTTGTAAATATCTCCGGCACCGAAAGAATCTGATTTATTAAAAAGGTGAATCTCAACGGGAGATGATACTCCCGAGTGAGCCAGATTAGCTAGTAGTCGCTCTAGCCCGTAGAGTCCTTTTGGACCCAATCCGACTAGGGCAATTCGTATTGAAAAAGGCTTTTCGATCATAAGAAATTTCTTTAGAAACCGCGGGGGATTGGTTAAGCCAGAACTTTCTCAAGTTCCATAATATTCTCTTTTACCCAATCCTCATTGTATATCGTGTCAAGGTATCTTTCTCCTCTGTCACATAAAATCATGGCAATTGTTGCTCCTGCGGGTAGGGAGGGAACTAGCTTTTGCACAGCCCATGCGACCGCTCCTGAGCTGCCCCCGCAGAGGATCGCTTCAGAATTTAGAAGATTATGACATCCATTCACGCATTGTTTATCGCTGACATGGACCACGTCATACACTGCCTCCCGCTGTAGAAATTGGGATTTTCTTCCTGCCCCATGCCCGGGGATTTTTCTGTCTCCCGGAGGGGTGCCGAAAATCACGCTGCCTACAGCATCTACCGCAATTACTTTGGTTCTCAGCTTATTCTTTTGAATGTATTCTGCGCAGCCCATTAGGGTTCCGCAGGTACTGGTAGCAGCGAAAAGGAAATCAGGCTCCTTCCCCAAATCCTTGATTATTTCATGCATGGTCTGCTTGTGAGCAGTCGGGTTTTGCGGATTTCCGTATTGGTTAGTCCAGAAGCTTCTCGGATTGGAATCCAATATTTCCTGCACTTTATCCAAGCGAGCCTGCAAGTAGCCGCCTTCCTTTGCAGGGAAATTGACAAAATTGACTTTGCCTCCGAAGGCTTTGATAATCTTAATATTTTGTTGGTTGACCATTGGGTCTACTACCACTTCCAGTTTCAGCCCGAAGTATTTGCAAGTCTGGGCAAGTCCTATAGCCATATTTCCGGAGCTGGATTCTACCACGGTGTCACCCTTTTTTAATTTTCCGTTTTCCATCGCATGGGTGATCAGTTGAAGGGCGGTGCGGTCTTTTATACTTCCTCCTGGATTAAAGGACTCCATCTTCGCAAAAATCCGTTGAGGACTGTCGGGGAATAATCTGTTTAATCTAATCAGTGGTGTTCGTCCGACGGTATCCAAAATTCTGGAAAAGTATGGCTGATTTGGGTAATTCATATAAGAGTTGGTTTGTATAGCCTTCGTCTTACTAAAATCGAACCTGTAGGTTTTCTTCAAGTAGGAGGAGGGTATTTTACTTCTGTCTGATGTTTTATATATGCCTACTGAAGTTTTATTCCATGCATGGGATTTCCCCCAATTAGAAGGGGACAAATAGACTGGGATAGCTTTTTGGAAGAAGAAGAAAGTATAAATCCCGCCTGCAAGGCTATAAAATAATGCTTTTGGAATTTATGAATTAAGCATATGAAATGGGAGGGGGCTCATATGGATTTCGTTTAGAGTGTAGAAATCTCTACGATATCTAGGAAAAATTCACCCCACCCATTTAAGTCATTATCCTCTGTGGAAACTATTCATTCCCGTTAGTTTTGCCAGTTCAGACTCATCCGTCAAATCCAATCTTAAAGGTGTAAGAGAAACTAGGTTATTATTTATGGCATAGCGGTCAGTCCCTTCCTCAGTGGCTTCCAATGGGACTACGGTAAACCAAAAATGCTTTCTGCCCATGGGGTCTTCGGAGGGCTTTACCAATCCATCGTATTGGCGCACAGATTGGCGGGTCCAAGTGATCCCTTGAGGCGAGAATGGAAAGTTTACATTTACCAGTTTCGGCCCTTCTTGACCCAGTAAATAAGAGATTACCTCTCTCGCATACGGCCTTATATGGGAGAAGTCATACTCGTTTCTTTGGGTGGGGGTACTGAGCGCAATACCTTTTATGCCGAGCAATGCGGCTTGTTTTGCCCCGGCTAGCGTGCCGGAATGCCACATGGAGTTTCCGAGATTTGGACCTAGGTTGATACCGGAAAGAACGGCATCTATTTTCTCCCAATGAAAGCTGCCCAGGGACACACAATCTGCAGGAGTTCCATTGACTCGGTATGCGTCGAAATCTCCGATTTTTGTTTTGCGATAGGAAAGGGGTCTAGTGGCAGTGATGGCATGTCCCATAGAGGATTGCTCCACATCAGGAGCTACGATTCGCACGTGGCCAAATTCAGCTGCGACTTCTGCCAATTCCAAAATTCCGGGGCTATAGACTCCGTCGTCATTTGTGATTAAAATATTCATGGTTAGTCAGTTTGGTTTCCTTTTAGCATGCAAATAGCAAGCAGGACTTTCATACCACTCCACTCATGAAAATTATATTGGTCTATAACCCGGTCGCAGGAAACGAAGATTTTCCACTTTCCAAGATTACAAAATCGCTTGAAAAGCAAGGGGCAAGTGTGCTTGCGCAAAATTCCAAGGAGGACAACTACGAAATGGTGCTGGATCTAGACTACGATCTAATCCTGATCGCGGGAGGTGATGGTACTGTAGAAAAAAACCTGCTCCAGCTTCGTGACACCAAATACCCAATAGCAATTCTTCCTTTTGGCAATGCAAATAATATTGCAGGCAGTCTGGATTTGACAGATTACTACAAGAAGATTGTGGATCAATTTGAGAAAAAGGACTTTCGGTACCTCAGCCTAGGGAAATATAAGACCAAAGAATCCAAGGGATGGTTTGTAGAAGGGATAGGCTGGGGAATATTTACGGCATTGCTCCTTGAAAAGAGCAGGAATAAAAAAATGAAAAGTGATGAGGAAGATAAAGTGGATTTCGGGATCAAAAACCTGATCAGGTTAGCATCGGAACTTCCTGTGCATGACTATAAAATCAAACTGGATGACGAGGACTACTCAGGTGATTATATCTGGATCGAAATCATGAATACAAAGAGGTTGGGACCGCAGCTTGAATTGGCACCCAATGCTGATCATAGCGATGTTTACCTCGAAGTGATGTTGATCAAAAACCACCAAAAGAAAGAATTGAAAGCCTTTCTAAAGGATCAGAAAAAGGGGATGAAACCAAGTCCTTTTCAAACGATCAAAGCAAAAAAAATCAACATCAGTACACATCTTCCTTTCCATGTGGATGATGAATTGGTTGAACATCAGACACTCTACGAAGGAATTCCCGAAGTGAAAGTATCCTTGACAAAACATCGGTTGAAAATTCTAAAAAACGATTAACCACAACGCTTGGAAAATATGAAATGCCCATGAGAATGGCTTCTCACACTGGGGAATGATTATTTCGAGTCATTCCATGTGACCGTTAAAAAACAAATTATAAACACATGAAATCAATCTGGAATGGCACATTGGGTTTTGGTCTGGTAAATATTCCCATCAAAATGGATTCGACGGATAATCTGCTTCCCTATTTGGGAATTTTTGTTCACACCTTTAAAAGCCTGCGGAGTTAGTTTTATAGGCAATCGCCCTTGAGCATGCTAGAATGCACGAAATTACCTACTTCTATTTTTGGCTGTATGATTGATCTTTTTGTGGCTCGAAAACCAAAGCTATATCAACTATGCAATTAAAAACTACACTGTCGCTCTCACTTTTGGTATCGGCTATGCTGAGCTTTTCTGCCTGCAAAGAAAAAGAAAAAGTTTCCAAAGAGGAAAAAGAGGAAATTTCCCAAGCCAGTCCTGATACAGTACAAACAGCAGTCGGCGAGTTGGTTTTGCCCCCGCCGTATTCCACAGAATCAGTAAGAAACCACAGTAAAGTAGTGGGATGGTCAGGTGGCAAAATGCCTACGGCACCCGCGGGGTTTACGGTCAGCAAATTTGCCGATAATTTGGATAATCCCAGAAACACCCATATAGGACCAAATGGGGACGTTTTCGTGGTGGAAAGTAATACAAAAAGCAGTGCTGACCGCATCACAGTTTTCAGAGATAAGGATAAAGACGGTAAATATGAAACGCGGGAAATTTTCAAAGAGAAATTAAATAGCCCTTATGGAATGCTCATCCTGAACAATTATTTCTATATCGCAAATACAGATGGCTTGTATAGATTTCCATACAAGCCGGGGCAACTAAAATTGGAGGGAGAAGGAGAGAAAATTGTTGATCTACCGGCAGGTGGATATAATAATCATTGGACCAGAAATTTGATTGCAAGTGAAGACGGCAGTAAAATCTACATTTCTGTCGGGTCGGCAAGTAATAACGCAGAATACGGCATGGAAGAGGAACACAGACGGGCGGGTATATTGGAAATAAATCCCGACGGTACAGAAGAAATCATCTATGCCACAGGACTGAGAAATCCCGTGGGAATGTCATGGAATCCTACTACAAAAGAACTGTGGACTGCTGTAAATGAACGGGACGAATTGGGTGACGACTTGGTGCCTGATTACATCACCAGTGTGAAGAAAGGGGGATTCTATGGATGGCCTTATTCCTATTTCGGCCAGATCGAAGATCCGAGAATGAAAGGGCAGGCGCCGGATTTGGTTGAAAAAGCAATTATTCCGGACGTATCGGTGGGAAATCATACCGTATCCTTGGGTTTGACTTTTTATGAGGGCTCCACTTTTCCTGAAAAGTATAAAAATGGGGCGTTTGTAGGACAGCATGGATCTTGGAATAGGAAAAATCTTGCCGGTTATAAGGTGGTATTTGTACCATTCAGCAATGGTAAGCCATCCGGAGAGCCTCAGGACTTTCTCACAGGATTCGTGTCTGATGCAGACAATTCAGAAGTTTTTGGACGTCCGGTGGACGTGACCGTCTTGCCTGATGGTTCTCTTCTAGTGAATGATGACAGTGGGAATACGTTATGGAAAGTAGCGTATAATGGAAATTAGAATAAGCAGATCATCCGCATGAATGCGAGTTCCTGTGATTTCTGTGTTTATCAGTAGTCTGTCTCAGCCGGGAGTGGAGGCAATTAGCATAATTGATAAAAATCGTCAAATCCTTTGCTGCTTTATCTCTTTAGTGGTAAAAAAAACAGATGTGTCTACTAAGGAATTCTATCTATCAGGGAAAATGAGTATGAAATGTAAACTAAGCCTAAGACAGGGAAATGAAATCAAAAGATATTCTTTTAACGGCAGTACTTCTGGTGCTGGGATCCTACTTTTTTATAGTAGGGGCTATAGAAGCAGCCGGCTTTCTCAAGCCTGTAGCGATAGCAATTCTTTTGACTTTGGTCTGTATTCCCCTCTGTAGGAAACTAGAAAGCTGGAGGCTCTCGCGGGGGATTTCGGCATTTCTTTGTGTGATGCTAAGTCTGATGGTTTTTATCTCGTTTTTTGTCATCATATCAGTTCAGGTGTCAAATATTTCGGAACGATGGCCGGAAGTGAAAAGTAAGCTACAGCCCAAATTAGAAGAAGTTCAGCAAGCTATTGCAGATAAAACAGGGCTTGACTTTCGACAACAGTTCGAAATGTTCTATCCTTTGGAAAATGCCGGAGAGAATACGGAATCCGAGCTCAAAACTCCGGCAACAGCCGAAAATGCAGGGCAGTCTTCATCTCCATTATCCTCTCCTGAAGAATTAGTGTCTAATGCCTCAGTAGAGATTGGGGCGATAGTCAGAAGCTTTTTTAACTTTCTGGGAAGTGCCGCAATTACGTTGGTTTACCTGTTTTTTATGCTTTTATACAGGAATAAAGTAAAACGTTCGATATTGAAATTTTTCAGTATTGACAATAGGAAAGAAGCTGAGGGAGTTATGAGTCATTCCATAGGACTGGCTCTGAATTTCGTAGTAGGAAGATTTACGCTGATTGCTTTTTTGGCAATTATTTACAGTATAGGTTTGTCCATCTCCGGAATCGAAAATGCCGTCCTAATCAGTATGATAGCAGCTTTATTATCATTGATACCATATATCGGAAATATCATTGGCTATGGGCTGTCTCTTATTATGGCGGTCTTTTCAGGAGCTGAGATATGGGGTTTGATTGGAGTGACTGTTACATTTGGTATTGCGCAGTTTATAGAAAGTTACATACTTGAACCCTATATAGTCGGTAGTAAAGTTAAAATCAATCCTTTGGTTACTATAGTGATAGTTGTTTTAGGCGGGGCAATTTGGGGAGTAGCGGGAATGATATTGAGTATTCCTATTGCAGGAATCGCTAAAATTGTTTTTGATGCGACCCCGGCACTTAGATCGCTTGGCTATGCCTTGGGTGAAGAGGATAGTGAAGGTGCGGATGAGCAAAACTTTCTTAGCCGATGGGGAGAGAAACTGTGGGATAAAATCCGCAAATAGAGCTGGGCTGTACCTCAGGAATCGAGCGTATAATTCCCCAAATCGTGGAAAATCAGACTTTTTTTCAGTTATGATCTTTAATGTGAATAACCTGAAAACACCATATCAGGCCGTAATAGCAGAAAATAAATACTTGGGGTGAATTTTGTTCTTGCATGGATTATCAACCTATTCAATTAAACTAACCATTTTATGAAAAATCAACTAGCAGTATTGGCAATAGCATTATCATCTGTAATGATATCCTGCAACGACAGGAAAGAATACGGCAGCGTGACCGAAGATGATATTATAGAAGTAGATGAATCAACAGACGTAAATGCGAAGAAAAAGGCAGGTGCCGACACAAGTATGAGGCAGACAGACGGTAGAAATATTCCTGTAATTATCAGTACTACAGACTCCATTGAATTGCCTCAGGAATTGCGTACAGTTATTGAGAATATCGATGAAATTCATCCGGACAGTATTCTCGTCAAAAGAAGATTTGTAGAAAACAACATCACTTATTACGAGTTGGAATTCAGAATGAATGAGGGGCCTAATGAGACGTTCACATTTGATGAAGAAGGCAAACGGAAATCTTTGGATTAATTAATATGTATATCCGCTTTTCTACCGGTAAGGAAGCAAAAGCGACATAAGATTTGGTAATCCCGATAGTCATCGGGACAATGAGGCTACTTCGGCCTGCCTACCGGCAAAGGCAGGTCATCCGTCATCGCCTGTCCGACGTGGCGGAGTCTTCCAGCCAATAAAGCAAGGAAAATATGGCTACTGGCATCATTGCGGATAATCGTATTAATCAATATGTCAATTGAATTTTATCCTCATGATGAGGAATTTTTGAATCATTTTTCCCAAAGCACAAGTACATCGGGAGATGAATATTGAAAATCCTATTTTTTCATACAGTAAGCTTGTCATAAGTCATATCGGGCTTATCCATGTAGGCGAAAGGTAGATGATAATAGGCTTGTAGGAGTTAATAAGCCATTCTTGCTTTATTGTGGCTAGGCACTTTAGGGAATCTGAACACAATCTCCTTGATGCCGAAGTTTTAATTTGATTAAGGTTTGTGGACGTTGATCCCGTGCTTGGAATGTTTTTGGAGGATTGGTCTTGAAAACCACTTAACACAAACTAATATGGCTGAAAAAGATAAGACCCCAAAAAAGCCCGATAATCCCAAAATCGATGACCTCTACATGAATACAGAGGATGGAAGTACGGAGGCGATGACTACCAATCAAGGATTAAAAATAAATGATGATCAGAATTCTCTTCTGGCAGGAGAGCGGGGTCCGACGTTGATGGAAGATTTTCATTTTCGGGAGAAAATGACCCACTTCGATCATGAGCGGATTCCTGAGCGTATTGTCCATGCTAGAGGAGCGGGAGCTCATGGGTATTTTGAATCCTATGGAGATCTGTCACAATATACCAAAGCAGGCTTTCTTAGCGAAAAAGGTAAGAGAACGCCTGTTTTTACAAGATTCAGTACTGTTGCCGGATTTAAAGGCTCCTCTGACTTGGCAAGGGATGTGAGAGGGTTTGCTGTGAAATTTTATACCGAGGAAGGGAATTATGACTTGGTAGGAAATAATATGCCGGTCTTTTTTATTCAGGACGCCATGAAATTTCCTGATTTAATCCATGCAGTGAAACCGGAACAACATAATGAAATCCCGCAGGCGGCTTCGGCTCACGATACATTTTGGGATTTTATATCATTGATGCCGGAGAGCATGCATATGATCATGTGGGCAATGAGCGATCGTGCACTGCCTAGAAGCTACAGTATGATGGAAGGATTTGGTGTGCATACTTTCCGCTTTGTGAATGAAAGAAATGAATCATTTTTCGTGAAGTTCCACTGGAAGCCATTGGCAGGAACCCATTCCGTTACTTGGGATGAGGCTCAAAAAATATCAGGACAGGATCCTGATTTCCACCGAAGGGATCTTTGGAATGCTATCGAAAACGGGAATTATCCTGAATGGGAATTAGGAGTGCAGATAGTGCCGGAGGAGGACGAGCATAAATTTGATTTTGACCTGTTGGATGCAACCAAAATCATCCCCGAAGAACTTGTTCCTGTAAAGCTGATCGGAAAAATGGTGCTGGATACAAACCCAACAAACTTTTTTGCAGAGACAGAGCAGATTGCTTTTCATCCCGGACATCTGGTACCGGGAATTGATTTTACCAATGATCCTCTACTACAAGGAAGACTATTCTCTTATACAGATACACAACTTTCGCGATTGGGAGGACCCAATTTCAACGAGATTCCAATCAATCGGCCGATTTCACCTATGCACAATAACCAAAGAGGTGGACTCATGCGACAGACCATCAATAAGGGGCAAACTAGCTATCACCCGAATAATTTAGGAGGAGGATGTCCTTTTCAGGCAAAAATGTCAGATGGAGGTTTTGTGTCACATCACGAGAAAATCGATGGACATAAAATACGTAAAAGAAGCTCCAGTTTCATGGATCATTTCAGTCAAGCCAAACTCTTCTTCGAAAGCCAGACAAAAATAGAGCAAGAGCATATTATCTCCGCACTTCGATTTGAGCTCGGAAAGGTGGAGAGTGAAGATATCAGAGAGCGCATGGTAGGTATGCTAACCTATATTGATGGAGACTTGGCAAAGGAGGTCGCTGAAGGACTGGGAATCAATCCGATCACCAAACCAAAGGAACCTCTAAATCACAGTTTCCCCGCAGATGCCGATCTAAAAGATTATCAGCCTACTAAAGTCAGTCGATCTGTGGAAAAATCTCCTGCATTAAGTCTTATGGCTAGGCCGGGCAAAGGAATCAAAGGCAGGATGATCGCAGTCCTGGCGACTGACGGTGTGGACGCAGACTCGTTGGGACATTACAAAAGTGCACTCAAAAAAGAGGGGGCAGAAGCCAAAATAATCAGTTCACATGCTGGGTCGATCGCAGATTCTAATGGAGATGCCATCAAGGTGGATCATAGCCTGCTGACAACTTCTTCTGTGCTGTTTGATGCTGTTTTTGTCCCAGGAGGATCCAAGAGCATAAAAACACTGCATAAAAACCCGGATGCAATCCGATTTGTGGATGAAGCATATAAGCATTTCAAGGTTATCACTATCAACGGTGATGCAGAGAAATTGTGGGATATGACCTACGCTTCAAAAAATGCCAACCCAAAAGGAGTCTTGTTTGACCAAGATGCATCAGCATTTATCGAAGCTGTCTCCAAACATAGGGTTTGGGAACGGGATGATGCTACGAGAATTCCAGTTTAATTATCAGCGGGCAATTTTATGAGATGATTTTGCCCGCATAATTTCTAATCTATCATGGACATAAAACATTTTCTTATTACGATTTTTTCCGGAGTGGTAGGTGCCATTGCCATGACGATAATCATGTACCTGTATTCATCTCTTAGCCCGTCTTTTACCAAGGTGATCCATATATTGGGTAATATGCTTGTGGGAGAGCGAAATTACTACACTCCTGGCAGAAATGCCCTGATTGCCGGTACTATTACCCATGTTGGCGTAGGTGTGTTTTTTTCATTTTCGTATTTTCTACTGTGGAATTGGGGTGTTTTCGAAATTTCTCTACAGGACTCTATTCTTATAGGAGCCATAAGTGGAGCGGTGGCAATCCTCGTCTGGAAGGGCTATCTCAGCGTTCATTCAAATCCTCCAAAGTTCTCCCAGCTTCATTACTTTCTGGCCCTGTTTTTAGCTCATATAGTCTTCGCAGTAGTCAGTGTGAATGTATTGCAGATGATCTCAGATAATCCTGAGCTATGGTATGAGCAACTTTCGCAATGAGAAATTCGAAATCAAAATTCGCCCTTTGTGCCATACTGAGCATTCTTATTTGTTCTTGCCACAATCAGTCTGTGCGATTATTTAAATCCAGCTCAGCCAGAACTCAATATGTAAATAAACTTGAGAGCTCAGGAATCAGCTCCAACAAAATTGGCGAACAGTGGATAAACTCAGCCAATGAAGCGATACTGAATGCTCCCCAGCTAGAAGTTCCCATTGCCATTCAGGGGAGTTTTATTTCTAAAACTATAGCAGCCGAAGCTTGGAAAATCCAGTTAGAACAGGGCGCTTCTATCGATATTATAGTTCATTGGCAGGCTAGTGACAGTAGTGAATTAATAGTGGACCTATTGGAAGGTCCGGACTGGAAGGAATTGAAGTCCTATTCTGCTCAGAATGATTCACTGAAATTCGAAGCCGGGAAGACTGGTTATTATGTGATTCGGATTCAGCCGGAGCTGCTTGGGCAGGGAAACTTTCAGTTAAGGATTAACGGTACCGCCACCTATTCGGTTTTTCCTGTGGAGGGAAAGGACAGCAGGGCGATTCAAAGCGTTTGGGGTGATGTGCGTGATGGTGGCCAAAGAGCCCATGAGGGAGTTGATATTTTTGCAGCGCGGGGCACGCCCGTTCTCGCTCCTGTGGGAGGGGTGGTAACTGCTGTACGTGACCGTGGATTGGGAGGAAAGCAAGTCTGGCTGAGGGATAGTAAGCGTAACTGGAACCTGTATTTTGCCCATTTGGACAGTCAGCTGGTCAGGAATCTGCAACGGGTAAATCTGGGAGATACACTGGGACTGGTGGGAAATACGGGCAATGCAATCACTACGGCTCCACATTTACACTTTGGCATCTATCAGAGTGGTGCCATCAATCCCTTTCCGGCAATTAAGAATGATTTTATAGCTGCTCCAAAACTTTCAGATCAGCAGTTACCTCCTGTCATGAAGGTGAATGTATCTCAAGCAAATTTGAGAAACGGTCCAAGCACTAAGTCAGTTGTGATATCTAAATTGAAGGTGGATATGCCTGTTTTCATCAAGGCAGCGACAGCGGACTGGTTTCAGATTGAAACTATAGATGGAACGATCGGTTTTTTGTACAAAAACCTACTTTCTCCTATAGATTCTACAGCCATGGAAGAAAAATCAACCTATGTTTTAAGCAATTACTCAACCTTTTCGACTTCGGATAGCTTATGGGTGAAACTGGAGCAGTTTAGCAAGATCGGGACGACTGAAGGTGGGATGGCCATAATTGTAGATAAGGATGGCAATGTGCTTTACCTTCCCTCATTGTAAAAATATAGCAGGAGGGCTGCCCATTTTGGGAACATTTCTGCTCATCTATCCAGCATGTGGTAAAGTAAGAGTTCCTTAGATATTTTTTTGAATAGGGAGAAAACGGGGCTATCATCTTTCTCACGGTAATTTGATTTTTTTTAAGAGTTTTTTCTGTGGAAGGGCATCCATGTTGCCTTAATCTAGAGAAAAAGCTATGCAAATGAATAAGCAGGAAAATTCGAAAAACTTAAAGGAGAAGTCAACCGAAGAACTCGTCAAGGAAGCTAAAGTAACCAAGGAAGATCTGGAAGCTTTAGGATCAAAGGAGGAAAATCTACGGGATGATGACGGGGATGATGAACAGCTTATTGAGAGAAATCAAAAAGTTGATTTTACGGGAGATGATCTGGATGTTCCCGGAAGCGAATTGGATGATGAGCAGGAAGAGATTGGTTCCGAGGACGAGGAAAATAATTTTTACAGTAACGCAGACGAAGAGGAAAAGTAATGATCGATAAAAAGACAAAAGAAGCACTTACAGAAGCTCTGAAAACAGGGGAAGTACTCAGTCTTTCGCTCGGAGGTAAAAGCCTGATAAGGATAGAGCGGAGACTGCCTTTTCTTTTGGTCTATCGTGAAGAAAAACAGGATCACTTTAAAATTTCCCGCCTGATAAAAGCCGAGTCATCTTATCTCGTCACGGATGCTACTACAGATTTCAATTCTGATATTGCGATTCTAGTCAAGGAATTGACCAAGGAACTGTCCGAGGAATATGGCTCTGTGATGGTACTGGAGGTATGGATCGGAAAGGAGGGCAGTAAATCTTTTGTCCTCAAAACTGCCAAAGACAAAGCACCAAATACAGTCAAGGCATTTCAAGACGGATTGGAGACCTTTTGCAAGTCGCATCAAGAGTTGACAGTTCGGGTGGAAAAGGATACAATACGCCATCCTGCCCATTTAGAAGATTTTCTGACCTTAAAGCAATGCCAGGAAGCCGGGATTTATTTGATGGGACTCGAGATTCCACCATTCTTTCAGGATCAGGATAAAAAGGAGTTTTTTTACATGATTTTTAAGGACTTTAAGCATGCTTTTTCTAAGATCCTACGAAAGGCAGTTTATGAGTTTCTTCGGGTTCAGACTTCGTTTGATATTCCCAATTATCAGCGCCTAGGGACAATGCAGGTGGACGAAAAAGTTTGGGAAATAGATAGGCAGCTCTCTGATATTGAAGCCAAATACCAGTTTTTGCTGCTGATTTCTCCTATAAATACAATGCAGGCCAAGGAAGAGTTTGTGGCAAATAATCATCGGAAAAACCCCAAGTTCCTGTACCGCAACCTTCCCATAGACCCAGACCGTCTGAAGGAGGATTTATTCAGAATAGATATTAGGAGTATAGAAGATCCTACGCTTTCATTTCTCTATACAGAGAAACGCGAGGAACTAGAAAAACAAATCACCATGCTTAAAGAGCGGGGTACCAAGAATTTCATGTATAGTAGTATCCGATTGTACAGTTCACCGGGAGTTGCGCTCTATGAGACGGCCAGAAATTTACTTGAGAGTCTTTCTCCCGACAATTTTGAGGAGATAGAATGGGTAGATTCATATGATATGGCTAAGTTTTGTGTGGAAGAAATAGACCGGTACAGGTTGATCTATCCTGAACTCAATTCCAAAGTGGAAGTCAAAAATGACATCGTAGGGATGCTTGTATCCAAGGGCCAGTTGTATATAGGTTCCAGTTTTAAAGTTTCGAAGCAGCGAATCAAAGCATTGGTTCATCATGAAATCGGTACCCATGTTCTCACATTTTACAATGGTAAAATGCAGCCCTTTGGACAGATGAGCAGCGGATTTGCCGATTACGATGAGCTGCAGGAAGGGCTGGCAGTATTGGCAGAATATCTAGTTGGGGGACTTACCAAAAATAGGCTTAGGACGCTGGCTGCACGGGTAATTGCAGGCAGGTCAGTTACTGAAGGGATGATGTTCGAAGAAACTTACCATCTGCTTATTGATGGTTACAATGAATTTCCTGAACAGGCTTTTCAGATTACAGCTAGAGCGTACCAAGGTGGTGGCTGCACCAAAGATATAATTTATCTCAGGGGGTTGATCAAATTGGTAGATTACCTGCAAAACGGAGGGGATTTAGAGCCATTGTATGTTGGTAAAATCGGTTTCAAACATATTCCCTTAATTCAGGAATTACGCATTCGGGACATCATCAAACCTTCTCCTCTCACCCCAAGTTTTTTGCAAACTGATACCGCCAAATCACGCCTGAAAAAGTTAAAGGAAGGACTATCCTTACCCGAACTGGTCAACTAACCACTAACTGCTACTAAAATGAAAATTGGATTTGTAGTAAATCAACTAGAAACAGAGACCGGAGAATACAGTACTACACTCCTGTCATCTGCTGCAATTCGCAGAGAGCATGATGTTTACATTATCAGTGTGGGTCAGCTCTGCTATCTCGAAAACGGTAAAATGGGCGCTATTGCCGTCAAAGCTCCGACCACGAAATTCAGAAGTTTGGAAAAGTATATTGAGGCAATCCGCAGTCCCAAATCTGAGAGAATCCATATCTCCACGGATGATTTGGATGTACTTTTTCTGAGAAATGATCCTTGTGAAGAATTTGGCGAGCGTGCTTGGGCTCAGACAGCGGGAATGGTTTTTGGTCAGATAGCCGTGGCAAATGGTGTGCTTGTAGTGAACGATCCGTATTCACTGATGTCTTCTTTTAACAAAATGTATTTTCAGCATTTCCCGGAAAGTGTGCGCCCCCGCACCATCATCAGTCGTGATGTGGGTGAGATCAGGGAATTTTACATAAAAGAAAAAAAGAAAATAATACTCAAACCACTGCAGGGCTCGGGAGGGAAAGATGTTTTCTTGGTCGATAATGACAAAAACCTCAATCAGATGGTGGAGACGATCAATCGATATGGATTTGTGATCGCTCAGGAATACCTGCCTGCTGCCAAAAACGGCGATATTCGTGTGATCATGATGAATGGTAGAATCCTTGAGGTAAAAGGGAAATACGCGGCGGTCAACCGGGTAAACGGCAATGATATTCGGAGTAATCTACATACAGGTGGTACTGCGGTTCATGCAGAAATTACTGAAGATGTACGAAAGCTTTGCGGGATTATCGGACCAAAATTGATTCAAGATGGAATGTTTCTGGCAGGGATAGATATAGTAGGCGATAAAATAATGGAATTGAATCTGGATAGTCCCGGGGCAATTAATGCGATGCATGACCTCCAGGGCGTAGATTTTGGCTCTGCAATAATTGACGCGCTGGAGCGGAAAGTAACTTATCAAAAATACTATGACGGAGCTCTGCCGAATACCTTTCTGGCCACTTTGAATTTGTAATCAAAAGCCCTATGAATTCTTAAAAGGAAAAGCTAATCGAGTCTTTTCCTTTTTTAATCTTGATTCTGGAAGGGTACTCACATGGTTTGAGGAAGAAATTTGGATCGGATTTAAGCGGTGCAGGTTCCTTTATGCCTGCTTCACTATAAAAAAACCGTCAGAGCCTTGAGTTTGGTATAAAGGCAGAAATACTCTCCCTTGGGCACGGGATACAATCGTCTCTCCATCCAATGTGGCCAAACGCTGGCCTTGATTAATCTTCGTGAAATTAGCGTATCCCGGATCCATTCTGAAATAATGGTCTTCACTGATTTCCTGTCTGTAAATCACCTCAAAATTCTCATTGGTCGGAGAGGCATTGTCCAGTAGTTGATAGTAATCTTCATAAGGAATGGCTGATTTTTCCAGCATTCCCGCATTCACTAAAACCATCCAGATTGCAGCTTCGTGATAGTCTGCCGACTTGGGGTCATCATGCTGTCCAGCCTCCATGGTGAACCCGATGTGACCCTTGAGGGTTTGATAGTGATCGAAGTGTCCCGGGATGTATTTTTCTATCCCTTTCACCACAGGCAGGGGCATCTGTTTTGCAAAATCGAAGCTGCTTTCGCTGCAATTTACACTGATATACGGTGCCGTATTAGAAGAAGTAGTGTGTAAATCCATAAAGTGAAAAGCTCTATTATGGGCTTCATTTTCGAGTTTCTCTATGATCAACATCAATTCTCTAAACTCTGAAGCTTCATGGAAATCCGGTAATTCCCCTGATTTCAACTGCTGTTCATTCGCCAATGTACAGACTCTGTTAAGATCCTGGTCGATCAGGCGAACGCCCTTTTTCAGCGCAACAATATTTCCCGCCACGCCTACGATTTTGCCTTTCAAAGAAGGTTTGACCTTTCGGAGTTTTCTGAACACCCGCTGTATGGCAAGTACACCACTTGGCTCATTTCCGTGTATTCCTCCGCTTAGCAGCAAATAGGGGCCGGGACTTTGGTTGCCGGGTTCTGTGGGGTATTCTCCGATCACTCGTGTAAGATTTTCCTTGTCTAGTAGTTCGCTGTTCGTTTCCATGTGTCTATAATTTGCTTTTTTATTGGCCAGCGCGATTAGTCAGGGTAGGCTGTGGAATCCCTCCCTAAAGGCGGCAGGCAGGTTGCATTTCTGATAATTATCCCGCTGCATGATTAACTAATCCGGGTGTTATTAAAAATTATTCAAATTTGATACCATGGGAAATGAATGTGATCAACTGGCAAAAAAGTCCTTTTGACGTGATTAGAGGCAGATTAATTGAGGTAATTCCATTTCTATTTGCCAGAAGAAAAAATCAAGCAAACTAATTGGGAGCAATTTTCCTCAATATGAGGCCGTGAAAAATTTGATTGTAAAAATCTTTTTCATCTGTTTATATTTTGATTTTTAATGGTCAGATAGCCTGTCCCGAACTTGATTCGGGAGAATCTCGCCAGGCGAATAATCATCCCTCCGTGTGTCGTCTTCGATATGCTCGATTTCTCTGTTCTTTTGCCTTGACGCAAAAGAACCCCGCTGCTTCGGGCAGGCAAAAAGTCAAGACGCCAGCAAAGCTTCGCCCCTCAGTCCAGACGCATGACTCGATGCTGCGTCACCCCTCCCCGCCCTAAAAACGAGCGATCCTGCTGATGCGGTGCCTGCATTTCCCTGCCTTATAGAGATATGGGTTTTGGACTGTTTGGGAGCGGGAAAATAAAGGATGTACCCTCTTTTGTCTTCCATTATGCAATAGCTATTATAAGCCTCGGTCGCAGAAGTATTGTGGTTTAATTGCTTCAAAATCAGCCTGATTTTCTTATGATTATAGCTTTTCAGATTTTGACCCGGAAAGACTATTACGGAACTTAATACATAACCCAGGCTTTATTGTCGCCCATCACTTTGGAGGAGTGAAAAGAATTTATCAGACACTTCATGGAAATTTTGGCAAAAGTATTAGAGGAAATCAATAGATTCCGCTTATGAAATCAAATCGATTTGATGCTATAGTAATAGGTTCCGGAATCAGCGGAGGATGGGCTGCCAAAGAGCTTTGTGAGAAAGGGATGAAAACTTTGGTGTTGGAAAGAGGACGAGATGTCCAGCATTTGAAAGATTACCCTACCATGACTTCTGCACCTTGGGAGATGGAGCATAGAAATCAAATTCCAAGAGCTGATAAACTTGAGAATCCTGTAGTCAATAAATGTTATGCTTATAAGGAAGATACCCAACATTTCTTTGTCAAAGATTCGGAGCACCCTTATGTTCAGGAGAAGCCATTTGACTGGGTTAGGGGGTATCAGGTAGGCGGTAAGTCTTTGATTTGGGCTAGACAGACTCAGCGCTGGAGTAAGTATGATTTCGAAGGACCTGACAGGGATGGTTTTGCTGTTGATTGGCCTATTAGATACGAAGACATAGCTCCATGGTATAGCCATGTTGAGCGTTTTGTTGGAGTAAGCGGTAGCTATGAAGGTTTGGAAACGCTACCTGATGGAGAGTTTTTGAAAGCCTGGGAGATGAATTGTGTGGAGGAGGCTATCCAAAAGCGGATTAAAGCTGCTTATACGGATCGTGATGTAATTATAGGGCGCTGTGCACACTTGACTTCTCCGAAAAAAGTGCATTTGGATCAGGGACGGGGACAATGTATGGCACGCCACCAATGCTATCGTGGGTGTCCATTTGGTGCATATTTCAGTTCGAATTCTTCTACTTTACCTGCTGCGGCAAAGACAGGAAATCTAACTTTAAGACCGGATTCGGTGGTACACTCCTTAATTTATGATGAGACTAAGGAGAAGGTGACCGGTGTGCAAATAGTAGATAGGATATCAAAAGAGACGAGCGAGTATTTTGCACCTGTAATCTTTATCAACGCTGCAGCCTTAAACTCTAATTTGATTTTACTGAACAGCACTTCAAATCGATTTCCTCAAGGACTTGGAAATGATTCAGGTGTGTTGGGAAAGTATATAGCATTTCATAATTACCGTGGGGTGGTCAATGCAAATTATGAGGGCTTTGAAGACAAATACTATTATGGTAGAAGGCCTACCGCTGTGATGATGCCCAATTTCCGAAATGTAAAAAAGCAGGAAATGGACTTTATGCGTGGATATATGACTTTTTATTCTGCGGGGAGGTCAGGTTTTGGACATTCACCGGATATGCCTTTCGGAGCCGGATTCAAGGAGAAAAATTCAAAACCGGGGCCGTGGTCTGTCTATATGATGATGCAGGGGGAGACTATCCCAAAAGAAACCAACTGGGTGACATTGAGCCCTGACCGTAAAGATGAATGGGGAATTCCTTTGCTTCAAATCGACGTGAGCTATGATGAGAATGATGAGAAAATTCTAAGGGATTTTCACGGACAGGGGGAAGAAATGCTGTCTAAAGCCGGTTGTGTAAATATCCGAAGCGGGGATTCCAAACAAGCTCCCGGCCTCGATATTCATGAGATGGGAGGTGTGAGAATGGGCAGAGATCCCAAGACTTCCTTGCTTAATGGATTCAATCAGTTACATGCCGCCCCCAATGTCTTTGTGACTGACGGAGCTTGTATGACTTCTACCGGCACTCAAAATCCTTCTATTACTTACATGGCTTTGACGGCTAGAGCGGTAAATTATGCTGTAAGTGAAATGAAAAAGGGAAACCTGAAATAGTAGATTTTCTAATGCCTAATTCAGGTTGAACTTCTTTTGTTTGATGACAGCCTGTTTTTTTCTAAGTGTACAGGAAATGAGGGTTAGATTCTATCCAGTACTAAGACAGTACGGTTGGGTACATATAATTTGATGCACCGGTGCTCATCCGTAGGATAATTTATTGCTTGATCCAGACGCTCGAAACCGCTGAATTCTTTCTGATCGGAGTCCAACAGGATCTTGTATTCTCCTGATTCTTTCACATGAATAGGCAATCCAAAAAACGATTCCGTGGGATGAAAAGAGAATACAAAAACCAATCCCGCTCTTTCATACGCCAAGATTTTTTTGTCAGGATCAAGATGAAGTTGTGCAGCCGGTGCAGAAGCTAGTAGCCGGTACTCATTTGCCAGCTTGATAATAGCTTTGTCCCAAGCACCCAACTGACCATATCGTAACAAAGGATCATCTACCAGAGACCACTGCCTACGTGCGTGCTGATAGCTCCAGTCATTCCCTTCTCTGGGAAAATCCACCCAATCAGGGTGGCCAAATTCATTTCCGATAAAATTCAAATAGCCTTCACCTCCCAATGTGAGCGTGATCAATCGGATCAGTTTATGAAGGGCAATTCCGCGATCTACAATGAGGTTTTGCTGAAGCAATGACATGGAGAAATACATCTCCTTGTCCATCAGCCGAAATGCAAGTGTCTGATCACCGACTAAAGCCTGGTCGTGACTCTCGGCATAGCCTATGGATCGCTCTGCTGCCGGTCTATTGGTCAGCTGATGCCAGAGATCAAACATATCCCATTCCTCATCCTGTTTATGCTTGAGCGTTTTGATCCAAAAATCCGGAACTCCCATTGCCATCCGGAAGTCAAATCCTATTCCTCCATCTTCTATCGGTCTGGCTAGTCCGGGCATGCCGCTCATATCTTCGGCAATAGATATGCTTTGGGGTTTGAAGGTATGAATGAGGGTATTCGCAAGTTGTAGATATAAAATCGCGTCTTCATCCACATTTGCATCAAAATACAAATCCACTGAGTCAAAATCCATGAATAGCCCGTGATGTGTATACATAATAGAAGTCACTCCATCGAAGCGAAATCCATCAAAATGGAATTCTTCCAACCAATAACGGATATTGGAAAGCAAAAACTGTTGCACTTCCCGCTTGGCATAATCGAAAACCTTGGAATCCCAAGCTTCATGATAGCCCTTGTCTCCGGGATGGAAATACTGGTGATCGCTCCCGTCAAACTCATTCAGTCCTTCATTGATGTTTTTGATCGCATGGGAGTGTACAATATCCATGACTACTGCGATTCCCATTTCGTGTGCTTTATTGATCAAAGACTTCAGCTCTTCGGGTGTGCCAAATCTCGATGTGGGAGCAAAGAAATTAGAAACATGATAACCGAATGATCCATAGTAAGGATGTTCCATCACAGCCATCAGTTGGATGGTGTTATATCCGGCAGCTTGGATTCTGGGAAGGGTGAGTTCTTCAAATTCTTTGTAGGTGCCAACGCCAAATTTTTCCTGAGCCATTCCGATATGGCACTCATAGATTAGCGGCTGGTTGAGACTTTGCCGGGTGGTAAAGGAATTGTCTGTCCATTTGAAATCCTCCTCCTCAAACCACAGTTGACCCGCTACATCGTGAGTGTTTTCGTCCTGAATGACTCTTCTTATGTAGGCTGGAATTCTGTCCAATGCGCCATTTTCGGCGATGACATGGACTTTTACTTTGCTGCCATGTACAAACCTGTCCTTGTATTGCTCAAAAGGGAAAAATATCTCCCAATCTCCACGGGATGTCCTTTTCATAGGATGCGAGTTTCGGTCCCAATCATTGAACTCACCACAGAAATAGAGTTGTTTGGCGGCAGGTGCCCATTCTCTGTATACCCAGCCATTTCTCCACGGTTCAAAATGAATTCCGTAATAGTTATGGATTGAGGCATATTCGAGAATGTTTCCACAGAAATCATCGATTTCTCGAATAGCTTCCTGAAAACGATCAAATCTTCTACGGATTTGCGGTTCGTATTGAGCAAGCCAAGGTTCTTGCCGAACCAAAGCGATTTTTTGTGAATCTTCCACCTGTTTTTTTTAGCTGATTTGAATTTAGAAAAATGATGGGGATTATTCCCGAAACTTTTGAGTTTCCCATCTATACTTACCCGTAATAACAGAAAAGCGTTGAGAAAAATATGTTTTCTCAACGCTTTAGTCCATAAGTTCAAGACATTCTAAAAGAGATCTGTTTTTCTGGGACTTGGTCCGTATTGGTTTTCTCCATCTTGCCCTTTTTGTGCGGCCAGCCAGATAAATCCTATGAAATTGATCGGTGGAGGGATCAATAAATAAAGTGCATATTTCCAATCCAGACCTATGTCGTGAAGTCTTTTGATCGCTTGGACCAGCAAAATACAGATGGATGCGATAAGTGCTACTCCCGCACCATAGAAAATCGCCCACGATTGCGTTTGGAAACTATCCCAAATCAACATCAGGCATAAAATATTGATGAAATAAAATATGATAAACATTACCAGATACATTCTTCTGGTAATTCGTCCTTCCGGTTTGAATAAAGAGTACATACTATATCAACGGTCTGAATAAAAAGTTGTTTAATTACTTGGTGGAAAATTTTATTCCGTTTGATGTTTTTTCTGTGTATCTGCAGTTTTGGCACTTCTACATTTCCTTTGTTGTGAAGCAGTATTAATTGTTTACTCATTTACATTAATTTTGAAGTTAAAAGCGTTTACTAAATGCAAATGAAGAGAAAAAGAGGGCTGTATATTTTCTTATTTTTACTAATTCCCACACTGGTGTTTTTCACGTCGGTTTGGGTCGTTTATAGCAATCAGAAGGAGTTGATAAATAATGTTTTAACTGCTATAAATAAAGAATTTGTAGGCGAGATTACTATAGAAGATTCGTACATATCTCCTTTTGAAAATTTCCCATACATCTCCATTGATATAAAGGGGATAAATTTTTTTGATTCCAAAGCCAAAGAAAATAAACCGATCTATGAAGCAGCGGATTTCTACATAGGTTTCAATGTTTGGGATATCATAAAAGGAAACTATCAAGTTAAAAAACTGAAAATCTCTGGCGGTCATTTGGATATCATCAAATTCGAAAACGGAGATATCAATTTGTTATTGGCCAAAGGAATTAAGGCTGATGATGAAGAAGTGGATGAAGAGGAGGCTGAATTTGCTTTTGATTTGTCAGGTATAGAAATAGAGGGATTTGACATCACTTACTCAGATGTTTCAAACAACCAGGATTTGGTATTCCGAATTGATCAGTTGTTGTCGGATTTCAGCTTGAAAGATGGGCATGTTTTTATTGATATAGTTTCTGATTTGATTTTTGATTTGGATCAAGATGGTGAAAACACATTTTTCGCTGATAAAAAAGTGCATTTGGATCTTGAACTGGATTATTTCGAAGAGTTGCAAAAGTTGCTGATCTCACCTTCCAGGGTGAGAGTGGAAGATGCAGTTCTTGGTTTGGCGGGTCAGGTTACGGTAGTGGACGAGGGATTGGATCTAGAATTGAATCTAAATGGTGAAAAACCTGATTTTAATATTTTTGCGGCATTCTTGCCTAATGATGCGGCTCAAATGCTGAAGAGGTACAAAAATGAAGGGGAAGTGTATTTTTCCGGATCTGTAAGAGGAATAGCGGGTAATGGACAAAGTCCGGCAATCTCTGTGGAATTCGGGGCTGACAATGCTTATTTCCTCAATTCAGGAATTCAAAAGAAAGTAGATGAATTGAGGTTTATAGGCTTTTATACCAATGGAAAAGAGAGAAATCTCCGTACCTCGGAAATACAGCTTCAAAACTTCTATGCCCGGCCAGATGAAGGTGTTTTTCAGGGGAGATTGATCATTAGAAACTTTGAAGACCCCAATGTGAAAATCAACGTGAATGCTGATTTGGATTTAGGATTTTTGAGTGATTTTTTCGAGATAGAAGGACTTCAGGGAATAGAAGGCCAAGTTCTATTGGCTATGGATTTTGATGAGTTGGTAGATATGGAACTTACAACTTCCTCTATATCAGCTGTGGAAGGAAGCCTTCAAAGTGAGCTGACATTGAAAAACCTCAGTATTCAGATTCCTGATTATGATCTTCCTATAAGAAATGCCAATGGGTATGCATATATGAAGAAAGGAAAGGTAGTATTGGATTCATTGAGTTTTCAGATAGGTGAATCGGATTTTGCCTTTTCAGGTGAATTGAGCGATTTCCCAGCCTTGCTACATGGCTATAATCTACCGGTAGCGGCGAAAATAAATGCAAAATCCACTTTTTTAAATTTAAAGGAATTGATTCCTTCTGATTCGGACACTACCGGTATCGATGAAGAAATTTCGGATTTTCAGATCAGATTGGCTTTTGAGACGAATGGGAAAGAATTATATGAATATAACTACTTGCCAAAAGGCGAATTTTTTATTGAGGATTTCGATGCAAAGTTGAAAAACTACCCCCATCTGCTTCATGATTTTCATGCGGATGTTTACATTCGGGATGAGTTTTTGGAAGTGAAGGACTTTAAAGGGGAGATTGATGAAAGCGACTTCCTCTTCACCGGCAAAGTCTTTAATTATAAGAAATGGTTTCAGGACAAAAAAGTTGGTGACAGTAGTTTTGATTTCAAACTTATGTCAAATCAAATCAAACTCAATGACCTGTTGAGTTACAATGGTGTCAATTACCTTCCTGAAGATTACAGCAATGAGGTGATCTCTAATCTGAATCTAAAAGGCAAAGTTGATTTACATTATCAAGGGAACTTTCAGTCAGCTGATCTTTACTTGGAGGATTTGGATGGGAAAATGAAAATCCATCCATTGAAGTTGGAAGATTTTGCGGGTAGGATACATTATGAAGAAGAGTACCTTACGATGTATGATTTTCGGGGAAGGATGGGCGCATCTGACTTTACAATTCAACTTGGATATTTTTTGGGTAACGGAGATTCTGTCGCAAATTCAACTGAAAAGACGAATTATTTTCATTTACAATCCCGGGAAATGGATTTGGATGAGTTGCTGGGTTTTGAAAGTATGGAAGTGGATACAAATCACCAGGAAGCATTCAATGTTTTCCAACTGCCATTTTCTAAAATGGAGTTTACCGCTGATATCAGGAAGCTGAACTACCATACCTTCTGGTTGGAGGATATAGTCGCAAAGGCAAGGACTAACGAAGCTCATTATTTGTATCTGGATACCCTTGGTTTTGGGATTGCGGATGGGTCACTTGGAGTGAAGGGATACTTCAATGGTTCGAATCCGGAGGAAATCTACTTTAGCAGTGAGATGAATGCGAGTAAATTAGATTTGGACAAGCTTTTGATCAAATTCGAAAACTTTGGACAGGATTACCTGATCAATGAGAATCTACATGGTAAAGTGAGTGGGAAGATTACAAGTAAATTCTTGGTCTACCCGGATTTGACTCCGATTATAGATAAGTCTGAAGCAACAATGGATATGACTGTTTACCAAGGGAGTTTGGTGAATTTTGCCCCATTGGATGCCATGGCCGGTTATTTTTCGGATAGGAATTTAAAAAATGTGCGGTTTGATACCTTGAGCAATACTTTTGAGCTTAAAGGAGGGGTACTCACTATTCCAAAAATGAATATCAACTCAAGTTTGGGCTATATAGAACTTTCAGGCAGACAGAGCCTCGATCTGAAAATGGACTATTTCATCAGAGTTCCTTTAGCTATGGTGACACAAGTAGGCTTTAGGGCCCTTTTTGGAGGGAAAAATAAGAATGAAGTCGATCCTGATCAAGAGGATGCAATCGTCTATAGAGATGGGGATAAAAGAGTGCGATTTGTCAATATAAATATGAAGGGCACACCGGACGATTATAAGATCAGTCTCAAGAAAGACGGGAAGTAGGAGAGGTAGAGTCAAGAATCAAGACATAAGTATCAAGATAGTGAAGTCTAGAAGATAGAGGCAAGAACCAAGCCTGCTTACTGGAGATAGGGATCTAGAAAGAAGAGTCTAGAGACAAGAATGCGGGAATTTAAGGAGTACATGTTTGAGGGCTTCGGCCGGCAGGCCGTTTCTATGTTGTTAGACAAATATTCCTCTCGGTCCTCAGGTGGACAGTTCGGACTGAATGGGGCAATTGCCATCAACTAATTAAATGGTTGGAAAAATGCCATAGGCATGTCCGATATGGGCTAATATCAATCCATTTATAGATTTATTATTTTGCAATGAACATTTATGGTGCTGAATAGGTATCGCCAATGCCCGATGGGACTGAAAAGGAATGATTCTGATGATAATTCCGTAGACCTACCGGCAGGGATCTACGGCCATCCTACTGGGTTAGCAAAGAGAATTCAGCTACTGGCATCATTGCGAATAATCGTAATAGTCTTAATGCTTCTCGTACACCATCTCAGGTTCCCGCACTTCTACGTTCCCTTTGTCATTGATCTGATCAAGGGTGACAGTTTTCAGTTCATTGATCAGCATAGGATCGTACTTGGCGGCCACGCGTATGTAATTCTCAGTGAATCCATGGATTTTACCATCTTCTACATCTTCTTCAAATAGTACAGTGAAGGTTTTTCCAAGGTTCTCTGTGTAGAATTTTCTTCTTTTTTTCTCCGAGAGAATTCGGAGCATTTTGGAGCGCTCATTCCTCTTTTTCATAGGAACGACCTCATCCATCTCAGCAGCCCGGGTATTTGCCCGTTCCGAATAGGTAAATACATGTAGGTATGAAATATCCAGTTCATTCAGGAAATTGTAAGTTTCCAGGAAGAGCTCATCTGTCTCACCGGGAAAGCCTACGATCACATCGACACCGATGCAGGCGTGCGGCATCAGCGTTTTGATCTTTGTCACTCTGTCCACATACAGCTCACGAAGATATCTTCTGCCCATTTTCCTCAATATGGTATTTGAGCCGGATTGTAGAGGAACATGAAAGTGCGGCACAAATCTCTTTGATTGGGCAGCAAAGCTGATGATCTCATTGGTGAGCAAATTGGGCTCGATAGATGAAATTCTCAGCCGATTGATTCCTTCTACTTCGTCCAGTGCGTAAACCAAGTCAGCAAATCGCTCATTTCTTTTACCATCCACTATACCGAAGTCACCGATATTCACTCCTGTCAATACAATTTCTTTGACATCTGTTGCAGCGATTTCTCGGGCAGACTGAAGTACACTTTCTATGGTATTGCTTCGGCTTTTACCTCTTGCAAGGGGAATGGTACAAAAGGCGCATCCGTAATTGCAGCCATCCTGAACTTTCAGGAAAGTTCGTGTTCGGTCATTAATAGAGTATGCATTACTAAAGACAGTTGCTTCTTGAATCTCGGAAGCCAGAACTTTTGTTTCTTGGGCTTTGGCAAAATCATCCAAGAGTTCTATCAATCGAAATTTCTCTGCTGCACCCAGAACGGCGTCAACACCTTCTATTTCTGATATTTCGGTTGGTTTTAATTGAGCGTAGCATCCTATTATGGTGACATAGGAATTTGGGGATATTTTTTTCGCCTCTTTTACGATCTTCTTACACTTTTTGTCAGCATTTTCGGTGACTGAACAAGTGTTGATTATGAAAATATCGGGATTCTCCTGAAAATCGACTTTTAAGTAACCCTTTTCTTCAAATTGGCGACTGATAGTGGAGGTTTCAGAGAAATTTAGCTTACATCCTAAGGTATAAAAGGCTACTTTTTTCACAATTACGCTTCTGACAATGAGTTTGCAAAGGTAATTAATCTTCTCTTGTTTTCAATTCTCCAATTTTCTATCTGAATTCAATGGAATTTCCCGAAAACGGTGCCTTTTTACCATGATTTATTGAAAAAAGTGTAATTTTTTTGAAAAATTAGGTCAAAAAGGAGTCAAAAGCATTTTCGAATACATATTTTTCTATTTTTGTGAGTATAATTTTAAACCACATATTGTAGAAATGGCAACACTCAGACAACAGGCCCTAGCAATGGTGCAAACAAGACAGCGCGTAACTGTAAAAGCACCATCCAACAAAATCTCGGACTTCTTTGGTACCAACACTTTTGGCACAGCCCAAATGAAAGTGTCTTTGGCTCCTTCAGCTTTCAAGAGAGTTATGGAAGCTATCGACAAAGGAACCAAGATTGATAGTTCCACTGCCGAAGAAGTAGCTTCTGCAGTAAAAACTTGGGCTTTGTCCAAAGGCGTTACACATTATACACATTGGTTCCAGCCTCTTACAGGCTCTACTGCCGAGAAGCATGATTCGTTTTTCGATGCTTTGGGCGGTTTGGAGAAATTTAAGGGAAGCGCACTTGTTCAGCAGGAACCGGATGCATCTTCTTTCCCGAATGGCGGCATACGCTCTACTTTTGAAGCGAGAGGTTACACGGCATGGGATCCTACTTCCCCAATCTTCATCTTCGAAAATACACTTTGTATTCCTACCATATTTGTGTCGTACACCGGCGAGGCGTTGGATTACAAGACTCCATTGTTGAAATCAATTGAAGCTATCAACGAAGCTGCAGTAGCGATTTGTCAATTGTTTGATAGAAATGTAAGAAAAGTACAGCCTTCTCTAGGTGTAGAGCAGGAATATTTTGTGATCGACAAGGCGCTTTTTGCTGCAAGACCTGATTTGGTAATGGGAGGCAGAACTGTCTTCGGACATAGCCCTGCCAGAGGCCAGCAATTGGATGACCACTATTTTGGATCTATTCCTACCAGGATAAAAGACTTCATGGTTGACTTCGAAAATGAAGCATTGAAGTTGGGTATCCCTGTTATGACGAGACATAATGAAGTTGCTCCGGGACAATTTGAAGTTGCTCCTTTGTTTGAAGAAATCAATAAGGCTACTGATCACAACCAATTATTGATGGATGTGATGGAGAAAGTCGCTGAAAGACATGACCTAAAAGTACTTCTTCATGAGAAACCATTTGCCAATGTAAACGGTAGCGGAAAGCATAACAACTGGTCATTGATTACTGATACAGGAGTCAACCTTTTCCAGCCAAGCAATTCTGCAAGAGAAAATCTTCAGTTCCTTACTTTCTTGGTGGCAACTGTAAAAGCTGTGTATGATCATTCAGATCTACTGAGAGCAAGTATTGCTTCTGCCGGCAATGATCACCGTCTTGGCGCAAACGAAGCTCCTCCGGCAATTATTTCCGTATTCTTGGGTGCTACCCTTACGGAGGTTCTGAATGAACTGGAGAAAAACGGCAACATCAAAATCGAGAAGGGTGACAACATGTATATGAAATTGGGTATCTCCAAGATTCCTGAAATCATCCTTGACAATACGGATAGAAACAGAACTTCTCCTTTTGCTTTCACAGGCAACAAATTCGAATTCCGTGCAGTAGGTTCTCAGGCTAATGTGGCTGGTCCGATGACTGTATTGAACGTGATCGTTGCGGATGTATTGGCAGAAATGGCCAAAGACATCGAGAAAGAAATGACTGCGGGTAAAGAGAAGAAAATTGCAATCGTGAATGTATTGAGAAAATACATCAAGGATAGTAAGAAAGTAAGATTCGAAGGTGATGGCTACTCTGAAGAGTGGGCTAAAGAAGCTGAGAAAAGAGGCTTGTCCAACTTGAAGTCTACGCCAGGGGCATTGGACGTGTATGCGGCCAAAGCTACCAAAGAGCTTTTCGAAAGACATAATGTAATGAACGGTGTGGAAGTTCACGCCCGACATGAAATCATGCTTGAGAACTTCATGAAGAAAATTCAGATCGAAGGCCGTGTAATGGGAGATTTGGCATTGAATCATATAATTCCAACAGCTATTCTTTACCAGAACAAGATCATTCAGAATGCCAATGGATTGAAAGGACTTGGATTGGATCATACAGCTGCTGTAGAGACGATCAAAGAAGTTTCCAAACATATCGAATCGCTGAAGGCTAATATCACTGCAATGGTAGAAGCACGTAAGAAGCTCAACAAAGAAACGGATATCGTAAAAATGGCCAAAGGATATCAGACTGATGTCAAAGAAGCCTATTTTGATAAAATCCGTTATGCTGTAGATAAATTAGAGCTTTTGGTTGACGATGAGTCATGGCCACTAGTGAAATACAGAGAAATGCTTTTTCTTAGATAAGTTTTTCTATATGTGATAATGCAAGCCGTCCCGAAAGGGACGGCTTTTTTTTGTGTCTTATTTTAATACATGGTTAATAAAACCAAAACATTCATTCAAGATAACTATGTCTTAGTTATATGTTATAGAGCAGTCCTTAGTTCTTTACCCTCAATATATTCTTTAAAAAAAAAATATTGAATCGATTGGTTCAGGTAAATTTATCCATAAAAACCTTTACATCTTCAAAAGATATTGGATAATATATGGAAAAACAGTAAAATGAGTTTCTTTTTGAGGTACTTATCAAAAAAAATATGAGAAGATTGTAAGTTTTTTTAAAAAAATATTTCAATAAGTTTTGATAGAAATATGTTTTTTCTAGCTTTATGGGAATGTTAAATACTTTGTGCATTGATGCTTGAATGTTACTAAAGTGTTTGCATTAAAATTTCCAATATAAAACCTAAATCAAAACAGTATGGAACAAGCTCTACCGGTAATCCATCACGAAAATCGGACGATGGATCATGGCCTAAAGATGGATCATGGCCTAAAGATTTTATTATCATTAACCTCAAATTACCAGCTATGAAAAAAGTTTTATCAATTGCTTTTGCTCTGGTCATGGTCTTGGGCCTTTCGGTTTCAGCACAGGCTCAGAAGAGAATCTTGCAGGGAGTAGTGATTTCTACGGGGGATGGACTTCCTATTCCCGGAGTCACGGTCTTGGACAAGACTACCAAGACAGGTACCACCACGGATATAGATGGTAGGTATTCCATTTCTGTGGAATCAAGTTCGGTAGTGGTGTTTTCGTTTATTGGTTTTGCCACACAGGAGGTTCAGGTAGGTAACCAATCCGAAATCAACATCAGTATGGGGGAAGATACCAGTGAATTATCTGAATTTGTTGTTACTGCCTTTGGTATGGAGAAGACTCAGAAATCTCTGGGGTACGCCACTAGTGTAATCAAGGCGGACGAACTTATAAAAGTAGGAAATCCAAATGTGGCATCTGCACTATATGGAAAGGCTCCCGGAGTAAAAATCCAGACCGGCGCAGGCGGGGCTACTTCGGCGGTAAATATTCAGATCCGGGGTATTAACTCCATTAGAGGTAAAAGCCAGCCTCTGATTGTTCTGGATGGTGTGCCGATCCGAAATGAAGAAGTAACGAATAATAATTATTGGGAGGATCAGCGATTGAGAGGCAATGGATTGTTGGATATCAATCCGGCAGATATTGATAATATTTCCATCTTAAAAGGAGCTTCTGCTGCTGCACTATATGGCTCCGAGGCCGTAAATGGAGTGGTATTGATTACCACCAAAAAAGGGGTTGCAGGAAAAAAGGGGATGCAGGTAGATTTCAACAGCAATTTTTCTGTTGATAAAATTGCCTATTTGCCAAGATACCAAAATGTAAGAGGACCGGGCATACATTCTCATATTGCTGATTTAGGGCAGGCTGAGGATGGTTTTAACTATACCCCGGATGGTATTCGTACAGTTCCTAATGCTACTATTAACTTCGGTCCTAAGTTTGACGGTCAGCCTATGCTGGCTTGGGACGGTGTGTCTAGACCTTACGTAGCTCAGAAAGATAATTATGCAGCATTGTTCAACAATCCGGTAAGCTCCCAGATTAATGTGGCCATATCCAATGCAACTGATAAGTCTAACTTCCGTCTTTCACTGACCCGTCAGGACAATGAGGCCTTGAGCTTGAATTCCAAAAACAGCAAAAATATTGTTAACCTAAACTCCAGCTATCAGGTTAACAAAAGGCTTAAGACTGATTTGATGATTAATTACATCAATCAGAATACCGAAAACCGTCCATATTCAGTTGATCGTATGATTAACAATTTCTCAGGCATGATGACCCGATTTGACAATGGTGCATGGTATTTGGATAAATACCAGACAAGCAGAGGATACCGATTTGTGACCGGTACGGGTCAGAGTTTGACACCGGATGAGAATATTTCCGGAAATGGTTTCAGGGCAGATATTGCCGATTACGCATGGAGAGTAAACAGAAATCAATCTTCAGAGCTTAGTAATCGGGTAATCGGAAGTTTGACCAATACATTTCAGATTACTGATGATTTGAATTTGAGAGCACGTGTGTCCACGGATTTCACTAACCGGTATTCGGAAGATAAGAACGCCACTGAGAGACCGTTGGCATTTGGCCCATCAGGCTCTTTCAGTATGAGCACAGAATTGTTCAATATTCTATATGGTGATGTGATGCTTAATTATAGGAAGGCGATCACAGAGGACATTACTATTGGTGCTATGGTTGGCTATACTGCCAGAAAGGAAAGCATCCGAACAATCGGAGCGCATACTAATGGGAATTTAAACATTGAAAACCGTTTTGATCTAGTTGCTTCTGCCGACATTCCAACGGCTTCTAATAGCCGTGAGTACAGGACTATTGATGCACTTATGGGTACAGTGAATTTTGATTATAAAAACATTTGGTTTGTAGAAGGTACTTTTCGCAGAGACAGAATTTCCACGATGAATCCTAATAACAATGCTTTTGTTTACCCATCCGTCAATACAGCTTTAGCGCTTTCGGAAGCGTTTCAGCTACCTGAATTTATCACTTTTTCCAAGTTGAGAGGTTCTTGGGGTATAGTTGGTAACTACCCCGATATTTATGAGGCAAATATTGCCTATACACAAAGACCTCTTGGTGAGCAGCAGCCGGGTGGATCGAATGTGCTTTATACGTTTATGCCTTCGGAATTTGGAAATGATGGAATCAAACCCGAGCAAAAGCATGAATTTGAGTTTGGTTTGGATACTAGATTCTTCAATAACAGATTTGGCTTGGATATTTCTTATTACAATGCACAGATTAGGGATCAGATTCTTTCGCTGACTTTACCTTCCTCTGCAGGAGCAAAATCTGTACTTACGAATATTGGTACGCTGAGAAATAGTGGAGTTGAACTTAGTTTGAACGGTACCCTAGTGGCAACACCGGCTTTCAATTGGAGTGCTACGATTAATGTGGCCAGGAACATGAATAAGGTGGAGAAGTTGGCAAATAACGCAACTGAATTACTGCATGCTGATTACGATGGAAATGCAGCACAGCTTAGGTCTGTAGTGGGAAGACCTATGGGGGATTTCTATGCGCGTCCTATAGCTACCGATGACAATGGAAACAAAATCGTTCAGCCAAACGGCTTGTATAAGATCGATGACCAGAACTGGAAACAAGTAGGAAATGCAATGCCTGATGCAGTAGGAGGTATCATAAATGATTTCAGCTACAAAAACTTCACTTTGTCAGCAGTGATGGATTTCCAGATCGGAGGTAGTGTAATGCCTACGGGAATCAACTGGATGATCAGCCGCGGTCTGACAGAAGAAAGTCTGAACTACATGGATGAAGCGAGTGGAGGTTTGGCATATTACCGAAATGAGAATGGGCAAGGAATAGGAGTGCCTCATAGCACTGCCCAAGGCCCCAACGGAGAGACTGTATATCATGACGGGATGTTGATGGACGGTGTCACGGCTGACGGCTCTTCTAATAGCAATGTGGTTTCCCAAGCTTTCTACTACTGGAATACTTACAACTGGGGTGGTCCTCAGTATAGTCAGGCTAGGTATGAATTGTATATCAAGGACAATCATTACATCAAAATGAGAGAGCTGTCTCTGGGCTATACATTACCGGATCACATCACATCAAAAATAGGAGCTTCTAATGTGAATATCTCTGTGTATGGGCGAAACTTATTTTTCCTCTATAGGAATATTAAGGACCTAGATCCGGAAGTACTGACCGGAGGATCTAGATGGGAACAGTCATTGACTAGTGCGGGTACCAATCCTGCTACAAGAACAATGGGTGTCATGTTAAGAGCTAGATTCTAATTTTTGGTTTAAGAATAAATTATAATGAATATGAAAATCAAGAAATTATTGATATATGCATTACTGGCCAGTGGATTAGCAAGCTGTGCAGTACAGGATTTTGAGGATGATTACACAGATCCTTCCAAGCTAGCCGAAACTACAATAGGGAAGCAGTTTTCCGGAATGATCCACTCAAATCGCCTCTATGTATTACCCGGTTATAGAGACTACTTCGTGGTAAGAAGAATCACTGCTAACCCATACACTCAGGCAGTAGGATGGGTCAATAGAGAGAACCAATATGTGCCGGGATCGGCGGCCGTTGAGGAACGTTGGGATGTGTTCTATGATTTCCTGGCGCAGTATAGAGAGATCCAGAAAGTTCATAATCAGCTTTCCGATCAGGATAAGTCAGATAAGAGAGTGTTTATGATTGCTGCAGCTACTTATTTCTACGACCATACCCAGCAGCTAGTGGATTTGTATGGAGATATACCTTGGAGCGAGGCAGGTATGTTGAGTATCAATGGGGGGGATTATCAAAATAGCTATCCAAGTTATGATAAAGCTGAAACGATCTATACAAAGATGCTGGATGATTTGAAGGGCTTTGCGGATGAGATGGGATCCCTAAATATTCCCCCTGCGACTGGGACGGAATTTAAAACTCAAGACTTGGTGAACCGTGGGGATATTGATATGTGGTTAAAGTATATCAACTCGTTACGGTTGAGAATGCTGACTAGAGTCAGCGGAACTTCCGAATTCAGTGCAAGGGCAAAATCTGAAATTGCTTCTATTTTGTCCAATCCCGGAAGCTATCCGATTGTGATTGACAATAACAGTAATGTTCTTTTCAATATTCACACGTTGGGTACATTAATGCCTGCTAATAATTTCCAAAGTGGACTTGAAGATTGGGATGGAAATATTGCAGGGAAGCGTATTCTGGATCATATGGTGAGCAATCAGGATCCAAGACTTACCTATGTATTTGAGCCTGGCATAGGATCTGCAGGTGGGAATTACCTTGGTTTGGATCCAATGTTGAATCCTACTCAACAAAACCAACTCGTATTGTCCCAGACCTTAAGTATTTACAATCGCTCTACTATCAGTAGAAATCAGTATTTCCCCGGAGTGATTATGACCGCGGCTGAAGTTCACTTGATGGCTGCGGAATACTACTTGAAGGAAGGTCAAGATGCCTTGGCTAAATCTCATTATGAGGAGTCTATAAAGCAATCTATTGGTTTCTACCAGTATTTGAGAGGTCTTTCTAACAATGCTGAATCTCCTGCAGTCGAAGAGCCTACTAATGAGTCTGTTAGTGCTTACTTAGCTATGGAGGATGTTTCGTGGGATTCAGCTTCGGGATTGGATGCGAAACTTAAGCTGATTGCAGAGCAAAAGTGGTTACACTTTAATGTAATTCAGTCTAACGAGAGTTGGAGCGAGATCAGAAGACTTGGCAAGTTAGATTTGAATTTCTGGGTAGATAATTCCAACCAGCAGAGCCTTCCGCCTTCCAGATGGATGTATCCGGGATCTGAACAGACTTATAATATGGAGAATTACTTAGTGGTACAGCCACAGGATAAGTTGACAAATTCTATTTTCTGGGATGTGAAGTAATAGTTTGTTAACACATAGATTAGGTAAAAGCCTCTCATTGATTTGAGAGGCTTTTTTTATCTTGGTTTTTTTGTGGCTAATAATCAGGTAAGTAGTTGTAAAAAACTACCTGTTTGGGAAAATAATATTTTGTCTATCGTGCTTTTTTGAAAAAATTAGAAAATGTATTTGGATTTACAGTAAAATATTAATGAATTCTTTTTGAATATTTTGTGAAATAATTAGCTTTACCGGACCCAAAAATAAAAATGGAGCTACTAGTAAAGCAAAACTAATAAGCTTGGAGATTACCCAAGCTCCTGATTATTAGTTTTCGCAAATCTGCATTTCCGCAGGATTTACTAAAGGAGGCTAAAAAGCCTATGCCCAAATAACCATTTATCTATTTCTAACAATCAATCACCTACTATGAAAAAAGTTTTAGCAATTGCTTTTGCTCTGGGTTGTATGCTATGTGCTGTGCACTTGGCAAATGGTCAGAGTCGGATATTAAAGGGGGTGGTGACTGCTGCACCGGATGGCTTGCCGATGCCGGGGGTCACTATTCTGGATAAGAGCACAAAGACAGGTACCACCACCAATATAGATGGTGAGTACTCGATCTCTGTTGGTACCAATTCTGTATTGGTTTTTTCGTTTATAGGCTACGCTTCCAAGGAGATTCCTGTAGGCAACCAGTCTGAACTGAACGTGTTGTTGGATGAAGATGCCAGCGAATTATCAGAGGTGGTAGTTACTGCCTTAGGTATCAGTAAAGATAAAGCGACTTTGGGTTATGCATTGACTGAAGTGGGGAGTGAGTCTCTTACTACTGCCCGTGAGACTAATGTCGCGAACTCGTTGGCAGGACGTGTTGCCGGTCTGGTAGTAAAAGGAACCAACAGTGGCCCGGGAGGAACTTCCAAGATTACCTTGAGAGGTCTTCCAAGTATCAGCGGTACAGGATCTCCCTTATATGTGATCAACGGTATTCCTATGGACAATACCCAGAGAGGTTCTGCCGGAGAGTGGGGTGGAGGTGATAGCGGTGACGGTATCGGGAACTTAAGCCCGGATGATATTGAATCTATGACCGTGTTGAAAGGCCAGGCAGCATCAGCGCTTTACGGTACCAGAGCTTCCAATGGGGTGATCTTGATTACCACTAAAAAAGGGGCTAAAGGTGGAGATTGGTCTTTGAACTATACAATGAACTATATGGCTGATGTTGCGGCGGATTTTACTGATTTTCAAAATGTGTATGGTCAGGGAATTGGCGGTGTGAGACCAACTACTGCTACGGATGCCCAATCTACCGGTAGATTAGCTTGGGGTGGCCGAATGGACGGAACTCCGGTTATTGGATTTGATGGAAACCAATATCCTTACTCCCCTTCAAACGATAGGTACATTGATTTTTACAGAATGGGATCTAATTTCACCAACACCGTTTCTGTATCTAAAGGACTGGGTGAAGATGGCTCATTCAGAATGTCTGTTTCCAATCTAGATGCGAAATCCATCGTGCCGAACAGTGGAGTAGATCGATTGACGATCAACTTAAACGTGGAGCAGAATATTACAGATAAACTGAGTGTGACTGCAATGATCAATTACATTGATCAAAAATCCAAAAACATTCCCCGCCTAAGCGATGGGCCTCAAAATCCAAATAACTTCTTGCTTCTGGCTCCAAACATTAGCCAAAGTATCTTTGCTCCCGGCTATAATGCTGAGACTGGGGCTGAAACGGTTTTTAGCGACGATACTTATGTGACTAATCCTTATTTTGTTGTTAACCAAGGGGTTAATGATGTGGGTAGAAAACGTATTATTTCCGCAATATCTACCAAATACGACTTCACAAAGAATATTTACGCTATGATAAGAGTTGGAAATGATGCTTCCAATGATGATTTCTTTAGTGTGGAGCCATATGGTTTGGCTTATACGGATAGACTGAGAGGCAATCTAAGTGGGCGTGGTCAATCCCAAAGATCCGAAACAAATATTGACGGTATTTTGGGAGGTAAATTTGACTTAACAGATAAATTAAATTTGGATCTTCTTGTTGGTGGAAATATGAGAAATAATAAGTACGAATCCGTTGGAGTAGGCGGTAGCCGCTTTGTTCTTCCTTACTTATATTCTCCATTCAATCTGGAAACATTCTCCAGAACATATGAATACAATGAGCGTGAGGTTCATTCCGGATTTTATTCTGTTGGTATTGGATACGACAATATATTGACGTTGACTACTACGGGCAGATATGATGTATATAGCACATTGCCTCTTACTGATAATAATATCTTCTCGCCTTCAGTAGCAGCAGCATTTGTTTTTAGTGAATTGCTGAATAGCTCTGCATTAGATTTTGGTAAGTTTAGAGCATCTTATGCCGTCACCAGTGGGGAGCCTTTTGATGCTTACATAGATAGGTTCTATTACAATTCTGCCAATGCTTATAATGGAGTTCCTGCAGGTTCAGCACCTACAGCTCTTCCGAATTTGAACTTGAAACCATTTACCACCAGTGAAATAGAATTGGGAGTAGACCTAAGTTTCTTCAATAATAGATTGGGATTTGATATTGCCTACTATGAAAAAGAAACGCATAATGAAATTATGAATGCCAGTTACAGTATTGCGTCGGGTTTCAACAGCGCAGTTGTTGCGACGGGATCTACCAGCAATAAGGGATTGGAAGTTTTGGTGACAGGTACGCCGGTTCAAACTGCCAACTTTACTTGGAAATCGTCATTTAACTTGTCAAAAGTTAAAAATGAAGTGTTAAGCACTGATAACAACAATAATCCGGTACCCTTAGGACAAAACAGAGCCACATTAGGAAATGCTGTGACTGCTTATGTGGTGGGTGAAGCTGGTCCTCAGATCAGAGCATTTGATTATGCCTACAACGCTGATGGCTCTATTCAAGTAGACGAGGGAGGCCTGCCTGTTCAGGGTGAATTGATTAATATGGGAACGGTACTGCCTACATTATATGGCGGTTGGAATAACGAGTTCAATTACAAAGGAATTATGTTCTCATTCTTAATTGATTACAACTATGGTAACAAAGTGCTTTCGGCTACCGAATACTATTCGATTTTCAGGGGGCTAAACCAAATAACCCTTGAAGGTAGGGAAGAGGGGGTGACCAATGGAGGAGTAACTGCACCGGCTAGAGAATACTATGAGGCTTTAGCTCAAAATATTACAAGGACTAGTGTTGTTGATGGCGATTTTATCAAGTTGAGACAGTTGACTCTGGGCTATTCCTTTCCTGACAAATGGTTTGGAAACACTCCCGTATTGAAAGGGCTTAGTGTTTCTCTAGTAGGTAGAAATTTAGGGTTTTTGATGCGTAAGGCCAAGAATATTGATCCTGAAGCAAACTTTGGCTCCAATATCAACTATACCGGAATTGAAGGTGGCAATCTTCCAAGCGCTAGATCTTTTGGGTTTAACCTTAATTTCAAATTGAACTAATATGAAAAAATATATAAGCTTATTTCTTACAGGGGTTTTATTGGCTGTGTCCAGTTGTGATGGGGATTTTGCAGATATCAATACTGATCCTAACCGAGCCAATGAGGACGGATTTGACCCCAACCTGATACTCCCTACTGTTTCTTATAACTACGGAAACATGATGACAGGATATACCGGTGCAATTTTGTTTCAAAGCATGTGGGTGCAGGTGATGGCTTCCACCTCTACCGGAGGAGCCAACTACTATTCCAACGCAGATAAATATGTAATCTCAGGCAGTACGAACAGTTATATTCAAAGTGTGTGGAATGATGGCTATTCTGCAGCCTCAAGAGTATATCAAATGCAGGGGTTGGCAGAGAGAAAAGGGTATGGCAACTTGGTTGCTGTAGGTGAAATTTGGAAGGTTCTTACGCTTTCATTCGTATCTGATATCTATGGGGATATTCCGTATTCTGAAGCACTACAGGCGGAAGCAGGGATCACTCAGCCTAGATATGATTCTCAGTCAGAAGCGTATTTGGCAATGCTTTCGGATCTTGAGGGCGCACTCAGTTCAATAAATGATTCCGGTGATGAAATAAAGAATGATGTACTCTATGGGGGAGATTTGACAAAATGGAGAAAACTGGGATATTCCATCATGTTGCGTATGGCAATGAGATTGGTAGAAGTGGATCCGTCTACAGCTCAATCTTATGTTCAGAAAGCAATCTCAGGTGGTGTTTTTGCTTCAATAGATGATGAAGCTATATTGGTGTCTGACGACACAAATGGATATCCCAATTCCAGTGCAAATGCGTTAAACGTCGTTGATGATGTATATGAAGTACGTTGGTCAAAAAAGCTGATAGATTTTCTTAAAGCAAACAATGATCCTCGGCTACGTATAATCGCAGAAGTACCAGCTGCAGGTTTGGCTGCCAATAGAGGTACAGCTGCCGGTAATAATGATCCAAGTGTTCAAATAGGTTTACCTAATGGGTACGACCTTAGGGGTGGTAATACAGACGTGACAAAAGAACCTAACTATCCAGGAGCTAGTCCTGCAAATCCTAGCGTGGAAGATGACGTGCCTGCTCCGATAGGAAAGTACTCCAGACCCACTGCAATCTACAGAGATCGTGATGCCCCTGTATTTATTTTGACTTATGCCGAGATTCAGTTCCTCCTGGCTGATGCAGCCGCTAGAGGATTTACAGTACCGGGTTCTGCATCTGCATATTATTCTGCAGGTTTAGAAGGTGCATTGGCTACCATAGGGAAATTCCGTGGAGCAACTGTCTCTGCTTCTGCAGCTACTGCTTTTATTGCAGACAATCCTTTGGATATCAGTAGTCCTGCCGCTTCGTTGAAAATGATCAATGAGCAGATTTGGGCCACCACCGGTATCTTTGCAAACTTTGTGGAATCTTGGAACAACTGGAAGAGATCAGGTTATCCTGAGTTGACTCCAGTGAATTATTCAGGCAATTTCTCATCGGGACAAATTCCAAGAAGACAGCTTTATCCTGCTTCGGAAAGCACTACCAATCCTCAAGGATTGGCTAATGCAATTTCCAATATGGGTGGAGATACCTGGATCAACAGAGTATGGTGGGACGCAGGTAATTAATTCCTATAAATAGTTACAAGTAGAATTCCGATAGAGGTTTTGATTCAATTCAAAGCCTCTATCTTTTTTATGCCCATTGTTTAATGCATATAAAAGTGAAGGGATAAGTTGACAAATTCTATTTTCTGGGATGTGAATTAATAGTTTGTTAACACACATAGATTAGGTGAAAGCCTCTCATTGATTTGAGAGGCATTTTTTTATCCTGGTTCTTTTGTGGCTAATAATCAGGTTAGTAGTTGTAAAAAATTCCCTATTTATGAAAAATAATATTTTGTCTAGTGCGCTTTTTTGAAAAAAATAGAAAATGTATTTGGATTTATATTAAAATATTGATGAATTCTTTTTGAATATTTTATGAAATATTTAGCTTTACTGGACCCAAAAATAAAAATGGAACTACTAGTAAAGTAAAGCTGATAAGCTGGGAGATTGCCCGAGGTCCTGATTATTAGTTTTGATAAATCTGCGTTTTGCAGAATTTTACTAAAGGAGGCTAAAAAGCCTATGCCAGAATAACCATTTATCTATTTCTAACAATCAATCACCTACTATGAAAAAAGTTTTATCTATTGCTTTTGCTCTGGTTATGGTGTTGGGACTTTCAGTCTCGACGCAGGCTCAGCAGCGAATATTGAAAGGAGTGGTGACCGCTGCATCAGATGGTCTCCCCTTACCTGGTGTAACCATTGTGGACAAAAGCACAAAGTCTGGAACCACAACAAATGCGGATGGGGAATATTCTATCTCTGTTAATGAAAACACGGTGTTGGTGTTCTCGTTTATAGGTTTTTCTGATCAAGAATTCACTGTTGGAAACCAAACAGAATTACTTGTATCACTGGAAGAAGAAGCATCGGACCTTAGTGAAGTGGTCGTTACAGCATTTGGTATGGAGAGAGATAAGAAGGCATTGGGTTATTCCGTAACGCAATTAGCAGGTGATCGATTTACAGAAGCTCGTACTGCAAATGTTGGTAATGCACTTTCAGGAAAAGTAGCGGGAGTAAATGTAACACCCCCTTCAACCGGAGCGGCAGGATCTAGCCGAGTAGTAATACGAGGAGGTTCTTCTCTAACTGGAAATGACCAGCCTCTCTATGTTGTTAACGGAATACCAATCGAATCAGGCAACCTCGGCAATGCGGGGATGTGGGGTGGAAATGATTCTGGGGACGGTCTGTCATCCATCAGTCCAGACGATATTGAAAGCATGTCTGTATTGAAAGGTAATGCGGCTGCCGCCCTGTATGGAGCAAGAGCCGCAAATGGTGTAATCTTAATTACTACCAAAAGCGGAACAGCCCGAAAGGGGATTGGTGTATCATATAGTTCTAATGTCATGTTTGACAATGTTTGGGATCAGACTGATTTTCAAAGACAATATGGTGCAGGAAGAGATGGACGTGTTTCGAACACTACAGAAGAGGCATTAGAAGATGCTACAAATGGTTGGGGGGCTAGATATGATGGTTCTTCGGTTATTCAATTTGACGGAGTGTCCCGCCCCTATTCCTTTACGGGCGAAGGCTTGTCTGATTTCTACAAAACTGCTTATACTTTTAATAATTCTATTGCTTTTGATGGAGGCAATGAGATGGGGAATTATCGTTTCTCATTTTCGGATTTGGATAATAAGGATATTATGCCAAATGCAGGTTTCAAGCGTAGGGTGGCTAACGCCAATATCAATGGAAAACTTGGTAAATTCACTCTTGCCGTTACAGGGCAGTTTTCAAATCAAAAAGCGAAAAACAGACCAAGACTATCGGATGCCCCGGGCAATGCAAATTACGCAATGCTGACCAAGCCAGGACATATTCCATTGGAACTGATGAGAGGCACTACAGATAAATTTGGGGCTAAAGAAGACGGAACGGAATTAAGATACCAACAAAGCACTTTTCTCACCAATCCTTATTGGGCTGCTTATCAATTTTATAGGGAAGATGAGACAAACAGGATCTTGGGAAATGTATCCCTGAAATATGACATCACGGATTGGTTGTATGTACAAGGTAGATTAGGGCTTGATTTTCAGTCTCGGGTAGATCACTCTTCCGAGCCTTATGGAACGGCCTATAAGCCTTTGGGAGATTATTATGTGACAGAGCGGACAATCAGAGAGGATAATGCTGATTTGTTTATTGGATTCAATAAAACGTTTGGTGATTTCGATTTTGATGTTTTTGTAGGGGGCAATCGAATGAGAAGAACGTCTGAAAGCTTACGTGGAGGAGGAAATGATTTAGTTATCCCTTTCTTTAGCAGTGTAAGAAATGTAAGAGCTCCATCTATTACCTATGACTTTTCTGAGTATGGGATCAATTCGTATTTTGGAGCTGCAAATATTGGTTACAAAAACGTACTCTTCTTCAATGCTACTGCCCGCCAAGATCAATTCTCAACCTTGTCTGGGGCAAATAGTACGTTATTCTACCCTTCATTTAGCTTGAGTGGAGTTCTAAGTGATATGTTTACCTTTCCTGAAGTGATCACTTTCGCTAAAGTCAGAGGTTCTTGGGGACAAGCAGGGGGCGGTGCTCCAAATCCATATGCTTTAAATCTTACATACGGTTTAGTGGGAGCAGGTCACTTGGGAGGTAATTTAGGGCAGATTCAAAACGAATCTATACCAAACTCAAATCTTGGGCCATATACTTCTACAGAATATGAGATTGGAGCAGACCTAAGGTTTTTTGAGAACCGAGTAGGACTTGATGTTGCCTATTATAATAGAACAACTAAGGATGATATCCTAGCAACGGGAATTTCTGGCACATCTGGATTTAATACAACTACAATCAACATTGGTGAGCTTAGAAATAAAGGCTTTGAGTTTTTGTTAAATATAACTCCAATCGCAAGAGATTTTAAATGGGATATTTCATTCAATTTTGCGAATAACGTATCTGAGGTTTTAAGTTTAGGGACTAATTCAGAAGGAGAGGCTATAGAGTTTATCAACTTGGGCAACAGCCGACTTCAGCGTGAAAGTATAAGACATATTGTAGGAGAGCCTTTAGGTATGATTGCGGGCTTTAAGCAGCTTGAGATCAATGGCCAAAAAGTGTATGATGATAATGGATATCCTGTGGCTACTGACGGTTATGAAACTATTGCTCAAGGAAGACATCCGATTTCTGCCGGATTTAGCAATACATTTAGCTATAAAGGATTTCGTATGTATTTCTTAATTGATGTACGAAGCGGAGGATATATGATGTCCGGTACGAATAGTTCAGCTTATTCAAGGGGCTTACATGAAAATACATTGGTAGGAAGAGACGGGGGATTAACGATAAGTGGTGTAAATCTGGCTGGAGAACCAATGGAATGGATTATACCGGCGAACCCAACTAATCCGGAAGAATACCTCTTGGATCAATACTATCAGAGATATGCACAAATAACTGAAAATGTAGTATATGATGCTTCATTTGCCAAGTTAAGAGAGTTTACTTTCGGATATACTTTCCCGGCTAAAGTGATCAGTAAAACTCCCCTGCAGTCTTTAACCCTTTCCTTTGTTGGTAGAAATTTAGCGTTGTTATGGTCAAATGTACCGAACGTAGATCCTGAATCTGCTTATGCAAACGATGGGAATTCTCAAGGGTTGGAATACTTTGGTCTTCCTACTAACAGGAGCTTCGGATTTAATCTTTCAGCAAACTTCTAATCCATTCACGGACTAAAATTATTGAATAATGAAAATTAAAAATACACTAGGAACAGTCCTACTGGCAAGTGCTATGCTATTTTCTACAGCCTGTAGTGAGGATGCATTGTTGGATTTGAACATAGATCAAAATTCAGCTACAGATATTGACATGGCTTACCTATTTTCTCTGGGAACATTGAGGATCGGGGCTGAATTTGAAAACACACGTGTTTCCATGCTTTATGCTGCTACTATGATCCAACAGATTGGATCAACTTCATCGTATTTCAGTGGTGACAAGTACTTCTATAATGCTGCGTATAGTGGATCATATATGGAAAGTCATTATACCGGAATCATGCGACTGTTTCAGCAGGTTATTGCTGAGACAGCCGATGACCCTACTATGGCTAACTTGAATGCGGCTACCACGGTATTGAAAGTTTTTGATCTACATAGAATGACGGATATCTATGGAGATGTCCCTTATTTTCAGGCTGGTAAAGGGTTACAGGGGGAGGAAAACTGGTTCCCCGCTTATGACAATCAGAGGGACATCTACAGTGCAATGGTAGAAGAGCTTCGTGCTGCTAGGGATAAGTTCACAGAATCTGCCCTTCCGCTTGGTGCACAGGATTTTGTTTACTTTGGTGATCTGAACAAATGGCGGAAATTTTCCAATTCATTATTAATGCGTATCGCAATGCGTATGAGCAATGTGGATCCCACCTTGGCTGAAGAAGTATTTCTGGAAGCAAATTCAAGTGGTGCTTTTACCTCTAATGACGATATAGCATTTATTCATTACGAAACAGGGCCTCAAGGTATAAATAGAAATGGATTGAATGATGGCTATTGGAATAGCAATAAGTATGGAAGGGATTGTAAAGTATCAGCTACATTTTTGGATTGGATGGTCGAAAATAATGATCCCCGTTTAATGATAATAAGCGGTGGTACCGGTGATCCTGATGATCCCACTACATGGAACACAGATCCGGCTGTTCAAAAAGGGTTGCCAAATGGCTATAATTCTACCACTATCAGAACTGTACTCTCTCCTGCAGATACCGCAGATTTTCGTGCAAGAGGGAATAGGATTTTTTCCATGCAAAATCTCAGGTATTTTGATTGGGAAGATCCTTACTACTTACAATCATACGCTGAAGTAGAATTAATGAAAGCAGAGGCTGCGCTAAAAGGCTGGATATCCAGCAGTGCAAATGAGCACTTCTCGAATGGAGTAGCGGCAGCTATCAATGCTTGGGTGGAATTTGATCCGTCTTTTTCCAGAACTCCGGAGATAATTTCAGAATACATTGCAGGCCGTGGGTTTGCTTCTGCTTCAGATGAAAATAAGTTAAAATTGATCGGTGAAGAATACTGGGCAGCTACTTATTTGAATCACATAGAGTCCTGGTCTAACTGGAGAAGAACAGGCTATCCTGAGCTGTCTCCAACTCAAGATCCGAATGCCTTTGAGGGTAATTTTATCCCAAGAAGGTTGAGGTATTGGGAAAATGAAATTGGATCCAATTATGAAAACTACACCGCTGCCAGAGAAAGGATGGGAGGGGATCTATTTGCAACCAGAGTATGGTGGGATGGTGGAAATTAATACCTGAGTTAGTAAATAGGTAATTTTCCGATAGAGGCTTTGATTCAATTCAAAGCCTCTATTTTTTTATGCCCATTTTTCAAATGTTTAACCCGCATTAGCATTTCTATTGCGACCAATAATTGCTTCAAAATCAGTCACTGCGTTGCAGTTTTCGACTTCACCATAGCGTTGCTATGCCTCAGTCTCCAAACAGCATGATTTTATTGCAATTAATGGTCTCTTAACAAAACCTAATACAAAATCCGGGTTTAACTCCTTGATGCGAATTGTTAAGCATTCGGTAAATCCAGACTTTCAACAATTTTTGCTATCGATTAGGAGTGAATCTGGGGTAGAGGAAGTTTCCAATAGTCACCGAGATAAAAGCTACGTATAATTGATTACCGCTAATTGAATTCTACCCCAGACTCTAAAAATTGCTTTGTAAATTTGACCCGAATTAATACCCTCTTTGATGAAACCTATTATTGCCACTGTTGCACTTTTATTGTGCACCCAATTCGGGCTTTTTGCCCAAAAAATCACAGCTACAGAATCACGGGAATTAGTGGACTATGCCCTACCACTGGTGGGAACAGACTCCAGACCCGAATTTTCCAACGGAAATACGTATCCTGCCATAGCTTTGCCTTGGGGGATGAATTTTTGGTCCCCACAGACCGGAAAGATGGGAGATGGCTGGATGTACAGTTTTGGAGCTGAAAAAATCCGCGGATTCAAACAAACACATCAGCCTTCACCATGGATGAATGATTACGGTCAGTTTTCTATCATGCCGATGACCGGTACACCGGTTTTTGATCAGGATGAAAGAGCATCTTGGTTTTCCCACAAAGCAGAAACTGCTGAACCCAATTACTATCAGGTTTATCTGGCAGATCATAACATCAACCTGGAACTCACACCGACGGAGAGAGCTGCGCTTTTTAGAATAACTTATCCGGCGGGAGAAGAGGCTTCATTGATTTTGGATGCTTTCGATAATGGATCCGAAGTCACTATTGATCCTGAAAACAAAAGAATAACAGGTTACTCTACCAAGAATTCCGGTGGTGTTCCGGACAATTTCAAGAATTACTTTGTCTTGGAGTTTGATGAGAATTTTACCTTAGCCCAAACTGTAGCAGACTCACTGGTAAGCGGAAAGTTGACGGTAAATGCAAATCACGTAGGGGCATTGATTGGTTTTGGAAAGAAATCAGCTGCTTTTCAAGTAAAGGTGAAAGTAGCTTCTTCTTTTGTAAGCCCTGAGCAGGCGCTTCTGAATTTGGAGGAATTAGGGTCCGGCGATTTTGAAACTCTCCGCAGCAAAGGTAGAGATGCCTGGAATGAGCAGTTGGGTAAGATAGAAGTTGGCGGAGGTTCGATCGCCCAGCTCGAAATGTTCTACACCAGTTTGTACCGTTCCCTACTATTCCCAAGGAAATTCTATGAGATCAATGCAGACGGGGAAGTGGTTCATTACAGTCCATATAATGGGAAAGTGGAAAGCGGATACATGTACACTGATACAGGGTTTTGGGATACATTTAGAGCCTTATTTCCTTTGTTAAATCTGGTTTACCCGGATATAAATGCAGAAATCCAAGCAGGCTTGGCAAATGCCTATAAGGAAGGGGGCTGGCTTCCGGAGTGGGGAAGTCCAGGATTAAGAAACGTGATGGTGGGAAACAATTCAGCTTCAGTCGTCGCTGATGCCTACTTAAAAATTGGAGAAGAATACGATTACGATATAGAGACACTTTATGAAGCACTGATTCATGGGGCAAACAATGAGGGACCTTTGACAGCCGTGGGAAGAGCAGGAGTAGAATATTACAATAAGTTGGGCTATGTGCCTTATGATGTGAAGATCAATGAGAATGCTGCCCGCACGTTGGAGTATTCTTACGATGATTTTACCATTTATCAATTGGCCAAAAAACTGAATAAGCCACAGTCAGAAATTGATTTGTATAAGTCAAGAGCCATGAATTACAAGAAGTTGTTTGACAAAGAGTCTGGCTGGATGCGTGGCAAAAATGAGGATGGTTCGTTCCAGTCACCTTTTAATCCACTCAAATGGGGGGACGCTTTCACCGAGGGGAATTCCATGCATTATACTTGGTCGGTATTTCAGGATATACAGGGCTTGGTTGATCTGATGGGAGGAGAAAAGGCTTTTGTAGATAAACTGGATGGGATCTTTACAAGTGCGCCTACCTTTGAGGAAAGCTACTATGGCTTTGTGATCCACGAAATCAGAGAAATGCAAGTGGCTCAAATGGGCCAATATGCTCATGGAAATCAACCTATCCAACATATGATTTACTTGTACAATCATGCACTTCAGCCTTGGAAAGCGCAACACTGGGTGAGGGAGACGATGGATAGGATGTACCGTCCTACACCTGATGGATATTGCGGAGATGAAGACAATGGACAAACTTCTGCTTGGTATGTTTTTTCCGCTTTGGGTTTTTATCCGGTCACTCCGGGTGCCGATGAGTATGTTCTGGGAGCTCCTTTGTTCAAGGAAGCTAAAATCCATCTCGCAAACGACAATGCAATTGAAATCTCGGCTCCCAATAATTCTCCGGATCACAGATATATTAAGTCTATGACTTGGGATGGGAAATCATACGATAAAACCTACCTAAACTATTTTGAGCTTAAAAAAGGAGCGAAGCTGAATTTTGAAATGGATACTGAACCAAACAAGTCTAGAGGAATATCAGCAAGTGACAAGCCTTTTTCATTAAGCTTAAGAGACTAACTATGGAACTCATTGGAGTAGATATTGGAGGTTCACATATCTCTGCGGCAAAAGTGAAACTTGAGGGTCGAATAGCTTCTTTTGATAGCTTTCAGGAAGCCGATGTAGATACTTTCGGAGACAAGGAAAGTATTATTTCAGCTTGGGCGGAGGTTATAAAAAAAGCGGCAGGTGAATCTACCGCCTATAAAGTGGGAATAGCCATGCCTGGTCCCTATGACTATGAGAATGGAATTTCTCTGATTAAGGATCAGGGGAAAATGGCTTCCCTTTTTCAGCTTTCTGTTAAGGATTTATTGGCAGAAAGTTTAGGCTTACCGTCCTCACATTTGGCATTCACCAACGACGCAGAGGCTTTTCTGGTTGGGGAAAGCTATGCCGGAGCGGGAAAGGATTTTCAAAACTCGGTAGGGATCACCTTAGGTACAGGTTTGGGATCAGCTATCAAAGTTCATGAGGTAGTGAAGGATGCAAAGCTCTGGACAGCACCGTTCAGGGACGGAATTGCCGAGGATTACCTGGGAACAGCCTGGTTTAAAAAATATGCACTGGAACAATTTGGAGTAGAGATTTCGGGAGCAAAGGACCTACTTTCTTCTGATGTTGATTCGGGAGTTTCGATCAAAATATTTGAGACATTCGGCAGAGCTCTTGGAGAATTTTTGTTTCCTTATTTGATCCGGTTGCATGCTGAAGGAGTAGTCCTTGGCGGCAAAATCAGTTTGGCAGGAGCGCATTATTTGCCTACGACCGGAGCCTACTTGGAAACTATGGGCTATCCAGTTCCCATTAATATTTCTGTCTTGGGAGAGCGTGCTGCATTGATTGGAGCTTGTTTGCCTTTTGTGGAAAGTGATGTATGTTAGTTATAGTTGAATAGTTGTTTTTAGCCACCACAAAAACCACAAAGGTCCAGTGTCATTATCAATACACAACTTAGAATCTTTAACCCTTAACTTCTTTTTTTATTTTAACCGCATAGACACATAGACAAACATAGCGATGATATAGATTTATATGATTATCCGCTTTTCTACCAGTAAGGAAGCAAAAGCGACATAAGCTTTGGTAATCCCGATAGTCATCGGGACATTGAGGTCACTTCGGCCAGCCCGCTGTGGCGGGTCATCCGTCTTCGGTTTTCCGTCCAGTAAAACAAGGGAAATATGGCCAGTGACAGGATTGCGGACAATCATATAGATTTATCATTTTCCTGTCCTTCCTACCTTCCCCCACACCATATCCCCGATTTTCTCTCCTTGTATAATACCTTCTTCTATTGCATCCCTAAAGTGAATTCCTCCATAAAGACGGGAGATAGCAGCTTCCTCGGAGGCAAGCAAAAAGGAGTTGAAAGGTCTTTCCGGTAGCCCAAAGTAGACTTCTGAATTATCTATAAAATCGAAATTATCCCCAAAATAGCCAGTCAAAACAACTGCTGAAGCCCTACTGATCACGGAGTGCCCTGAGGTGTACTCAGGAAATGGAGGAGTTTGCAAAAGCGGTTTCCAGCGTTGGTCTATCTTCTGATTGATGGCAGTTTCAGGTCTGATTCTATCGGTTTCGTATTTTGTTTTCCAGCAAGAGATAAAAGCATCGTGAAGTGTCAGGGCCACAAGTGTGTGCACGTACGCTGTTTCAGCAAATGAAAGTTCTGCTTTTTGAGCTGCAATTCCTGTAATGCCCATCCAGTGTCCGCCAGGGGATATTTTTTTTACCCCAATTGCCATATGCCCGGAGAATTCTACTTTGAAGGGGTTGCAATCCCAGAAATTGGCAATCAATTTTCTTTCCTCATCCAACTCTTTCGTAGTGGTGTATACCTCCATCAATTGCTTATGAAATGAGCTGCCTTCGCTCATATCAAAAGGAGCCATAGGAGCAGGTTTGTATTCTTCCAGATTTTGGATAAAAAATGGTTTGATGGTTTTCCATTCAGGCTCTACCGCGGAGATGTAGGCAGGGGGGGTAGGATACCAAAATCCCTCTCCCTTTTGAGGAGTATATCTTATGAGTGTAGAAAGCTGTAGATAGCCATCCTTTTTGGCAATATCCATCACCTGAGAAGCTATTTTACTTGCGTAGATTATATGGTCTTCGAGCTCTTTTTTGGAAATGATCTTGCTTTTCAAGGCTTTCTCAATCCATGTTTGTTGCTTTTCTTTTAATAAATATCCGGAAGGCATAATCGCTTCTCCTACCTTCAGCATAGCATAGATTGCTGCAAATTCAGGAGAGGAGAGTAACTTTGACTGCTCAAAATTTTGATTGGCAAGATAGGTTGATAGCAACAGATTTTGATGCAGAAACTTTCCGCCAGATTCTTTTAGAACGAGGTATGAGGCTAATGAAGAATAGGCGTAAATCCGGGCAGCCACAGGAGGAGGTGCCACATCGGTTACCATTACTTCCGTAATATGAAATAACTCCTCAGTATATAGTTTGGGCCAATTGACTTCTTTGGTAGCAGCTTTTGGCTGCGTGCCAATCAGAATAGTAGAAAATAGTATACTTAGAAGAAATCTGTTCATGGGATATTGTATCGCTGAATTGGCTGATTATGAATACCGAAAAGAAGGCTTGATTCACCTGAAGACTGAAGGTGCAAAATCGACTTAATGTCTCCTTTGATCCCTATTCCCGATTCTGAAGGAGAAAGTGGGTGAAAATTTCCCTTGCCATCACCCAGCATTACCAATCCAAGTCCGGCATCTATTACCCCGATTCTGATTCTTGTGAAGGTCTGATTTCCACCAAGGATTAGGTCCATATTCCCATCCTGATTCACATCCAACGATTGGATTGCATAGATGGGAAAAGCCTGGGCTTCACGTGGGAGTGGACTCGCTTTAAAGCCTGATCCTGTGTTTTCCAGATACATGCTTTCCAGAGAATTTGCTACCAAAACTTGGGCTTCTTCCAGCTGCTGCGCTGTGAATAAATCCTCTATTTTTGCTCTGGAGTAAGAGGCGTAATCCGTGAATTTGCTTCGCATACTCGCCATCTGATCCAAAAGTTCATCCCTACTTGCATAAGGAAACGCCTGGTCTCCCACATAGCATTCGTAGATGGGGTCAATCGATCCGTTTTTGTCAAAGTCAGCGGCGTAGAGTTTGATGAGTTTATTTTCATTTGCTTCGAACTGTGTGTTCAGCCCGTAGTTTCCTATGATCAAATCGAGATCCCCATCTCCATCCATGTCAGCCGAATGTATACTTCCCCACCATCCTGAGAGTGTTTTGTCAAGATAGGCTGAAGTTTGATCCTCAAATGATTTTCCGCTTTGGTTTAACAAGAAGGTTATTGGCATGAATTCACCCACAATAACCAGATCATCGAGTCCGTCTCCATTCAGATCCATTTTTTCTACTCCGGTGACAAGACCTAGATTCCCTGATTTGGGAAGATAGGCAGCGGACTGGTCAGAGAAATTACCTGCACCGTCATTGATCAGTAGTTTGCTTTGAGGAATAAGCGGGTACTTGCCTGGGATAAGTCGGGCACCTATGAAGAGATCCAATACTCCGTCTCCATTTGCATCTACAGCAACTGCGCCACCTGTGCTGAAGGTGTAGTCCGGGAAATTGGCTGCGCGGGTAAGTTGGCCGGCTCCATCATTTAGGTACAATCTATCCTGAATACTTTCATCCGAACTCAAATAGTCATGATAGCCGCCGCTTCCCACAAACAAATCCTGAGCACCATCTCCATTGAAATCTTCAAAAATAGCCACCGCATCAGTAAATTCTCCGGACGGGCGAAAGCCTGGATAGGGAATCCATTCCTCGTTCTTTAGTGTAAAAATCTTTGCCGGCTGTCCCTTGGTACCGCCGATAAAAATCTCGGGATTCCCATCTCCGTTGAGATCGCCCTGAGCCAGAATTGGGCTGATGTAGCTAGGCATGTTAATCATTAAGGGCTGACGTTTTAGATCATTGAACCCTGCCGGTTGGGATATGAAGTTTGGTGAGTTTGCAGATAGTGAGAAGATAGGGGAGGGATTGGGAGATTTTTCTTTCTGATGTGTGTTTTCCTTTGTGATTTTCAGGAGCTGGTTTGTTTTTACATTTTCCAAAAACTGAAAACTTCCATCCGGCCAGACGATTTCTACCGATACAGTCTCACGGTGGTCACCTAACCCAAAATGTAATCTCGTACTCACTGAAGATTGAAAGCCACGTACGGGTTGAATTTCTGCAAATTGCCGTGTCTGTCCATCATAGATTTCCACTTTAGCTCCTATCGCAAATTTGTTCTGATCCTCTTGATAGAGTTGAATTTGAAGGTAATTGGTTGGATTTAGTTTGTTTTCATAAATTCCCGCTACATCGTTCAGGTTATTTATGACCAAATCCAGATCGCCGTCATTGTCCAGATCAGCATAAGCGACTCCACTTGAAAAGTTCTTTTCAGTAAATCCCCATTCCTTGGAGCGATTCGAGAATTTCAGATTCCCGTTGTTTTCAAAAATATAATTATGAATTGGTGTTGAACTCATGCCGGTGACCAGATGCAATGTGTCGGCTTTTTCCGCTGCTATCGCCTGTTTGAAATAGTAATCACCCTTGTACTTCAAAAAATCCCGATTGGTGTAATCCCGAAAATAGCCATTGGTGACAAACAAGTCTTTTTGCCCATCATTATTTGCATCAAAAAACAGAGCGGACCAACTCCAGTCTGTGTTCGAAATACCGGCCATCTGTCCCACTTCAGTGAAGAATCCATCTCCCAGATTCACCTGAAGCATATTTCTCATGTTTTGATGGTAAAATCCCTCTTGGATCATTAGAGCATATTGCTCGTAGTTCTCAGGTCCATAGAGCAACTTTTGCCTTGCATTGTCTTCAGGCAGCATATCGAGGGTGTAGATGTCCGGCTTGCCGTCATTGTTGATATCAGCGATATCCGCGCCCATGGAAAAGTGGGATATATGCTGAAAATGTTCGGTCAGCTGGTCGGTGAATGTGCCATCTCCATTGTTGATATACAGGTAATCAGGCTCAATGTAGTCATTGGTGACTAGCAAGTCCGGCCAGCCGTCTTGGTTTACGTCTGAGGAAATTACAGAAAGACCAAAGCCGAGGGCAGAACCTTTGATCCCGGCTTCTTCCGATATGTCTATGAATTTCCCTCCGTCATTTCTGAATAGTTTGTCTCCTGCCGTGGGGTGTCGGATTGATTTCACCTCAGAAAATTCCATTTCATGGATTGACTGAATATGGTGATTAAGCAGATACATATCGAGATCGCCATCTCTGTCAAAATCAAAAAATAATGCTTGGGTGCTATTTCCTGCATCATCCAGACCGTATGCTTCTGCCTCATTTTGAAATCTGAATGACCCCTTATTAATCCAAAGTTCATTTCGGCGGCTGTCAGCATCTCCTTTTCCTGAGTAGCTCACATAGATGTCAAGGAGTCCATCCCCATTCACATCTGCCATAGTCACTCCCGTAGTCCAGGAGGTTTTTCCGGAAAGTCCTGAAGATTTGGTTTTGTCTTCGAATTTGAAGTTTCCAAGGTTTTTATACACCTTGTTGGCCACCATATTGCCGGTGAAAAAAATATCTTCCAGTCCGTCATTGTCTAAGTCTCCGACGGCTACTCCACCACCATTATAAAAATACTCATAGCGTAAAATATTATTGTTTGTGTCCTCTTTAAGTTGGTTTTTGAAAGTAACTCCGGATTTTTTACCGGATATTCTTTCAAAAACCATATTGGAAGATTGGGCTAGAAGAGTGTTTCCAAGTTGAAGGATTAGAATATATCCTAAAATCAGTGTGAGTACTGTTTTTGGTAAGTTGAGGAAACGCATGAGTCTAGTTGCTGCTGAAGTTTAATTCAGTCGATTGATTACATCTTCGAAGAGTTGTTCGTTTACCACGGCAACACCACCCAATAATCCTACCTCCTCACCAAGTTGATAAAGTGCAAGTTGAGACTTCTCCCGTGATTTTGCCATACTGTAAATATTCAGCGCCTGTTGGATTGGAGTGATTAGATACTGATTTGCTTCAGCCACTGAACCTCCGATAATTATCAGTTCTGGATTCAGTACCTGGATTAACATTGAGATGCCTCTTCCCAAGTCCAAACCGGCTTCGGAAAGTATGGTAATTGCCCGCTGATCACCGGACAATGCCGCTTCTACAACTAGATTTGGAATAATTCCGCCTTCCTGATTTCGGGCCATTCGGGCCAATATGCTGTCTTTATCCAATTTAATGGCTGCCTCAGCCATCTTGACGATTGCAGTGCCGGAAGCAACTGCCTCCAAACAACCCTTTTTGCCGCATGTGCATGTCACATCCCTGGACTCAAAGATAGGCGAGTGGCTAAATTCTCCCGCAAAACCGGATGCTCCCTGGTACAATTTGCCATCTATAATGATCCCTAACCCTATTCCCCAGCCTATAAATAGGCCAAGTACATTCTTGTAGTTATGATTAGTGCCAAATTTAAATTCTGCTAAAGTCATTGCCCGAGCATCATTTTCAAGGAATATTTTCTTAGCAAATCTAGTTTCCAGATTTTCCAGAAGGGTTTTGTCCCCAAATCTTAAATAGGTGTAGTTCACCCCTCCAATGGAGTCCGTAAGTCCTGGCATGGAGAACCCGATCGCAATTACTTTATGGGCGGGTATCTCTGTCTTGATTAGATACGATTCTATCAGCTGGCAGATATTCTCGAAGGTTTCTTTTTCGTTGTCTAAGCTGATTCTATGACTTTCCTTCTCTTTGACAATCGTATGATTGCATGAATACAGCGCAAGGTTCATGTTGTACTTTGAAAGATCGACGGACAGCACATAGAAAGCGTCCGGAGCCAATCTATACAGATCGGGCTTTCTCCCTCCCTGAGATTCTGCACGTCCTTGCTTGATTACTTCTCCGCTTGAGATCAGGTCGCTGAGTAGTGAATTGACTGTCGGAAGGGAGATGCCTACTTCGGCACATATCTCACTTGCGGTATTGGCTCCTTTTATATAAAGGTTCTTAATAATCTTAATTTTGTTGAGGTAGCTTTTTATTTCTACCACTCCATCCATTTTATCGATTACTTCCTGTGGATTAATTAGGTTCATAGGTCTAAGTTATTCCTGAATAACGGCAATTTTTAATTTTGATAAAAATACTTTATTAAAAAAATAAGTTAACAAGAGTATATATGCTGTAATATCGTTGATTTCTTGGGGACTATCCTTTTGTTTTCGCTAAAAGATTCCAAATGTGTAAATCTTTTGGAGAAATTCGTTTTTCGAATGATTTAAGTAATTTTGGGAAATACACTTTTATTACTATGAATTTGATAAATATGGATGCCGGCCTCGGCAAAGATGAGGTATTTCAGAAAGTTGGAGACTTTTTGACTGATAAGGGATTTAGGATTTCTCAAGTGGATCAGACAAGACCATGGGGTGGTTTTTTTGTCCTTGATGAAAGCCAGATTCGTGAATTCAGAGCAATGTTTTTCGAGGATGTTGACCTTTCAGAAGAGCAATTGGAACAAAAGTTAAGCCCTAAGTTTTTGCTGGTAGCGCCCGGAGCCCGTCTTTCTTGGCAATATCACTTTCGAAGAGCTGAGCTTTGGAAGCTTATCAATGGAGAATCCGGAATAGTACGGAGTGAAACAGATGAGTTGGGAACCTTGGAAAAAATGGAACTGGGGAAAACGGTTTCCTTGAAGCAGGGAGAACGACATAGGCTGGTAGGCTTGGATACTTGGGGGATTGTAGCTGAAATATGGATGCACGTAGATCCCGAACATCCTTCGAATGAAGAAGATATTGTGCGGGTGGAAGACGATTATTCAAGAAAATAAAAAAAGGCTCGGGTTTTATCCCGAGCCAAAAAACTTAAAATTTGTCGTCCGTAGCTCAATCACCCTTAAATTAACTAATTAGTCAAAAAATACCTACAGGACTAGCTGAAAGAGTGATTGAATTTAGTTGTAATTATTTGGTATTCAAAATTATGTGTATGTAATCTGTCCGGATTGGTTTGAAAGAATCATTACAGATATTCTATTTTTTAATTGAAGTTGAGAAGATTGGTTAGGGGCTCTTCCTGGATCTCGTCGTTTTTATAGTTGATCAAATCCTCTAATCTTCCAGCTTGATTATAATACCTCCAAGGTCCTTCTTTTCTTCCTTCCTTCATTTGCCCCTCAGATGCTTTGCGTCCGTTTTCGTGGAAGAAAAGCCAGATTCCCTCAGCTTTTCCTGAAATGTAATTCCCTTCAGATTCCTTTTTTCCATTCACGTAGTAGGTGATTCTTGTTCCGTTTCCATCCTTTAGTGTACCTTTATCCAGATTTGCACTGCCGTCATAGGATTTATAATCACTAGTATTCATCAGGCGTCCGTTGTCCCAAAATTCTTCCTGAGTAAGTTGCTTGTTGTCATAGAAAAGCCCCCAAATGCCATTCTCAAAACCTATGGAGTAGCTGCCCACTGATTTGAGTTGCCCACCGTCGTAATAATAGACCCATTGCCCATTTTCCAGTCCAAGAATATATTCTCCTTCAGCAACTAAAACTCCAATTTTGTTGAAATATTTCCAAAGACCCGTCTTGAGATCGTTTCGGTATTCTCCGATGGAGTATATCTCGCCATCGGGAAAAAAGCTCTTCCAAACGCCTGTCTTCATGCCATTGCTATATTTGCCTGATACTGACACTTGTCCGGAATTGTGGTATTCTACATATTCCCCAACAGGAACACCCAAATCATAAGTTTTGCGCTTTGCTATTGACTTGTTTGGAAAATATTCCTCCCAAGTTCCCACAGCTATTCCGTTTTCATATTTTTCTACTCTTGCCAGCCGCTGATTCTCGTAGTAATATTTCCAAGTTCCAACCCTGTTGCCATTTTCATCATAAAACTCTTCGGATTCTTTGGCTTTGCTTCCAGTGAAATATCGCGTCCATTCACCTACCTTTTTGCCTTTTTTATAATTTCCTTCCTCTACTACAAGGTTTGGATACGTTAATCTTTTGAAAGCTCCATCCAAGTCACCTCCCTTGTATAGCCCTTCAGTGATCAAGGTTCCCTCCGGATCATACTCCAGAAATGGGCCCTCTTTGAGACCATTGACATAAAATTCCCGTACAGCAACCTGCCCAAATTCATAATATTGCACCCACTGACCGGTCTTTTTACTGTTTTCGTATTGGCCTTCTACAGAGACCTGACGGGAATCAACATAGTCCGGAACCCCCGTTCTTCCGAAATATTCTATATATTTTCCCACAATCACAGAATCCTGAAAAATCATTTCTTTCTTCAATGCTCCGTCCGCATCATATAGTTTAGATGGTCCAAAAAGGATCCCATTCTTATATTCTGCCACTAATTTTCTTTTACCGTCAGGATAAAAATTGCTCCAAGTGCCTTCCCTAAGTCCATTTTTGAAGGTCCCTTCAGTAAGTAAGGTGTTAGTCTTGGGATTATAATATTTCCAGAGCCCTTCACGGGTGGAATTGGTAAGAACACCGGTAGCCATCAGGGTCGAGTCTGAATTGTATTGCCGAACCATAGAGCTTTCTTGAGCAAACACTGAAGTGCTGAGAAGAAGTAGTGCGATAAGGATATATTTCATGTGTGTATAATTGTCTATCAAAGGCCACATGGAATCCCTGCCTGCGGCAGGCAGGTCGCATGGAGGGTAATCATTTCGGTGTTTGACGTTCTGCGTCATGCTTGATTTCATAAAGTTGTTGTTTTGAGCGGATTCAGAAAGTTTTCCGAATCTTTCAAAAGGATAATCTGAATAGTGTACGAATGAACTCGATTCCTGTTTAAAAATAAGTTAATTCCAGCTTTATCCCATTTTTTAGGAAAGTAAGAATATCAATTTTTTTAGTTCATCCAAAATCTCTTTCTTAATTGTCGCGGTATTTCCTGAGATAGGGATAGATTTATGCCATTGGCAGAAAGTTGATTTTTCTGACCAATTGGAGGGAGGTGATTTCGTGGAAGAGCCTTTCAGGAGGATTTCAGGATATTCCCAAGGAGTAAGAGTCCGGTCAAAAGCCCAATCGTATTCGCTTAATTTCTGAAAGGGTGCTATGGGATGATTTTTGCCCAATAATACAAATAGGAAAAGTCCATGCCCAAACCAGTTTAATAAGCGGATGTTTAATCCATCTGAGAGATCAAAGTCTCTGATTATATCCAACACTTGGTAGGGATATCCCAAAAGGTCATTTCCTTTCGACAGTTTCACTCCACGGCTGGAGGGATGGATTTTTATAAGTTTATCAGAATCTATGGAATTTCCCACCTCCGCCAGAATATCCCAAAATTTAGCTTTGAGCATATTTTGACGGGGGATTGTTTCCCTGTCAAGCCAAAGTTCTAGATCCAACTCACCGGGTTTTTCTGTCATCTACCACTGAAGTAAAGCGGAAGCCCACGTGAATCCGGAGCCAAATGCAGCCAGACAAATCAAATCGCCATCCTTTATCCTTCCCTGTTCCCAAGCTTCACTCAGGGCTATAGGAATAGTGGCAGCTGTAGTATTACCCTTGGTCATGATATTATTAAATACTTTTTCGTCAGACAATCCCAGCTGCTTCTGGATGTACTGGCTGATGCGAAGATTTGCTTGGTGTGGAACGAGTAAATCTATCGCTGATTGATCCAGCTTATTTGCGTCAAGGGCTTCTTTGATCACTTCCATAAATCGTACTACAGCATGCTTAAAGACCGCATTTCCATTCATTTTTAGGAAAAAACTTCCTGATTCTATCAATTCTGGGGAAACGCGTACTTCCCGACTACTTCCCGGATCTTTGCAAAATAATTCTTCGGCATGCTCACCTTGGGAGTGAAGGTGGGTAGATAGAATCCCAGGCTGATCTGCTTCCACTGCCCCAAGGATTATGGCACCGGCCCCATCTGCGAAAATCACAGAACTAGAGCGGCCTTCATCGCTTTTGTCCAAAGCTGATGACTGGATCTCCGCTCCGACTACGAGTATTCTTTTGTACATACCGGTCTTGATAAACTGGTCTGCGACAGAGAGTGCGTAGATGAATCCGGAGCAGGCATTTCTGATATCCAGGGCACCAATGGTCCCCATGTCTAATTCCCGCTGAAGCAAAACCCCATTCCCGGGTAAGAAATAGTCAGGGGTGATGGTGGCAAAAACGATGAAATCTATTTCAGAAGCTTTCATCCCAGCTCGATCCAGAGCCATTTCAGCCGCTTTTTTGGACATGCTCGTTACCGTGTCTACTCCCGGAGTAAACCAGTGTCTGGATTCTATCCCGGTTCTTTCCACGATCCACTCATTATTGGTGTTCATCATCCGGGAGAGCTCATGGTTGGATACGGTACGCTCCGGTACATAATGACCCACTCCCAGAATTCTGGATTTTTTCATGTGTTTATAATTGTTTTCTATTGGCCACAACTTGTCCCGTGACGAAGGAAACGGGATGGAATCTCGCTCGGTGAATAATCATCACTCTCCCGAAACAAGCCTTCCTGCGGTAGGCAGGTTCGGGACAACTTGTGTGACGAATACGCCATGCTCGATTTCATGTAAATTTAGATTATCATAAAATTGATTGACAATATCGCCAGATCAATTTAGTCTAGCAAAAAGTAGCATGATTAGTCAAAAAACTATCCGAAGAGCGTGTAATTCCCATGTTGGTCCATTGGCGAGGTTTTTCGGATGATGGAGGGACTGTCATTTTGCAGTGAATTCACTAATGGTGAGACAGTAAAGCCTAACATAGAATCAGCGGGATAGGGCTTGAGCAAATTCAAAAGATCGCCTTCTTCTGTGTATTTATCCAGCCATTTTTTCTCAGCAGCCTGATCCAGAATTACCGGCATTGCGTCGTGGATTTCAGAGACTACGGCATTCGGAGTGGTAGTAATTATCAAAAAAGTATGCTGAATCTCTCCGTTCACTCCTTCATATTCTTCCCAGAGGCCTGCAAAGGAAAACAGTTCGTCCTCACGAAGAGTAAACCTGTAAGGCACGGAAGTTTTTTTTCCAAGACGCTTCCATTCATAGAAGCCATCTGCCGGAATGATACAACGTCTTTGCCTAAAAGCTGTTTTTAAGGATATTTTCTCATTTACCGTCTCCGCTTTGGCATTGATGAGTTTTTGGGCTACAGGTCGGTTTTTTCCGAATTCGGGAGTGATCCCCCAATAGAAATATGAAAATCCCTTGGGGCTTTGTGAAGTGATCACAGGCACGAGTTGGGTTGGGGCGATATTGTATCTGGGCTTCAGGTCTGACAGCATCTCTGCCTGAAATCTCTTTTCAAGTTCTTCTTTACTTTTGCTAAGGGAGTATCGTCCACACATATTTTTATCACTGTAATTGGCAGGAAGTTAGATAACAGCGCTTATAAATTCAACTGCTCTTTGCTCGGAGTAATAGTTTTTTTGGGAAGTAGCAGGACTGAATCCTACATGTCCTCCGTGATTTGGAAACTCAAAATGGACCATATCCAACGAATTGGCCAAGTGTCTGGGAAAGCACTTTTCACTCAGGAATGGGTCATTTAGGGCATTTAAGACTAAAGTAGGTACTTTTACCTGATCCAGAAAATACAGGGAGGAATTCACTTCATAGTATTCTTCAGCATCTGAGAAGCCATGAAGAGGGCCGGTGAAAAAATCATCAAAATCGGTCAAAGTTTTAATATTTCTTAGTGTTTCCAGCGGAATTTGACCGGGATGAGCAGCCGATTTATCTATGACTTTCTTTTTCAGACTTCTCAAAAAACGTTTGGAATACAGTGTATTTGATGTAGCCGAGATCTTTTTGGAGGAACTGGCCAAGTGCAGAGGAACTGATATCACAACGCCCCTATGAATTTTTGGAAGGCTGTTTCCTTTTTCTCCCAAATATTTTAGTGTTAGATTTCCTCCTAAGCTAAAACCCACCAAGTTTATTTCTTCATAGGCATCATAAGAATGCTTTACTACTAAATCCAGGTCATACGTAGCACCTGAATGATAGAAAATCAACTTCTTGTTCATCTCGTCACTACAGCTTCTGAAATTCCATGTGAGAACATCATACCCTTCTTTCAGAAAACTGTTTACCATACCAAGCATATACGCCCGGCTACTGTTGCCCTCCAGTCCATGGCTGACAATGACTAATTTTGGCTTGTTTTGCCGATACCAGTCTAGATCAAGGAAGTCTCCGTCGCTTGTTATAATTCTCTCTTTTACGGGATTTGGTGCTATAACTTTTCTGAAAACGGAGGGGTAAATTGTCTCTAAGTGTCCGTTAAACAGCCACTTGGGTCTGGTATAGGTGATGTTTTTTACTAAGGGCATACCAGAGAGATGTGGGTTGGAGGCTGAAATGCTTCGGGAAATTACTAGTTTTAAATTTGATTAAAGCCATTATAAAAACTATTTTTGGACACTTTAAAAAACGAAATAGCGCGGAATAACCTATGGCCGAAATAATAAGAATGCCTAAAATGAGCGACACCATGGAAGAAGGTGTGATCGCTGCATGGTTGAAGAAAGTTGGAGATTCAGTAAAACCGGGAGATATCCTTGCTGAAGTCGAGACTGATAAAGCAACTATGGAGCTTGAATCCTACGACGAAGGTGTGCTTTTATATATTGGAGTTAAAGAAAAAGATGCTGTGCCTGTGAATGGCGTGATAGCTGTGATCGGTGAGAAAGGTGAGGATTATCAGCACCTACTTGACGGTGGTGATGCTCCTGCAGAAGAGAAGAAGGAAGAAGCACCTAAGGCTGAAGAGAAAGAGGTTGATTCAGCCAAATCAGAAGCTCCTGAAGAGAAGATTGATGTGTCAAATATCAATGCTACTGTGATCACCATGCCTAAGATGTCTGACACCATGCAGGAGGGAACGATTGCATCATGGCTTAAGAAAGTAGGGGATGATGTGAAATCCGGAGAAATCATTGCCGAGGTGGAAACTGACAAAGCCACTATGGAACTTGAGTCTTATGACGACGGTACCTTGCTTTACATCGGAGTAGAAGCCGGTGACAGTGTTGCTGTAGATGGTGTGATCGCAGTGATTGGTGAAAAAGGTGCAGATTTCGAGACTCTTTTGAAAGCTCAAAAATCAGAATCTTCAGAAGCACCTGCCGAAGAAAAATCAGAGCCTGCCAAAGAAGCTAAAAAAGAAGAAGCTCCAAAGACCGAAGCTAAATCTACCGGAAGTAGCGCGCCATCGGCCACTGCTGAGGGTGATCGATTGAAAGCATCTCCTTTGGCTAAGAAGATGGCTGAAGACAAAGGAATAGATATACGCACGCTGAACGGTTCAGGTGAAGGAGGTAGAGTGGTGAAGAGAGACGTGGAAAATTTTGTTCCTGCGGCCGCCCCGCAAGGAGGCGCTGCCGTAGGTACTGCGGCTCCTGCTATAGGAGTAGAAAGCTTCAGGGAAGAGAAGGTTTCCCAGATGAGGAAAGTGATCGCAAAAAGACTTGCAGAAAGTAAGTTCGGCGCACCACACTTCTATCTGACCATGGAAATCAACATGGATAAGGCTATAGAAGCAAGAAAAAGCATGAATGAAATCGCTTCAGTGAAGATTTCCTTCAATGATATGGTGATCAAGGCAGCGGCAGCAGCTTTGCGCCAGCATCCAAAAGTGAACTCAAGCTGGCTAGGCGACAAAATCAGATACAATGACCATATCCATATCGGTATGGCAGTAGCAGTGGATGAGGGCTTATTGGTTCCTGTCATCAGATTTGCCGATAGCCTGTCACTTTCTCAGATTTCTACTCAGGCGAAAAGTTTGGGAGGGAAAGCCAAAAACAAAGAATTGCAGCCTAAGGATTGGGAAGGAAACACCTTCACGATCTCTAACTTGGGAATGTTTGGAATCGACGAATTCACCGCGATCATCAATCCTCCGGATGCATGTATTCTCGCTGTAGGTGGGATCAAAGAAACGGTAATCGTGAAAGACGGCGAAATGAAAATCGGCAACTTGATGAAGGTGACTTTGTCTTGCGACCACAGAGTAGTCGATGGATCAGTAGGATCCGCATTCTTGATTACGCTGAAAAGCTTACTTGAAGATCCGGTCAGAATCCTGGTGTAAAGAATATAATAAACTGCCAAAAAGTCCTGATTTCAGGACTTTTTGCTTTTTGTACGTTTATTGGTAAGTATGCATCTCACAATAACCAATCACATGACAAAAATTAAATCAACAACCGTAGTAGCGGTACGCCATAAGGGAGAAGTAGTGATAGGAGCAGATGGGCAGGCGACTTTGGGGAATACTGTAGCCAAAAGCAGTGTAAAGAAATTAAGGGTATTGCAGGGAGGTAAGATCGTCACAGGATTTGCAGGGTCTACTGCAGATGCATTTACGCTTTTGGAAAAATTCGAAGAGAAGCTGGGAGCTTTTGGTAATAATATGAAGCGTTCCGCAGTGGAGCTTGCAAAGGAGTGGAGAACAGACCGCATGCTTTCTAAATTGGAAGCTATGATGATCGTTGCTGATAAGGATGATATTTTGATTATTTCCGGAAATGGAGATGTGATCGAACCTGACATGGAGATAGCCACTATCGGATCCGGAAGCATGTATGCCCAGTCAGCTGCCAGAGCCATGAAGCAGTTTGCTCCTCATATGAGCGCTGAAGAAATGGTAAGAGAAAGCCTCAACATCGCTGCCGATATCTGCATCTACACCAACCACAATCTGGTGATTGAGAAAGTGAAAGACTAACAAAGGATTCTGAGTCTCTAGAGAGGCTGTCTCATAATTATGTTTTCTTGTCAGGCTGAGTAAGGAAAATTTAGAATTTACAAAAGAATAGTGACAGCAAGGTAATTAGGGACAAATTAAGGTCATCCTGAGCACTTGAGAGACGAGAGTCTCGAAATCGAAGGGTTCTCGACTTCGCTCGAACTGACACAATACCAATACCTGCTCACTCAGATTAAATCCGTCATTGGTAGTAGCTTGCCTCGCCTTGGCGGGAATTCGAAGCCTTTTTATGTGCCAATTAAGCCCATTTCGACTTCGCTCAATGTGACATTATGAATTATGAGACAGCCTCTTTTTTTAACCACAGAGTCCACAGAGCATTACATATAGGCCGTATCCATACTTGTGGATTTATTTCAAGCTGGTTACGGATCTGCCGCAATAACTATGTCCGGTTAGGCAACTTCATTCTTCCAGAACAAAACAGGTAGTGTTATTGAATCATTTCAGATAATCATGAAGTTTTTTATGTTTATCCGCTTCTCTGCCAGTAAAGAGACAAAAGCAATATAGGATTTGGTAATCCCGATAGCCATCGGGACATTGAAGGTGATACTCCCTGAATAAAGTTGACACATTTTGTTGGGACAAAAAACCAATTAAGATGAAAAAAGGATTTCAACTAAAGCCCCAACGTATTTTCAG
>NZ_JAVDWS010000014.1:0-162829 GCF_031457395.1 Algoriphagus sp. 4150
AGTGATCATTTTTGACTTCCAAACCCACACGCAAAATTAATTTTTTCAATGCTTCTTTAGAGCCTTTCCTCTCTTTCCCCGACTCCGTATGCGCCATTTGGGAGTGCAAATATCTCCCTTTTTATTTTAAGGGCAATAGATTTCTGAGACTTTAACACTCATTTATCATAACCGGCTGATAGAGACAGAGAAAAGTTGCAACAAAATAAAAATGCCCTGACAACTCAATCATCAGGGCAATTCATCTATAGCTTTTGGCTTATTACAGCTTCTTCAAAACAATGTTTCGCCAGTAGACCTTAATTCCTCCACCGTCATGGATTTGCAGGCAAATACCGCCTTTTCCTTCTCCTATCTTGGCATCTGAGAAGTTTACCATTTCTTCTCCATTCAAATAAGAAGTGACATTATCTCCTTTGACAACGATCTTCATTTTGTTCCAATCACCAAATTTCAAATACTTATCTTTTTCCGGATCCGGCTTCACCAACCAGCCTCTACCATACGATTCATAGATCCCGCCGGTATCATGACCGGGAGGTGCTACTTCTACCTGCCAACCTGAAACTTTTGTCCCATCCACGGTAGATCGAATGAATACCCCACTATTTCCATTCGCTTCTTGCTTGAATTCAAGTGTGACTTCAAAATCATCATACTCTTCATCCGTGCCCAAATAACCATATTCTTTATCAGGACCACTTTCTGAAACTAACAAACCATCCTCTACATACCACTTTTCCGTTCCATAAACAGTCCAGCCTGAAAGGTCCTTGCCATTAAAGAGTTTGACTTTCTTCTGCGCATATGCAAAATTCACGGATGCCACCAACAGCATCATCACTATTAACTTTTTCATCTGTTTATATTTTGATTTTTAATGGTCATATAGCCTGTCCCGATTTTTCATCGGGAGAATCTCGCATGCATTGTACTCATACCTCTGTATGAAGCTTAACGTCATGCTCGATTTCATAATTTTCTAATTTTAATGTTTTTGAACCAAGTCTCTGCACCATGATCCTGTAGGGATATCAATCCTGTCTTTGAAATAGCATAATCAGGGAAGTCATTCCATTTGCCGGAATTACGTGCAGCGGTCCACTCTTCAGAGTAAGGGATGAACTCGACAGTCTTCTTACCATTCAGGTAATAGCTTGATCCTTTCTCAGAGAAGATGATCTTTGATGTATTCCATTCGCCCGCAGGCTTTACTGCTCCTTCATAATCCGGTTCTGTCATTGCATAATCCGCACCGATTGATTGCCACTTCTCCAAAGGCTCAGCAAAACCAAGCTGATCAATCATCTGATATTCCGGGCCTGTCTCATAAGGGGCCTTGTACTTTGGATCTTCTACCACATGATAGAGCACGCCACTATTTCCTCCAGGGGCTATTTTCCAAGTCCATTCCATTTCAAACTGCTCAAATTCTACCGGGGCAAACACAATATCTCCACCGATGTCCCCTCCTTTTCCAAGGGCTTTCAAAGCACCGTCTTCTACTGTCCAGCCTTCGGACGGAAAACTATCTCCGTTAAATGCTCTCCAACCATCAGTATTGACACCATCGAAAAGAAGCATCCAGCCCTCAGACTTCTCTTCCTCTGTCAATGAATTTTCCGGCACCACTACCTCCTCCACAACAGTTTCGGTCACTGAATCTTCTGCCGGTTTGGGGCCACATGACCAAGTCAAGGCGAACAAGGCCACCCAAGCATATCTTGTATTTTTCATAATGTGATAGGTTTCAAATTATTTCGATTCAAAAGTTAATTGATTTTTTTAATAAAGTCTGCCGAATAAATAAATTTTTTCATGAGCGGTATCTTCCTATACAGTTGTAGTGGATTTGTGATGCTCATAAGCTTTCAAAATACGCTTTCGCTTTAAGTAGTCTATTTCCATACCAGGAGAAAATCTCTCCATCCACCAGAATAACTTTCGCATTAGGCAAAAAAGATTGAAAATACTGTCTATGTGTTTCCTTGAAGGGAAAAGGCTCTGAGCTTAGCAAAAGATATTCAGGGTTCAGGTCTACTAACACCTCTTCCGAAATCTGAGGATAGCGTGGAGTCCGGATCAAGTTCTCGAATCCTGCAAAATCCAGCATCTTATTAATGAAGGTTTCAGCTCCAGCCACCATAATTGGGTCCTTCCAAATCAAATAGACAGATGTTCCCTTCCTGCAAAGCGGCAAAGCAAAATCTGTTTTCAACTGATTGATGATTGCTTCGGCTTTGGCTTGTACGCTTAGCATTTCTCCAAAATACCCAATCATCTCCAAACTGTCCTTCAGCGTATAGATATCACTCATCCAAACGGGATATTTCTCCATGAGCTCTTCTATGCCGGTTTGCTCATTTTCCTCCTTGTTGCCTATGATAAGGTCCGGCTTCAATGATTCAATTACATCAAATCTATAATTCTTTGTTCCTCCCACTATAGCTTTTCGCTTTTTCAAGCCTTGGGGATGAACACAAAATTTGGTTACTCCCACAATCCTTTCCTCCAAACCCAAATCTATCAATAACTCGGTCTGCGAAGGAACAAGAGAAATAATCCGCTGAGGCTGAGCAGTAACGAAGATTGTGCGATTAAGCTGATCCGTGTAGTTCATCTGAATCATAGGGTAAAGCCCATAGACCGTGGAAGCCATGGCCTATGGAATTTTGAGCTATGGACTTATTTTATATATCTAAAATCAAATGTGGGATCAAACTCCAACAGGAACTCGTACATCAAGTTAATTACCTGCTCAATATCATCTTTGCTCGCAGTCTCCACCGTAGTATGCATGTACTTCAGAGGAAGGGAAATCAAAGCCGATGGCACACCTTCATTGGAATATGCAAAAGCATCCGTATCAGTCCCCGTCACACGTGATGCGGCTGATCGCTGAAAAGGGATCTCTTTCTTCCTTGCCGTGGCGATAATCAGATCCAGCAACTTCTTGTGCACCGAAGCGCCGTAAGTCAAGACCGGCCCGTTGCCTGCTGTGAAATCTCCGCTTACCACCTTATTATATAAAGGAGCTGTAGTATCGTGGCAGACATCCGTAATTATTGCAGCATTGGGTTTGATTTTGGCAGCAATCATTTGAGCTCCGCGAAGACCAATCTCTTCTTGGACCGCATTTACTATATAGAGTCCAAACGGCAATTTCTTTTTATTCTCTTTGATTCTCCTGGCAACTTGGGCAATCATATATCCTCCGATTCTATTATCAAGCGCTCTTCCAGAGTAGAACTTCCCATTCAGTTCAGTCAATTCGTCTTTGAAAGTGATCACACATCCCACATGAATCCCCATTTCCTCTACTTCGTCCTTGGATCTGGCTCCCACATCAATGAATATATTATCCAAAGTAGGGGTATCTTCTTTACCGTCTTTTCTTACATGAATGGCCGGCCAACCAAAGACTCCCGGAATCATTCCCTTGTCCGTATGAATATTCACACGCATAGATGGCGCGATCATATGATCCGAGCCTCCATTGCGACGCACATAGATGTAACCGTCGTCTTTGATGTAGTTCACAAACCAGCTGATCTCATCGGCATGCGCTTCGATTACGACTTTATACTCGGCCTTCGGGTTGATCACTGCTACAGCAGTCCCATAATTGTCCGTGAAATAATCGTCCACAAATGGTCTAACATAATCCAGCCAAATTTGCTGACCGGAAGCCTCAAAGCCTGTTGGGGAAGCATTGTTTAGATAGTTATATAAAAAGGTATTCGAATCCATATTGAAAATTGTATTTGAAATTTAATGATTGTATTTATTTACATATGAATATCCTCTTTTTCTACTTGTAAGAAGATAAAAGCGCTATAGAATTAGCTAAGACCCTAGTTTTCATGTCGCTTCGGTCATCCGTCGTTGGTCTTCTAGCCATTAAACCAAAGAAGACAAGGCTATTAGCATCATTGCGGATAACCATATTATTTATAGCGGAATATTCCCGTGCTTTTTCCTCGGGATTTTATCCACCTTATTTTCCAGCATCTTGAAAGCTCTGATTAATTTGATACGTGTCTCGGAGGGCATGATTACTTCGTCAATAAAGCCCCGATGCGCTGCCCGATAGGGATTTGCAAATTTAGTTGTGTACTCATCCACTTTTTCTTGAAGTTTGGCGACAGGATCTTCAGCTTCAGCAATTTCCTTCTTGAAAATAATCTCTGATGCTCCCTTCGCTCCCATGACAGCAATTTCGGCTGTGGGCCAAGCAAAATTCAGATCGGCTCCTATATGTTTGGAATTCATCACATCATAGGCCCCTCCGTACGCTTTTCTGGTAATAACAGTAATCCTCGGCACGGTAGCTTCTGAAAATGCATACAGTAATTTTGCCCCATTTGTGATGATCCCATTCCATTCTTGATCCGTTCCCGGCAAAAACCCAGGGACATCAACCAATACCAACAGCGGGACATTAAAGCTATCACAAGTCCGAACAAATCTTGCTGCCTTGACAGAGGCATCATTATCCAAAACTCCTGCCATGGATTGGGGCTGGTTTCCCACTACGCCTATACTTCTACCGGCTATTCTGGCAAATCCAACTACAATATTATCGGCGAAATTTTCATGCACCTCCAAGAATGAATTCTCGTCCACAATGCCTTTCACCACATCACGGATATCATATGGATAGTTGGGATTCTCCGGTATTAAAGTGTCTAATTCTTTTCTGTTTTCATCCTCCAAAAGCTCATATGAATAAACAGGAGCAATTTCCTCACAGTTTTGAGGCAAATAGCTCAATATATTTTTTACATACTGAATACATTCCAACTCATTTGCGCAGGCAAAATGCGTAACTCCACTTTTGGTACTGTGTGCCGATGCTCCCCCCAATTCCTCCGCAGTGACATTTTCCTGAGTAACAGTTTTTACCACATTTGGCCCAGTCACAAACATATAAGAGGTATTTTCCACCATCAGTATAAAGTCTGTGATCGCAGGAGAGTAAACCGCCCCACCGGCACAAGGTCCCATAATTGCAGAAATCTGCGGAACAACTCCCGAGGCAAGTGTATTTCTATAAAATATATCGGCATAGCCTCCCAGAGAATTTACTCCTTCTTGGATTCTCGCTCCACCGGAATCGTTCAACCCAATCACAGGAGCCCCATTCTTCATGGCCATATCCATGATCTTGCATATTTTCTCAGCATGAGTTTCGGATAGCGATCCCCCGAATACTGTGAAGTCCTGAGAAAAGACATACACCAATCTCCCATTTATTTCGCCATATCCTGTGATTACGCCATCGCCAAGGTAATGTTCCTTATCCAGCCCAAAATCTTTGGCCCGATGCATCACAAACTTGTCTATCTCTTGAAATGTCCCTTCATCCATCAGCAGATCCACACGCTCACGGGCTGTGAGTTTGCCTTTCTTATGCTGTGATGCAATCCGCATTTCTCCTCCACCAAGAAGTGCTTCTGCATTTTTCTTTTTCAGCAATTCGATTTTACCCTCTTTTCCGGGCGACGTATAATTGGGTTTATCCTGATTGTCCATATGATAGTTTTTAGACTTGCCCAAATATAACAGGCTTTGTCAGCTATGGAAAAAAACCTTGATGAATGAATTTGGTATAAAAAGTGATTACACCGATCCCTTATTTATACCATTGACAAAAGCTTATCCCCTTCTTCCTCAAAAAACCGATAATAAAATAAAAGTTGAAAGACCTCATTTCAAATAACTTTCTATATTCGCCCATCCAAAAAATTGGCAGCGTATGAGTACCCGAAAGGCGGCGGTAATAGACATGGGCACCAATACATTTCATTTGTTATTGGTAGAACTAGAAGGTGTAAGTTTTAAAACAATTTACAAGGAGAAAATCCCTGTCAAATTGGGTAAAGGCGGCATCAATCAAAATACGCTTGCCCAAGATGCCAAAAAAAGAGCTTTTCATACGCTCAAACATTTCAAAAACCTGATCGATGGGGAACACATAGATCAGGTTTTTGCTTTTGCTACCAGCGCGGTACGAAATGCCGAAAATGGCTCCGATTTTGTCAAAACCGTCAAAGAAACCCTTGGAATTAATATACAAGTACTTTCCGGCGCAGAAGAAGCCCAAATGATCTATGAAGGAATCCGACTTTCAGGCTCACTGAATGGTCAAACCGAACTCATGATGGATATCGGAGGCGGTTCCGTGGAATTCATCATCGGCAATAGTCAGAAGTCAGTATGGAAGCAAAGTTTTGAAATAGGAGGCCAGCGCCTATTGGAGCTTTTTCACTATCATGATCCTATTTTGCCGGAAGAAGTTGAAAAACTTGAAGGCTATTTGGAAGAAAAACTTCAACCTTTGATTGAGGCTATTAAAACCTACCAACCGGTTGGTCTAGTGGGAGCTTCGGGAACTTTCGATACGCTGACAGATATTTATTTCGAATCCATGCTTCAGTGTAAACTCACCGGGCGACATGTATTCGAGTTACCCGTGGAAGAGTATGAGGCTATTCATCGTATGATTCTGAGCAAAAACAAGGAAGAACGTCTGCTGATTCCAGGAATGATCCCTATGCGTGTGGACATGATCGTAGTCGCCTCAAGTCTGATTGAATTTATTCTACGCTACATTGAGGTGGATTTCATCACCTGCTCACATTATGCCTTGAAGGAAGGCGCTATCGCATCCTTGCTGATTCCCGAGCAAACGGCCCTTTAAGCCTTTCAAAAAAAATCCCTTTCTTACTATTTATTTGCCTGCTTAATCCCCTATAGATATGACCTATTCCTATGAACAACTTCACTCATTTACGTTGGGTATGCTTGCTAAAATCGGCTGTCCGGATGATCAAGCCAAAACGGCGGCTGATGTGTTGGTCTCCGCTGACCTTAGAGGAGTGGATAGTCATGGTGTTGCGCGACTTTCGGGGTATGTTCGTTTATGGGAAAAAGGGAGGATCAATGCGACTCCAACTATACGGGTAGTACACGAGACGCCTTCCACTGCTGTAGTGGACGGAGATTCGGGATTAGGTTTGGTAGTAGCTCCCTTTGCAATGAAAGTTGCTATTGAGAAAGCCAAAATTGCAGGTACAGGGTGGGTTTCGGTGAAAAACTCAAATCATTACGGCATTGCCGGCTATCATGCTATGCAGGCATTGGATCATGATATGATCGGGATTTCCCTGACAAACGCAAGTCCGCTGGTAGCACCGACTTTTTCTCAGGAAAGACTTTTGGGCACCAATCCAATTGCAGTAGCAATACCGGCAAAAGATCAACCTCCTTTCGTAGCAGATTTGGCTACAACTACGGCCGCTAACGGAAAATTGGAAATTTTACAACGCAAAGGGCTGGATACGCCCACTGGCTGGGTGCAGGACAAAGATGGACTTCCAACTACATCTGCCAATGGCGTAAAAGATGGCGGAGCGTTGCTTCCGTTGGGTGGAGACAGAGAGCATGGTTCGCACAAAGGATATGCACTGGGCTCCATAGTGGATATTTTCTCTGCAGTGCTTTCAGGTGCCAATTATGGCCCATGGGTTCCTCCTTTCGTGGCATTCTTAGAACCGGATCCAAATCCTGTGGGAGAAGGAATCGGTCACTTTTTCGGAGCGATGCGTGTGGATGCATTCCGCCCTGCAGATGAATTTAAAGCCCATATGGACAATTGGATCACTCGATTCCGTGCGGCAAAACCAACTCCCGGAAATGAAAAAGTACTAATTCCGGGTGATCCGGAACGGGAATTGGAAGCTATTCGCATGAAAGAAGGCATTCCCTTACTTGATCCGGTGGTAAGGGATTTGACGGAATTGGGAGAGCGGTTTGGAGTGAAGTTTTAGGAATGTGGGATGTGGGATGTCGGGTGGCCGATGTAGCCTCGCTTCTTTATGAATAAAAGATCACGTAAAAAGAGACCTTTTGTTTGTATAAATTTTTAAATTGGCTTTATACCTTTTTACAAGATGTCTGACAGTCCTAGAAAATTCAAGCTCGACCGGTCCGCCTTCCAAGCAAGAAATGCTTCTGAGCAAGTCAATTATGGAAAAGAATACCAAAAACTCACTTGGCAAGAGCGGCTAAAAATCCATCACTACCTCAATAGCATAGCTTACGGGTATGATTTGGATAATTCGCCAAAAATGGACAGAACCATATTTAGTGCACGCTCTCAAGGAAAATGGTAATCGCTACCATGCAAAGATTTAACTCCAGCATGTTTGTGATTATTTTGATTTCAAATGTATTCCTATTCATCCCTTTTACATTTAAGCTTTTGCTGACTGGAGGTGGACCTTTTGCATTTGGGATTCTACTCCTCCCTTTTCAAATTATAGCACATCTATTTTTAATTCCTGCCTTTTTATCTCTAAATAATAAATATCAGGATAATCACACCTATATATGGATCAATGGAATAGGAGCCATTATGTCAATTCTTTGGTCAACAATTATCTTGATCAATATCGAATCCTACCGATCTCTTTTTTAGAAAATGTTTTTCTAACTTTACTTATGCCCTCTAATCCAACCAAATACCTGCTACTATTTACTATTCTCCTCTTATTTCTTCCTGCATGCCAAAGCAAAAACTCGGATTTATATGAAAGGTCAATAGATACGTTGGATGTGGAATTTTCAGATTTTAGAGCACGCCATTTATATAGAATTGAAAGGCAAAAATTGATAAAGTCTACTTTCGGAGACACGGCTACATTCATTTATTTTGACTCTTTGATGGGTGAAAAATATCGATCCTATTCACTCGTAAAATCACAAAACGGATCATATAAACTCCTAAAACATCGCCATCTTGGGTATGTCAATGAATTTATAGTATTAGATTCTATCCTGCTTTTAAAATATGAGTCCATCGATCCGCCTATGGATGGAGATGGAGCCCTGATTCTTAACCCAGAGTTTGGGGAAATTGCCAACTATAGCTACACTTGGGAAAATAGCCTTCTTTTAACAAAATATGATGGAATAAGAATACCAAATGAATTAATAGAAGAATTATTTTCTGATAGCATATCATCTCCTAGTTACTATTATCAAAATAATCAATGATTCTATGCCCCTCTCATCCCTCACTCCCCGCACATCCTTTGAAATAAACCCAAAACTGGCTAAAGCAGCTCATAATCTAAGCTCACTTTTGGATGCAGTCAGACTCAAAACGATCCCTGTAAGTACCGAGTCCCAAATCAATGAAATCATATCGGGAGTAAATAACTTTTCCGGTCCTGATCCACAACTGCTCAAACATATTTCCACTGTACAGGCTGCAATTCTCAAACTTCTGGAAAAAGAGCTTCAACTAGTCCCAAAAAACCACTACCAAAACCAATGGCTGGCTTTGGGAATGGCTGCTTTTGGGATTCCGTTAGGAGTTGTTTTTGGTGCCGCGTTAGGAAATATGGCCTATTTGGGAATTGGATTGCCTATCGGAATGGCCATAGGACTAGCTATCGGCAGCGGCAAAGACACAGAATCAGCAAAAAGCGGGAGACAACTGGATTGGACTTCTAAATAGGTTATTACATTCTATTTCCATTCAAAGCGGTCCTATTCCGCCTACTTATAACTTCTTGCCAAAGTCTGTACTTTTTGTAATTTGAAGAGCTAAAACCCTCAAACCCATAACCTATGAATCCTCTAAACAGAAGAGATTTTTTAAAAGGAAGTACTGCCCTGATGTCGCTGGCAAGTTTCGGCTTGCTTGGAATGAATTTCAAAGACCGGGAAGGTCCGCTCCAAGTTGCCCTGATCGGTACAGGCTGGTATGGTAAATCAGATCTTTTTCGACTGATTCAAGTGGCGGATGTGGAAGTAGTAGGGCTTTGTGATGTGGATAGCAAGCAGCTCGCTGAAGCGGGAGAATTAGTAGCCACTCGTCAAAAGTCGGGAAAAGTGCCTGCGCTTTATGAAGATTATAAAGAACTTTTATCGAAAGAAAAGCCTGAATATGTACTGATCGGATCACCGGATCACTGGCATGCATTGATGGTCATTGATGCAGTAAAAAGCGGTGCTCATGTATACCTTCAAAAGCCAATTTCCGTGGATGTGATCGAAGGAGAAGCGATTTTGGCGGCAACCAGAAAATACGACCGAAAAGTGCAGATCGGCACGCAGCGACGAAGTACTCCGCATCTCGTGCGGGCAAAAAAGGAAATCATAGATTCGGGAAAGCTTGGTAAAATCTCCCATTCGGAGGTTTGCTGCTATTACCATATGCGGAATAAAAGCAACCCCGAAGTAATTCCGGTTCCCGGAAATCTCAATTATGATCTCTGGGCAGGCCCTGCTCCCATGCTGCCCTATCGGGGGATACTACATCGAGGCTGGCGGGCTTTTATGGAATATGGCAATGGCATCGTAGGTGATATGTGTGTACACATGCTGGATTCTGTCAGATGGATGCTTGATTTGGGCTGGCCTGTACAAGTGACTTCTACCGGCGGAATTTATGTGGATAAAGACTCAATTTCCAATATTTCAGATACTCAAACAGCACTTTTTGAATTTGACGAACTGAATGTAATCTGGCAACACCGCACCTGGGGCAATCCTGTAGACAAGGATTATCCTTGGGCTTTTAAAATCTATGGAGAAAACGGTATGCTGGCGGGAAGTCCGATGCGCGCTGATTTCTATCCGGAAGGTAAAAATAATGGTGAGCCAATCCATTACCCGGTAGTACTGGAGAAAGAGCAGTATCCGGAAGATGTCACTGAAAAAGACATTGAGATCCATGCGGCTCCGGCGACTAGAGAACAACTGAAAGACTGGCTTCAGTCCATAGAAAAAGACACCTTGCCAGTTGCTGACGTTCTTCAGGGCCATATCTCCACGGCATCCTGCATTTTGGCAAATATGTCCATGGAGCTGGGAGGAAGACCATTAAAATATGATCCCAAAACCATGACCGTGATTGATGATGATGAAGCAACGGCCCTTTTGAGAAGACCTTATCGGGACGGTTATAAACATCCTGAGCCCGATCAAATTTGACATTTTAACTATCAACCTTCCTCTCCGTTCATCCAATTCTAATTGGTAAGGAAATAGCTTTTTGTAACTTAAGAGTAACAATAACCCTTAACCCCTTTATTTATGACTTCTTTAAATCGAAGAGATTTCCTCAAAGGCTCTTCTGCTATGGTTACCTTGGCAAGTTTTGGTCTTTTCGGAATGGATTTCAAAGATCGGGAAGGACCAATTCAAGTAGCTTTGATCGGGGCAGGCTGGTATGGTAAATCAGATCTTTTTCGCCTAATCCAAGTAGCCGATGTAGAAGTGGTGGGACTTTGTGATCCGGACCACAACATGCTAAAAGAAGCCGGAGACATGGTCGCCTCCCGCCAGAAGTCTGGAAAAGTCCCTGCATTGTATGAAGATTACAAAGAACTTTTGGCTAAAGAAAAACCTGAATTTGTACTGATAGGATCACCTGATCACTGGCATGCACTGATGTGTATCGCTGCTCTGAAAGCGGGCGCACATGTCTATGTGCAAAAGCCGATTTCTGTAGATGTAATCGAGGGAGAAGCGATGGTAGCAGCTGCCAGAAAATACAATAAAGTTGTTCAAGTAGGAACGCAGCGGAAAAGCACCCCACATCTGATCGACGCGAAAGAGCAAATAATTGACAGTGGCAAATTGGGTAAAATCTCACATGTGGAGATGTGCTGCTATTTTCATATGCGTGCCGATGGCAATCCGCCGGTGGAACCTGTACCGGAGTTTTTCAATTATGACCTCTGGACAGGTCCTGCACCACTGAGACCTTATGATGGTATTCCCCATAAACGCTGGTGGAGAACATTTATAGAATATGGAAATGGCATCACCGGAGATATGTGCGTACATATGCTGGACACTGTACGCTGGATGCTGAAGCTAGGTTGGCCCGCTCAGATCACTTCCACCGGCGGAATCTATGTGCAGAAAGATGGGAAATCCAATATTTCAGATACACAATCGGCAATTTTCGAGTATCCAGACCTGAATTTAGTTTGGCAGCACAGGACCTGGGGAAATCCGGACGATCCCGAGTATCCATGGGCCTTTAAGATTTTCGGTGATAAAGGAATGCTGGCAGGAAGTACGATGCGGGCCGATTACACACCATTAGATAAAGATGAAAAACCCATACATTTTGAATGCCTTTTCGAGCGGGAAAAATATCCGGAAGATGTAAATGAACCGGATATCGAGCTGAATGCAGCTCCGGCAACCCGTCTTCATATGCAGGATTGGTTAAAAGCGATCAAAAATAAATCATTGCCGGTCGCGGACATTGAAGAAGGACATATTTCTACAGCGTCTTGCATTCTGACTAATATTTCCATGGACTTGGGCGGTCGGGCGTTGAAATACGATCCCAAGACTATGACCGTAATTGGGGATAAAGAAGCGACTGAGAGATTGAGAAGACCTTATAGAAATGGATATGTACATCCGGAACCTGACAACGTGTAATCAACTTTCAAAAAAACTAAAGCCGAGTCCTCAAAAAATGGGACTCGGTTTCTTTTTTTAGAGACAATCGGAATAAATTGGCTTTTAAAATTCACCATTTATGATTCAGATAATTCCCGCAGCCAAAGAAGAGTTGAAAATCGTTCAAAATATTGCGTATCGAACTTGGCCCGACACTTTTGGTACAATACTTAGTCCGGAGCAAATCGATTACATGCTTAATTGGATGTATAGTTTGAGCACACTTGAGCAACAGGCAAGCGATGGATACCTATTTTATTTTGCAGAAGAAGATGGGGAAAAGCTTGGGTTTGCAGGTTTTGAATTCAATCAGGAACCGGGAAAGACTAAAATTCATAAGATTTATATTCTACCTACTGCCCAAGGAAAAGGGATTGGAAAGAAATTGATCAATGCCATCAAAGAGATTGCTCTGGAAAATGGACAAACCAGCCTCCTGCTGAATGTAAATAAATACAATCAAGGAGCGATTGAGTTCTACGAATACTTGGGCTTTATAAAGATTAAAGAGGAAATCATCGACATAGGAAATGGTTATGTGATGGATGATTATGTGTTTGAAATGAAGCTTTGAGGATATTTGCAACCTTTGAGGTGTCACCCTGAGCGAAGTCGAAGGGTCTCCTCGAAGGTTTTAAGGTTAACTCGCCTGATTTAGTCCCCCAGACCAGAGTCGAAGTGTGGCAGTCTACAGAGTCCAGCTTCTGGAGAAGCAGGACAACGATAGATTTTGAGGTGAGACCTTTGGGGTTTTGAAAACCCCAAAGGAATTCTAAGAGATCAAATCTTCAACTCAAACCTTCGAGGTCAAAAAAAAGACCTCAAAGGTTGTTCAACACCGTCTCCCAAAGCACCAAGCCATTTGCGGGAGCAGGAGGTAATTTTTCAAATTCATTCGGAGATTTAAATCGCTGAGTAATTTCTGAAAGCTCCATTTCTCCTTTGCCTATTTGCCAAAGAGCTGACATCATCATCCGAACTTGATGATGCAGAAAACCTTTTCCGGTGATTTCGAAGTAGTAGATTTCCTGCGGAAAAAACTGACCGAGAAATTCTCTTGATGTAAAAATTCCAGCCGAAAGCACCTCTCGTATGTAATCCGTCTTGTTCTCCGAAGGCTTGCAAAACGCTCGAAAGTCATGATTCCCGATAAACATTTGGCAAGCTTCCTTCATTGCTTCCCAATTCAACTCTTCGGATATATTGACTGCAAAAGCTGAAGCAAAAGGATGAAAATCTATGGAATTCGCGAAATAATAACGATACGTTTTCTGGCTGACAGACTGGATCAGATTGAAGCTGGCCAAAACTTCTTGTACAGAATTCAACTGAATATCCTGCGGAAGATGAAGGTTGAACTCGGGCAGAAGTGAGTTCATTTCTACTTTTTCCCGGAGGAAAACCTGTACATATCCGCCGATACAAGAAACTCCGGAATCTGTACGACTTGCCCCGATCAGGGAAAAATCCGCATGGCCGAGCACATGGCGAAGCACCCGTTCCAATCTCCGCTGCACAGTCTGCTGATTAGGCTGCGGTGCCCAGCCTTTATATCGGGCCCCGTAGTAGGAAATGGAAAAGAGGTAGGAGAATGGACGGGATTGCAAGGAAATGGAAATTCAGGTTGTAAACTCCAAAGTTAATATTCCGATGCAGAAAGCGAACAACTCTGTAAAGTCAATTAATTCCATAAATAAGGTACAGATTATAACAAAACAGAGCATTCACAAATAATATCCCAGCTCTATTTTGTAAATTCAAAAAGTAAAAACTCATTCTAATGAAAAATATATTGTTCTTACTATTCTCCCTTTTCATTTTTTCCTGCTCAGGTAACAATGATGAAAGAAGTAGGATTGAAAAAGAAAAAGAAAGATTAAAAATTGAATCACAGGCTAGAGAAGAACTTCAACATGAAAAAGAAATAGAGGTTCTGAATCAAGAATTACTTTATTTGACTACTAGGCTTGAAAATTTGTTTCGTGACCTTCATCAAACAGAAAACGAAACAGAAAAGCTTGAATTGAAAATTCAAATTGAGGTACTATCTGAAAGAATTTTTAAAACTGACAATTTATTTCTTTGGCTTGAAAAACCTCCTGAATTAGAGTATGAGATCATAAAATCTTTTAAAAATGAATCTAATCTAATGAATGAAACAGAAAATATTGCAAAATCAAAACTTTATCTTGAAGCCAAAAAACTCAAAGCAGATGGAATTATAAGTTTGGATTGGAAGGGCAAAAAAGTTTCTACGTTCAAGGAACATTTATTAAGAAGAAATAGGCTTGGAGTTTCCATAAATATCCATCTGGATTTCATCTATTGGAACTCTTTAGGCTTTATGGGTTTGTTCCACATTTTCAAATATCTTTTAGTTGGCTTCGCTGCATAGGTTTTTTAAATGCTTTTAATATAGTTGATCATAAAGATTTTCAGACCGGAAATAAGCCTAATGAGTCTTTTCTAAAACCTATGTTGCTTACTATGGGGGGCATACATACCCGTTTAAAGGCTTCACACTGGAGGAAATAGCCTCCAATTAAATACAGCTTCTAGTACCATTTTTGAGTGCTGGGACAAATGAAAATCTCCCCCTCAGGCTATAGAGTTCACTGGTCTCTGATAGATGAGGATATTTTAGTGAATGAATTGGTGAAGAATAATAGCTGATATGAATGATTTAAACCCTAGCAAAAGTTGGGCTTCTACACCACACCATGTAGAAGGTGTACCTCCTATTATTTACCTCATTTTTATACTTTTCTGTCTTATAGTTGGCCTCTATGTTTTCTATCAAATAAAAAAGGATAAAACGAAAAGTCACATAAATTCTCGATTGCTCAAAATCGAAGAAATTCTAAAATCATTAAAAAGACCACCCCATTCCTGAGGTGGTCTTTGGTGAAGTTCGAGATTACAAATCTCGAACAGCCAATTTTTACTGGCTTTATCTTAAGCCAAAATCTTCGCTGCCAGCCAGTCGCCAACTTCAGAAGTCTTGTAAGCTGTGCCACCGTCAGCGATATCTTCCGTTACATAACCTTCTTCAAGAGATAGATTCACTACGTCTGAAATCAACTGCGCTTCTTCTTTCAGATCAAATGCATAATCAAACATCATCGCTGCAGAAAGCACCGTAGCCAATGGATTGGCAATATCTTTTCCGGCCGCCTGAGGATATGAACCGTGAATAGGTTCGAATAACTTGATCGAAGTACCCAAAGATGCAGATGGCATCAAGCCCATAGAACCTGAAATCACAGAAGCTTCATCTGTCAAAATATCCCCAAACAAGTTCTCGGTGATCAATACATCGTAAGCTTTTGGCCACTGGATCAAGCGCATCGCTACTGCATCTACAAATTCATATTCTACTTTCACATCCGGATATTCAGGAGCAAGCTCCTGTACGGTTTCTCTCCAAAGTCTGGAAGTAGCCATTACATTCGCTTTATCCACACAGGTGAGTAATTTCCTTCTTTTCTGCGCAGCTTCGAATCCCATTCTTGCCAAGCGTACAATCTCATGCTTGCTGTACACATTGGTATCAAATGCTTTGGTTCCTTGCTCATTTCTTCCTCTAGGCTCTCCGAAGTAAATCCCTCCGGTCAATTCTCTGAAAAACACAAAGTCAACGCCATCTACACGATCCAACTTCAACGGAGACTTATGCACCAGCGAAGGGAAGGTAAAGGTGGGGCGAACATTGGCAAACAAGCCCAATTTCTGACGCATAAGCAATAATCCCTGCTCCGGACGAACTTTTGCCTTTGGATCATTATCATATTTAGGGTCACCTATGGCTCCGAAAAGAACCGCATCAGAAGCAGCTGCGATCTCGTGAGTAGAATCCGGATAAGGCTCACCGGTGGCATCAATAGCCGCAGCTCCCACTACTGCTTCTGTAAAAGTGATTTTGTGTCCGAATTTTTGGCCGATAGCTTTCACTACTTTTACAGCCTGGTCGATTACTTCAGGTCCGATGCCGTCACCCGGCAACAGCGCGATATTCATTTCCATAAAACTTGGATTCTTCTTTCGTTGGTGTTTGATTAAAAGATTCGACGATGTTCAGCATTTTCTCTGTGGCCATCATCGCAGCCACTGTTTGGTCGGGATCAAGCCCTTTTGTTTTGAATATTTTCCCATAATCCCACGTGATGACAGTCTCTACAAAAGCATCCGTTTTTCCTCCCGGGGGAATGGAAACGTGGTAATCAATCAACTTAGGGAGTTGTCTCTTACGTGACTTATAGATTTTTTTGACCGCTCGCATGAAAGAATCATACTGCCCATCTCCGGTGGCTGTAGCGTCGTAAGATTTTCCGTAGATATTCAACCTCAGTTGCACCGAAGGCTTCAAGCCTTTGGAATGCGTCATATGATAGCCTTCGATATGGATATTCTTAGAGATGGAATTGTTCTGCAATACATCTGATATGATGTAAGGCAAATCCTCCGTGGTCACACGCTCCTTTTTATCACCGAGCTCGATGATCCGCTGGGTTACTTTGGTGAGTTCATCCTTTTCCAAAGAAATCCCAAGTTCTTCGAGGTTCTTTAGAATATTGGCTTTACCGGAAGTCTTGCCAAGGGCATATTTCCGTTGGCGCCCAAAGCGCTCAGGAAGTAAATCGTTGAAGTAAAGATTCTTCTTATTATCCCCGTCAGCATGAATGCCTGCTGTTTGGGTAAAGACATTTTCACCTACCACCGGCTTATTGGCTGGAATATGCTGACCGGAAAATTGTTCTACCAATTTGCTGACACGATAGATTTTCTGCTCCTGCACATTGATTTGTAGATCAGTGAAATCCTTGATTACAGCGACAACAGACTCCAAGGGAGCATTTCCAGCCCGCTCGCCCAGTCCATTCACAGTGGTATGAATACCTGAAGCCCCGTACATAATCGCTTCCATCACATTCGCGACGGAAAGGTCATAATCATTATGCGCATGAAAATCAAAATGTGCATCCGGGAACTTTGTGGAGATCTGGATGAAAAAATCCTTAGTCTCCTCCGGAGAAAGTAACCCCAATGTATCCGGAAGCATAATTCTCTTTACCGGTAAAGTGGTTAAGAATTCAATCAGAGCAAGCGTATATTCCTGAGAATTACGCATGCCATTTGACCAATCCTCCAAATACACATTTACATCGATCCCGTTTTCCTGAGCATAGGATATACTCTTTTGAATATCTTGGAAATGTTCCTCCTGTGTTTTTTTCAGCTGATGAATCAGGTGATTGTGAGAGCCTTTAGTCAATAGATTCATTACTTTGGCACCGGCTTTCAGAAGCCAATCCACCGAAGCAGGAGTATCCACAAAACCCAAAACCTCCACCCGATCCAAGTAACCTTTTTCGGCTGCCCAATGGGTGATTTTCTTCACTCCTTCCAATTCACCGTCTGAAACTCTCGCTGAAGCCACCTCTATTCTATCCACCTTCAATTCATCCAGCAAAAGTTTGGCGATTTGCAGCTTTTCAGAAGGCAAAAAGGAAACGCTTGAGGTCTGTTCACCATCCCTCAGCGTTGTATCCATTATTTCAATGCGCTTCCCTGCGGTCATTTTCACTTATTTATTCGCTGCAAATGCATCTATTTCATCCGACATATTTAATAAATAGTCGATGTCGTCGAAGCCGTTCTGCATGTTGTCTTTCTTGTATTCGTTGATGTCAAAAGATTCAGATTCTCCGGTAGAATCCAAGGTAATCTTCTGAGAAGGAATATCCACTGTGATCGTAGTAGCAGGATTAGCTGTAATTGTCTCAAGCAATTTGTCCGCAAATTCAGGAGAAACTGTCACTGGCAACACTCCAATGTTTAAGCAGTTGTTCTTGAAGATATCTGCGAAAAAGCTAGAAACCACGCATCTAAAACCGTAATCATAAATTGCCCAAACTGCATGCTCACGGCTGGATCCTGAACCGAAATTTCTTCCTGAAACCAAGATTTTGCCACTGTAAGTAGGGTCGTTCAGGACAAAATCCTTTTTTGGATTTCCCTCCACATCGTATCTCCAGTCACGGAAAAGATTGTCTCCGAAACCTTCACGCTCGGTAGCCTTCAGGAATCGGGCGGGGATGATTTGATCTGTATCCACGTTATCCGTAGGTAAAGGAACCGCAGTGCTCGTGAGTACAGTAAATTTATCGTAAGCCATTTTTTTAATAATTGAAAGATTGGAAAATTGGAAGATTGGAAGATTACAGACTCTACTTTTTAATGTAGTTGTAAAATTCCCATGTCCATCTTTAGTTCTCGAAAACTTCTCTTGGGTCGCAGATCTCACCTCTTACGGCTACCGCTGCTACGGTCAGTGGAGAGGCGAGCATGGTGCGTGCACCTGGTCCCTGACGGCCTTCAAAGTTTCTGTTGGAAGTAGATACTGCGTATTTTCCTGATGGAATCTTATCATCGTTCATCGCCAGACATGCTGAGCATCCCGGCTGCCGAAGTTCAAATCCCGCATCCTCCAATATTTTCACCAACCCCTCTTCATGTGCCATTTTCTCTACTTCACGGGAGCCTGGTACTATCCAAGCAGTAATATTGTCTGCTTTCTTATGTCCTTTTACAAAAGCCGCCACAGAGCGAATATCCTCTATACGTCCATTGGTACAAGATCCTACGAATACATAGTCAACTTTTTTACCCTTGATTGCTTCGCCCGGCTCAAAGCCCATATAGGCCAACGATTTAAGATAAGAAGTTTTGTTACTTCCTTCCATTCCTTCGGTCGTTGGGATATTTCCCTTCACTTTGATACCCATACCAGGATTGGTACCATAAGTGATCATCGGCTCGATATCCGCAGCATCGAAGTGATATTCTTTATCAAAAACAGCACCCTCATCGGTTTTCAGTGTTTTCCAATACGCCACAGCCTTGTCCCATTCTTCGCCTTTAGGTGCATATTGTTTACCTTTTAGGTATTCGAAAGTAGTCTCATCAGGTGCTATCAAACCACCACGTGCCCCCATTTCAATAGACATGTTGCACACAGTCATTCTAGCTTCCATAGAAAGACTTTGGATGGCTGACCCTGCATATTCTACAAAGTATCCGGTAGCACCTGCTGCAGAAATCTGAGCGATAACATAAAGAATCAAATCTTTTGAAGTTACGCCCTTGCCTGCTACTCCATCGATGGTGATTCTCATTTTTTTGGCTTTGGACTGCATAATACACTGCGTTGCCAAAACCATTTCGACCTCTGAAGTACCAATACCAAAAGCAATCGCTCCAAAAGCACCATGTGTGGAAGTATGACTATCTCCACATACAATGGTCATTCCCGGCTGGGTGATGCCAAGCTCTGGGCCGATTACGTGAACGATGCCATGATGTGCAGAACCCAAATCGTGAAGCTCAATGCCATACTTGGCGCAGTTCTCACGAAGTCTTTCCACTTGCATTCTGGAAAGTTTGTCCTTGATCGTCTTGTCCTGGTCTACCGTCGGTACGTTATGATCAGGAGTAGCAACTGTACGGTAAGGATTTTTCACTCCTATTCCGCGCTTCTCCAGATTAAGGAATGCTACAGGCGAGGTCACTTCATGGATAAAATGCTTATCTATGAAGAAAACATCAGGACCGGAAGGAACTGATTTCACCACATGGGCATCCCAGATTTTATCGAATAATGTTGTCTTTTCCATAATTATGCGGTCGCATATTCTTTGACCGGGATTTTATTAAGTGCATCGACGAAAGCCTGAGCTGAAGCCAAGACGATGTCTGTATTAGAGGCAAAACCGTAGTAAGGCTTGTCTCCTTTGATTAATCTCATGTGGACTTTGGCCACATCATCGCTGCCATGGGTAATCGCTTGGATCAGAAACTCTTCCAAATCCACTGCCGGCTTGGCGATTTTATCAATTGCTTTTAATACTGCATCTACAGGGCCATTTCCATGTGCTGTAGAAGTGTGGGATTCATCACCGATTTTCAGTTCCACCTGAGCTTGGATAGTTCCATTAGAAGAATAGGTGACTTTTCCCAATTCAATGAAATTGGACTCCTCCATGTATTTCCCCACCAAACCAAGAAGATCTTTTCTTCCGATGTCTCTCTTACTATCTGCAAGAATCAAAAACGCTTCGTACACCTCGCGAAGTGCTTCTCCTTCCAATTCTACTCCCAAAGCATCCAAGTGGTGCTTCAATGCTGCACGACCGGACCGCGCTGTAAGGACAATGGTAGATTCTGCAACTCCGACATCTTTAGGGTCGATGATTTCATAATTCTCTCTATGTTTCAATACCCCATCTTGGTGGATTCCCGATGAATGTGCAAATGCATTTCTGCCTACAATAGCCTTATTGGGCTGTACAGGCATATTCATCAATTTGGAAACCAAGCGGCTCGTATTGTAAATTTTTGGAGTAACAATATCGGTATGGACTTCGATTGACTTATGGCATTTGATAGCCATCACCACTTCTTCCATGGATGTATTGCCTGCCCGTTCGCCAATGCCGTTGATGGTCACTTCCACTTGACGTGCTCCATGTTGCACACCTGCCACGGTATTGGCAGTAGCCATACCAAGGTCATTGTGACAATGGGTAGCAATGATAGCTTTGTCTATATTCGGAACGTTATTCTTCAAACTGGCGATAATGGCTCCGTATTGCTCAGGGAGACAATACCCGGTAGTATCCGGTATATTGACCACAGTAGCTCCGGCTTTGATCACTTCTTCAATGATCTTATTTAAGAAGTCAGGCTCAGCTCTACCGGCATCTTCAGCGTAAAACTCCACATCATCCACAAATCTTCTGGCAAATTTGACTGCCGCTACACCCCGGGCAATAATATCCTCGGGGGTAGAGCGCAGTTTGTATTGAATATGATAAGGAGAAACACCAATACCGGTATGGATACGGCCTTTCTTCGCGAATTTGAGGGACTGAGCCGCTACTTCGATATCTTTCTCAACAGCTCTGGAGAGGGCACAGATAATCGGGTTTGAAACTGCCTTTGAAATCTCGAGCACAGAATTGAAATCTCCCGGACTTGAAATTGGAAATCCAGCTTCGATAATATCTACACCTAGTTCTTCCAGTGCTTTTGCTACCACAATTTTCTCCTGGGTATTCAGCTGACACCCGGGTACTTGCTCCCCATCTCTCAGGGTAGTATCAAATATCCATAGCTTCTCACTCATAATTCTTGGGGGTTTTATATTAGTTATTTTCTGGTCTCAATTGACGGACGACAGCACCTGCCTGCCACATTTCAGAATCTCTCAATTCTTTCAATTCAGCTTCCAATTTCACTCTGTAATCTTCTTTAGAGTTAGAGTCAATTGACTTCTGAGCCTCTTGTCCGGTTTTTACACTGTTATACAACTCTTCGAACACCGGCTTAGTAGCATCTCTGAAAGGCTTCCACCAATCCAAAGCTCCTCTCTGAGCAGTAGTAGAGCAGTTTGCATACATCCAGTCCATTCCGTTTTCAGCTACCAATGGCATCAAAGACTGAGTCAATTCTTCCACTGTTTCGTTGAAAGCCTCAGAAGGCGTATGACCATTTGATCTCAACACTTCGTACTGGGCTGCAAATATACCTTGAATAGCACCCATCAAGGTACCTCTTTCTCCTGTCAAATCAGAAGTTACCTCACGATAGAAATCTGTCTCAAACAAATATCCTGAACCTACACCGATTCCAAGAGCTACAACACGATCCTTTGCCTTGCCGGTTCCGTCCTGATAGATTGCATAAGAAGAATTCAATCCTCTACCCTCTACAAACATTCTTCTCAAAGAAGTACCGGAACCTTTTGGAGCTACCAAAATCACGTCCACGTCAGCAGGAGGAACGATACCTGTTTTGTCTTTGTAAGTCACTCCGAAACCATGAGAGAAATACAATGCCTTGCCCGGAGTAAGGTGTTTTTTTACAGTTGGCCATAGCGCAATCTGCCCTGCATCAGAAAGAAGGAATTGAAGGATCGTGCCTTTTTCGCAAGCTTCTTCCAATTCGAAAAGTGTCTCGCCGGGAACCCAGCCATCAGCTACGGCTTTGTCCCAAGTCTTGGAGCCTTTACGCTGACCTACAATCACATTGAACCCGTTGTCTTTCAAGTTAAGTGCCTGACCAGGACCCTGAACGCCATAACCCAATACTGCGATTACTTCATCCTTGAGTACTTCTCTTGCTTTTTCCAGTGGAAATTCTTCCCTAGTTACTACGTTTTCTTCTGTTGAGCCGAATTTTAATTTCATGAGCTTTTATAATTTATTACTAGTGTTTAATAGGTTCCGGTGGAATCCTTCATTTGGTTTATTATTATTTGACAAAACTGTCAATTGTCAACATTCTTTTTGCGACAGCTACTCTTCCTGATCTCGCAAATTCCAAGAGGCCGTAGCCTTTTAGGATTTCAAGTAATTCCTGAGTCTGCTCCTTGTGCCCTGTCAATTCCAACACCACAAAATCAGGTTCCGCTGCGATGATTTTTGCATTATGCTGACGAATGACCTTCTCAAGCCCACCATCTAGACGCGATACAGGAATTTTATACAATGCAATCTCCTGATATACAACGCTTTCGTCCTCATGGTAAAATGCCTTGATCACATCGATGATTTTCTCGATCTGATTGACCAGCTGAATTACCGTGTCTTCTGAAGCGGTAACCTCTATAGTGATCCGGTGAATTCCTTCCAAGCGACTTTCGGAGGCTGTAAGTGCATCGATATTTATACCTCTCCGGGTAAAAATAATGGTGATGCGGTTAAGGATACCGATGAAATTTTCGGTAATAACGAATATAGTATATCGTTTCATAGAGTTGGTTTAGCTAAGTCTAACCTCTTCCACTGAACAGCCAGTGGCAATCATTGGGAATACATTATCTTCTTTTTCCACTACCACTTCGAGGAAATAAGGTCCATCGTGAATTAGCATATCTTCTATCGCTTCCTGTAAATCACCGCGTTCTGTGACTTTTTGAGCTTGAATACTATATGCCTCAGCTATTTTGATAAAATCAGGATTGTCTAGCTCGGTAAATGAGTAGCGCTTGTCAAAGAACATTTGCTGCCATTGTCTTACCATTCCCAAGAAATTGTTGTTCAGCAACACAATCTTCACAGGGGCTTTAGTCTGCATAATGGTCCCCAATTCCTGGATAGTCATCTGAATACCGCCATCGCCGACTACACATACCACCTGTCTGGAGAAATCATACATCTGAGCTCCAAGTGCAGCGGGAAGTGCAAAACCCATTGTACCAAGTCCCCCGGAGGTCACTTGTGTTCTTGACTTCTTATAGTTGAAATATCTCCAGGATATCATCTGATGCTGCCCTACGTCAGTTACAAGTACCGCATCGTCCGCTTTGTATTTATTAATCTGGTGGATCACTTCTCCCATGGTCAAGCCGGGTTTTGTAGGAGTCAAATCAGGTTCGATAACGGTTGCTCTTTCCTGATCAGCCAATTCCTTAAACTTAGCCATCCACTCCGGATATGAATTCTCTCTCACCGCAGCTGTCAATAATGCCAAACTATCTTTACAACTTCCCAAAACAGCAACTTCGCACTTCACATTTTTATTGATTTCGGCGGGATCCAATTCCAAATGAATCACCTTAGCCTGCTTTGCATAGCGCTTTAAATCACCTGTGACACGATCATCAAATCTCATTCCCACGGCGATTAAAACATCGCATTGATTAGTCAGCAAATTTGGGGCATAATTTCCATGCATCCCAAGTTTTCCCACATAATTAGGATGATCCTCCGACAATGCTCCCGAACCCAGCAAAGTACATGCCGCAGGAATACCGGATTTCTCCAAAAATGCCTTCAATTCCTCTTCCGCCTTTCCCAATACAACTCCTTGGCCAAATAGAACATAAGGTCTCTTGGCCATATTGATTAAGAATGAGGCTTCTTGAATAGCAGTTTTCTCTACCGGGATATGTGTTTTATAAGACCGAAAGCCCAAGCATGGCTGATAATTGAAGTGACCAAAATCCTGCTGGGCATCCTTGGTAATATCAATTAGCACCGGTCCCGGTCTCCCTGATCTAGCAATATAAAACCCCTTGGCTATTGCAGGCGCTATATCCTCCACACGTCTTACCTGGATATTCCACTTAGTAGCCGGCATTGATATACCCACTACGTCAGTTTCCTGAAATGCATCCGTCCCCAACAAGTGTGAAGCGACTTGTCCCGTAATACACACCAAAGGTGTACTATCTATTTGTGCATCTGCCATACCGGTTATCAAATTGGTCGCTCCCGGACCTGAAGTAGCCAGACAGACGCCAACTTTTCCGGACACCCTGGCATATCCTTGAGCCGCGTGAATCGCTCCCTGCTCATGGCGTGTGAGTACATGCCTTAGCTCATCATGATAATCATGCAGCGCATCGTAAACGGGCATTATTGCTCCTCCGGGATATCCGAAGATTATTTCCGCATTCTCGGCAATGAGTGACCTAACAACTATGTCAGCTCCTCTTATCATTGAATCCTTCATGGGCTTAGAATTTGTCTGTTACGCAACCTTCGGATGCGGTAGATACTAATTTGTTGTATTTCTTTAAGGTGCCCTGCAAGTCAGAAATATCCTTCTGCTTCCAGGATTTTTTTCTTTCGGCCAATTCCTCATCAGAGACCGCAACTGAAAGCTTCAATCCTTCAGCATCTATGGTGATAATATCTCCATTTTGTACTAATCCAATAGGACCACCGCTCCAAGCTTCCGGAGTGACGTGCCCCACTACAAATCCGTGGGTACCTCCTGAGAATCTTCCATCCGTGATCAATGCCACATCCGCTCCCAGTCCAGCTCCGATAATCATGGAGGTAGGTTTCAGCATTTCCGGCATTCCCGGGCCGCCCTTTGGACCTATATTTCTAATGACAAGCACTTCACCTTTTTGCACTTTGTGATCACGGATCGCATCATTTGCTTCCTGTTCCGAATCAAATACATGAGCGGGACCGGTAAACGAACTGCCTTCTTTACCCGTGATTTTAGCTACAGCTCCCTCAGGGGCTAAATTACCATCGAGAATACACAAGTGCCCCGTAGCTTTAATTGGTGTTTCCAACGGATGGATCACATTCACCATAGAAACTGTGACCGGTTCTATGTCTTTTAAGTTTTCTTCCAATGTCTTTCCTGTCACTGTCATACAGTCTCCATGTAAGAAGCCATTCATCAACATGTACTTCATAAATGCGGGAACACCGCCCTGCTCATGCAAATCTTCCATCATGAATTTACCCGACGGCTTGAAATCACCGATCATAGGAGTCTTTGCATTGATGGCTTTAAAATCTTCAATAGTAAAGTCAACACCTGCTGTTCTTGCTATTGCGATAATGTGCATTACTGCATTTGTACTCCCGCCCAAAGCAATTGCAACGGTAACCGCATTCTCTATACTTTTTCTGGTAATGATATCACTTGGTTTGATATCTTTTTCCAGCAACACTCTCATGTACTTATTTACCTCGCGGCACTCTCTGAGTTTCTCAGGAGAATTTGCAGGATAAGAAGCCGAATAAGGAAGAGACATTCCCATTGCTTCTATAGCCGAAGACATGGTATTGGCGGTATACATTCCACCACAAGCACCTTTTCCCGGACATGCATTGCGGATGACACCATCATAATCCTCATCTGAGATATTTCCATTTACCCGCTTACCAAAGGCCTCAAAAGCAGAAACTATATTCAACTTTTCACCCTTATAGTTACCCGAAGCTATCGTACCCCCATATACCAAGATACCCGGTCTATCGGTTCGGATCATCCCCATCAAAGCTCCCGGCATATTCTTGTCACATCCGGCTACTGCCACACAGCCATCGAAAGAATGTCCTATGACAAATGACTCTATGGAATCAGCGATCACTTCTCTTGAGACCAATGAATAGCGCATCCCCAATGTACCCATGGTAGTCCCATCAGAAATCCCTATGGTATTAAAAACCAAACCGGTCAGATCATACTCCTGTGAGGAGGTTTTGATCAGACCGGCAAAGTCGTTCAGGTGCATATTGCAGGGGTTACTCTCATAGCCACAACTGGCTATCCCTACAAACGGCTGTTTCATTTTCTTGTCGCTCATTCCGGTGGCATACAACATCGCCATGCCTGCCGGATGCTCAGGATTGTCGCTTATTTCCCAACTGTGTTTTTTCAGGGTCATATTCATGGGGTATAAAAAAAGTGCCTCAGGGTTAGTGAGGCACTTCAGATTTATTTTTATTTCATTATAAAGAATAGTCTAGTGCCTCACATTTAAAATCCAATGAGAATAATTACGCTTAGCAAAATGACTACTTTATACATACTGTTTTTCGAGCTTACCTTCGACGCTATGCCGAAGTACAGGACAAACTTAAAACCGAATTTTCAGACTTACAATATTTAATTTTACATTTTTCAAGTATCTCAGATAAAAAATGTATGAAAATTTTATTTTTTCAAAATATAAGTTCCCTTCACCCTCAGTTTTCCCCTGTTTTCCAGCAAATGATTTGTTTAAAATTTCGATTCTCAAAATTTTGTACTGATTTTTGATTTTCTCAATTATTAACAAAAGTTATTCTCTTTTTTTTAATAAGAAAAATGATATACCACATTTCCTTCAACAAATGCTAGATTTTTTACCGAATTATCAATGGAGGAAAACCACTATCCCCTAAAATTTATTCTAATTTTGATCAAACATCAAATTCAATGATTTCATTTCCAACTGCTAAGATCAACCTAGGTCTACATGTCACTGCTAAAAGAAAAGACGGTTACCATGATATTGAGAGCTGTATGGTACCAATACCGCTTACGGACGCCCTGGAAATGATCATCAACACCAAAAAAACGAGCTTTGAAAGCACAGGACTAGAAATCCCCGGGGAAACCAAGGACAACCTCATTCTCAAAGCTTATCAGCTGCTGAAGAAAGACTTTCCAAACTTGCCTCATGTGAGCATTCATTTACATAAAAACATCCCGATGGGTGCCGGTCTTGGAGGCGGGTCTGCAGATGCCGCATTCGCATTGAAATTGATGAATAATCTCTTTGACCTGATCTTAGACGATTTCTTCTTGGAAGAATATGCAGCACAACTTGGAAGCGACTGTCCTTTCTTTATAGAAAACACACCTAAAATTGCCAGAGGAAGAGGCGAGATATTGGAATCTATTGAATTAGACCTTGCCAGGACTCATTTAGTCTTAGTGAATCCCGGAATCCACATCGGCACCAAAGAAGCTTATGCAGGAATCACTCCCACTGCCCCAAAATCATCCCTCGAAGAAGTTCTAAAGAATAAAAGCAGATGGAAAAACGAGCTAATAAATGACTTCGAAGTCGGCATATTCCCCAACCACCCCGAAATTGCAGCTATAAAGAATAAACTCTATGAAAATGGAGCCTATTACGCTGCCATGTCAGGTTCCGGCTCTTCGGTCTTTGGACTTTTTGAGGAAAAACCACCTTCAATAGAATGGGAAGATCGCTATTTTAAGTTTGAAGGAATATTATAAAACACTGAAAGCAAGCTTGGTACTTGTTTTATTGTGTTTTATATTTGTAAAACACAAATATAAAACACAATGGCTACTTACACCAGTACTCTTCCCGATGATCTTCTTCAGCGGCTTGCAGATTACGCCAAAAAGCTTTCTCTACCAAAAAACAAATTGGTAGAAAATGCCCTCAATCTCTATCTCGACCACCTCAAGAGAGCTGAATATGTCAAATCATATAAGCAGGCGGCTCAGGACGATGACATTCTTCTGGTAGCGGAAGAAGGAATGGCGCACTACCTAAAACAAATTGAAGATGAGGCAAGGTGAGATCTGGATGTCGGACCTCAACCCGGTGATAGGATCCGAGCAGGCTGGCAGAAGGCCGGTTGTCATTCTTAGCGGGAATCTGATGAATAAATTCCTGCAGGTGGTGATTACCGCGCCTTTGACTTCCAAAGTCAAAAATTATCAGGGAAACCCAATTCTGGAACCATCTCAAAAGAATGGTTTGAAGCTGAAATCTGAACTGATGGTATTCCATATCCGGTCCTTATCCAAAGATAGACTGATCGAAAAAATAGGAGAAATTTCAAATGAGGAATTAACTATGGCTCTTGCTACGCTTAAGGACATTACTACGCTCTAGATTTTTCTCATCCCAGTGGCCGTACCGATTTCCTCCGTTTATTCAAGTAATTCAAAACGGGATAGCTCAACACCGATATCAAAATGATCCCTGTCCCCAAGTAAAACTGTGGAGTCATTTTTTCGCTTTCTCCAAAAATCAACACTGCCAATACAATCCCATAAACAGGTTCCAGATTTACCGTCAGATTAATAGAAAAGACCGACAATCTCTTCATCAATTCCACCGAGACCGAAAAAGCATACACCGTGCAAACCCCACCAAGAACAAAAAGCCAAAACCAGTCATAGCCAGCCCAGGTCAAATTCAATCCTTCCCCAGTCAGGAAACCGGAATAAATAGGCATAAATAATACAGTAAATAAGCATGCACCTGCCATCTCATAAAAAGTAATCTGATAAGGATTATGCTTATGGGCAAGCCTACCATTCAGTACAGAGAAAACTGCCGCAAAAAAAGAAGAAGCCAGTGCCATACTAAGCCCCAACCAATAGCCCGATTCGAAGCTGAAAATCACCAACAAGCCGGAAATCACCATCAGGCCAAGCCCTACTTCATACCATTTGATCTTGGTTCTATTGAACAATGGCTCCACGAAGGCTGTCCACAGCGAGGTAGTCGCCATCCCTGCCAAACAAACGGAAGCAGTGGACACTTGAGCTGACCAAAAAAACAGAATCCAGTGTACTGCAATCACAAACCCTACCCCCGTGACTTTGATCATGTCCGGAAAAGACAGGAGCAGATTTCTCTTTTTCAACAAAAACAACATGGCCACTCCCATAGCCGCAATCAAGGTTCTGTAAAAAACCAATTCTATTGCCGGCAAACTGATCAGCAATCCCAGAATAGCTGTAAATCCCCATATGAGTACAATCAAATGGAGCATTAGGTAATCCTTAATCGTGGCGTTCATTTATCGGGGAACTGTTTTATAGAGCAAAAGACCGGTTGCCGCAAAAATGATATTGGGCAGCCAAACCGCAAAAATCGGATATGAGGTGCCATTTTCAGCAAAAGTTCTGGACAGAATAAATAAGATGATGTAAACAAATGCAAGCAAAAAGCCCATCGCAATCTGGAAACCGGAACCTCCACGGGTTTTTCTTGCCGACATGATCACTCCGATAAAAGTCAAAATTATTGCCGCAAAAGGTGACATAAACCGCACATAGCGCTCAATTTTATAAAACTCGACATTATCTGCTCCACGCTCTTCCAATATCTTAATCTGCTTCCCCAAGTCAGGAAGCTTCAAAGTCTCATGGTGCTTTTCGGGCAAATCAAAATCTTCCGGCCGAATAGAAAGTGTGGTATCAAGGTCTTCGCCAACCGTATAGACTTCCCCCCATTCTTTTAGCTCCCGTAGTCTCCATTTACGAAGAGTCCAAGCCCGCTTGGCAGTATCCCATTCTATTCGATCCGCTGAGAGCTTGGCTAGTAATTCTCCATCTTTAATAGTCTCTAGAGTGAAATGATATCCCGTATTCCCCGTGGTATAAAATCTGCTTAAGTAAGCGTAAGATTCTGTTCCGACTTTGATATGCAGATTGGACTCTGAAGATGTTTTCTCCTTGTCCAGATAGGTCATTCGGAATTTGGTTACCCCCGCAGTAGCTCCGGGAAGAACCCATCCGTTCAATAAAAAACTGGCACCACCGATCATGCTTGCAGCAAAAAGAAAAGGCCTAAGCATTCTCATAAAACTTACACCACTGCTCAGTATCGCTATGATTTCCGTTCTTCCTGCCATTTTGGAAGTGATAAAAATAACAGATATGAAAACCGTGATTGGGGTCAAGAGATTGTTCAAATACAAACCATAATTGATCATGTATTTAAAGATCTCACCGGAAGGCACTTCATTTCTGATGTAAGTGTCATTCTTTTCCGTAAAATCCAAAACCAAAACTACCAGAACCAGCATGACCACTACAAAAAAGTAGGTCTTGAGAAAATCCTTGATTATCAGCTTGTCGAGTAGTTTCATGTGATCATAATTGTTTTTTAGCGGTCACATGGAATCTCGCTCGGTGAATAATCATCCCTCTGTGTGTCGCTTGCGTCATGCTCGATTTCATGTGTTTATAATTGTTTTTTAGCGGTCACCCCGAATAGTCGGGGCAGGCTATGGAATCCCTGCCTGCGGCAGGCAGGTCGCATGGCTGATAATCATCCCAGTGCCTGACGGTAGGCAGGCTCGATTTCATATCAGAGTCTGGTACTCACTTTTTTAACCATTTGATCTTTCCAAACGGCAAAATCACCTGCAAGGATATGTTCCCTAGCCTGGCCTACAAGCCAAAGGTAAAAACTCAGATTATGAATACTCGCAATTTGCGCAGCCAAAATCTCCTTACTGATCGTCAGATGCCTCAAATATGCTTTGGTATAAAAAGTGCTCACATAGCCTCCTATAGCCGGATCGATCCCGGTAAAATCATCCTTCCACTTTTCATTACGAATATTGATGAACCCCTCAGAGGTGAATAGCATGCCATTTCTGGCATTTCGCGTAGGCATCACACAGTCAAACATATCCACACCTAAGGCAATGCATTCCAAAATATTGGCAGGCGTACCCACCCCCATCAAATATCTCGGCTTATCCTGAGGCAAAATATCAGTGACTAACTCTGTCATCTCATACATCATTTCGGCCGGCTCTCCCACTGAAAGTCCGCCGATGGCATTACCTTGCTGGTTAGTCGAAGCGATGAATTCGGCACTTTGCTTGCGCAGATCCTTATACACAGATCCCTGTACAATAGGAAAAAGCGTCTGGTTGTACCCATACTTCCCTTCAGTGGCATCAAAACGTTCAATACAGCGAGTCAGCCAGCGGTGGGTCATCTCCATGGAATTCCTCGCATAGCCGTATTCGCAGGGATAGGGAGTACATTCATCAAAAGCCATAATGATATCTGCGCCTATACTCCGCTGGATATCCATGACATTTTCCGGCGTGAAATGATGCTTGGAACCATCTATGTGGGACTTGAACATCACACCATCTTCCTTGATTTTACGGGTACCCGAAAGTGAAAAAACCTGATAACCTCCGCTATCGGTTAGGATGGGCTTCTCCCATCCATTGAATTTGTGGAGTCCGCCGGCTTTTTCAAGCACATCGAGCCCGGGTCGCAAATACAGATGATAGGTGTTGCCAAGTATGATTTGAGCCTTGACGTCCTGATCCAATTCCCGCTGGTGAACCGCCTTCACAGAACCCGCAGTACCTACAGGCATGAAAATAGGAGTTTGGATATCACCATGATCGGTTTTCACTACACCTGCTCTGGCTTTACTTTTGGAATCTTGATGGGCTAAGGTAAACTTCATATCGCTAATGGGTTGCCGGAGAGACATTCTATACATTGTCTCAATCAGCCTACAAAAATATACGCTTATTCTTAAATGGTTTGCTGAATTTGATTTTATATTTGCCGAGCAAAAGCGACCTATGGGCCTATTTTTACTTTGGTTTTTCTTCGGTATTGGAATACTTATACAAGCCATTTACCTCTTGTTTATTTTTGGGAAGACGGCCTTTTACGCTGGCCACAAATCCCAATCTACTTTGAGAAATGAAGAAGGCGTGACTGTGGTCATCTGTGCGCGCAATGAATTCTCTAATCTCAAGACACTCATTCCTAAGCTTTTCGAACAAGATTATCCGACCTTCGATGTCATGATCGTGAATGACCGATCTTCAGACAGAACCAAGCGACTCTTGGAAAAAATGATAGAGACCTATCCGAAACTTCGGTCTGTCACAATCAAGTACACCCCCCCGCATGTTACAGCCAAGAAATACGCTCTCACACTGGGAATAAAAGTATCCAAACACAACATCATACTCCTGACTGATGCAGATTGCATACCTGAGACCAACCAATGGATCAGAAAAATGACCGCGCCGGTGAGAAATCAAAACAAAACTTTTGCTGTAGGGTTTTCAGGATATGAACAAAAACCGGGGTTCTTGAATAATTGGATTCAATTCGAAACTTTGCTTACGGCACTTTATTACATCTCTTTTGGGCTGTGGAATAGGCCTTTTATGGGAGTTGGCAGGAATCTATGCTACCGCAAGGATTTCTTCATGAATGTAAAAGCGTTTAAAGGAATTTGGCATATTGAAGGAGGAGATGATGATCTTTTTTTGAATCAGCATGCGAGTGGTAAAAATACCGCAATAGTTATGGACCCGGAAGCCAACACGATTTCCAAGCCAAAAGAAACCCGCAAAGAGTATCTTGTCCAGAAAAAAAGACATCTTCACGTGGGGAAGTACTACCGTGGCGAAGACAAGCGCAAAATTGGACTATACTCCTTTTCCCATGCATTATTCTGGCTTGGAGGAATAGGATTACTTATTTATGCCGGTTTAGCCCACCGCTGGGAACATTTTTCGATTGTTTTCGGTATTATCCTACTGAGGTCTATTCTTCTTACGCTTACCTTCAAAGCTGCAGAGAAAAAGATCCAAGGAACTAAACCACCAAAAAACATCTGGATACTGGATTTCTTGTATTTAGGTTATTTTTGGATTTTAGGGACAATATCCCATCAGGCAAAAGACATCCAATGGAAATAAACGAACGCGGTTTTTCTAAGAAAGCACTCGAGGACTTTGAGTTAATTGATCAGGCTGTACATCAGAAAGATCAGCAGGCATACGCCTCTTTGATGAAGCGTTATAAAAAGGCCGTTTATTACATGATCTTGAAAATGATCCGGGATGCAGATGATGCTGAAGATCTTACTATGGAGGCTTTTGCCAAAGCTTTTAAAAACCTCCACCGATTCAAAAAGGATTACACCTTTTCCACTTGGCTGTTCCGCATAGCTACCAACAATACTATTGACTTCATCCGAAAGAAGAAACTCAAAACTATGAGTCTGAATACGACCATGTCTGATGATGGAGGAAACTCAGTTACCATCGACGTGGAAGATGATGACAATAATCCACAGGATGAGTTCATCCGCACGCAGCGGATCGAAATGGTGAGGATTTTCGTGGACAAGCTTCCCGCCAAGTACAGAAAGCTGGTGCAGTTACGCTATTTTGACGAGCTCTCTTACGAGGAAATCGCGCAAGAACTTGAAAAACCATTGGGAACTGTGAAGGCACAACTTCACCGATCCAGAGAATTACTTTACGAAATTGCCGCCGGCAAACAAAAACACATTTAATGAACTCTGGCACCCAGCTTATTCATTCCTATTTTCCTGACCTTACCGAGGCTCAGCTTGCACAATTCGACCAACTTCAAGAGCTTTATGAAGATTGGAACTCCAAAATCAATGTGATCAGCCGCAAGGATATGGAGCATTTCTATGTGCATCATGTGCTACATTCTTTGGGAATAGTGAAAGTGATGCCATTTGAGCCCGGGTCGAAAATATTGGACATCGGTACGGGTGGTGGTTTCCCTGGGATTCCTTTGGCGATTATGTTTCCAGAGGCACATTTCCATTTAGTGGATTCTATTGGGAAAAAGATCACTGTGGTGAAGGATGTAGTGAAGCAATTGAAGCTTACCAACGTGGAAGCCCAGCAGGCCAGGGCTGAGCAGCTAATTCGCAAATACGACTTTGTGATCAGTCGGGCAGTCACCCGCATGGCTAATTTTTATCCTTGGGTGAAAAACAAAATCCGTAAAGAAGACATCAACGAGTACCCCAATGGCATCCTTTATCTCAAAGGCGGTGAAGTCGATGAAGAAATGGAAGAATTAGGCAAGTCCTATGTTGTTTATCATCTGGAAGACTACTTTAAAGAAGAATTTTTTGAAACCAAAAAAGTGATTTACATGCCTTGGGAGGACAAGAGATAAATTACTATACCTCTTGAGATACACAAAACCTCTCAATTTGCACCTTAGAAGATACAATAAATTAAAATATATGCATCTTCGAAAGTACAATGCAGCAACTCAACCGCAGATATCAAAACCAAAGTCCTTGGTTTTGGAGAGATAACGATGGCGACGAAGTTGACCTGCTTTTGGACAAGGGAACATCATCTGATATTTTTGAAATCAAAGCCAGTGAAACAGTCCTAACAGAAAACTTCAGGGGCTTGGCGAAGTTCGAATCGATTTCCAGCATTCCCATATCCTCAAAAGGCTTGGTGAATGCGGGTAGTCTAAACCAAAAAAGATCTTATGGAAACGTGATATCATGGAGAGATTTTCCAGAATTCTCCTAATCTTCATTTTCACCCGAAAACCAATCTACCTACTCAGAGATTAAAAGTCCCAATGTGATACCCATGACTTGTAATTCAAGCTACGTGCCAGGAAGGCAGTGGGTGAAAAGACTCGCCAAGTCCAGCTTCTAGAGATAGCAAGACAACCGTAATTAAGCTGTACCCTCTGTGCTACCCTCCGTGTACACTATGGTTAAATTCGACTCGGATAAAAAATCTCCGACAATTACCCCCACTCCACTTGTCTCCTTTCAGAGATTAGCCCTAATTTGAAGTCTCAATTCCCCAAGCTGTATGTATTTAATTTTTGACACAGAAACCACAGGTCTTCCCCGCGATTACAATGCCCCCATGTCCGATGTGGACAACTGGCCAAGGCTAGTCCAGCTCGCATGGCAACTGCATGATGGGAAGGGAAATCTGATTTCGAATCACAACTACATCATCAAGCCCGAAGGCTTTACCATTCCCTACAATGCGGAGAAAGTGCACGGGATTTCGACCAAGCGTGCTTTAGCCGAAGGCCATGACCTGAAGCAAATCCTTGGAATCTTTGAAGGAGATGTGAAGCAAGCCAACTATTTGGTGGGACACAATGTCGAGTTTGATGTCAATGTAGTGGGCTCGGAATATTACCGGGCAGAAGCTACTATGCCGCTGATGGCAAAGCAGCTGGATACAAAGGATATCTCTACGGAGTTTTGCGCACTTCCGGGCGGTCGAGGAGGCAAATTCAAATGGCCAACACTAACGGAGTTACACCAAAAACTTTTTGGCAAAGGCTTTGGCGACGCCCACGATGCGGCTTATGACGTGGATGCTACAGCCCGCTGTTTCTTTGGATTGATCACCCAAGGAGTACAAGCACCCGAGGCTGGAATTACAATCCCTGAAGTAATCTACGAAGCTCCAAAGCTGGAGGAAGCTAACTTTGCGCAAGCAAAAGATGCTCAAAAAGCCGCCGCAAAAGATGTACTGAAACAGGCAGGTAAAGCGGATATTTCTGATCTTACTGACATTCCATTTACACACCTGCATGTCCACAGCCAATATTCGGTACTTCAGGCTACTTGTGAGATCCCTGCAATGGTAGCACGGGCAAAAGAGCTCGGAATGCCTGCAATTGCGATGACGGATCATGGCAATATGATGGGCGCCTTTCACTTTGTGAAAGAAGCTATCGGTAAGGACATCAAGCCTATTTTGGGGTGCGAATTCAATCTATGTAGAGACAGAAAAAACAAATCCAACAAAGACGATGGCTACCAAACTGTCTTACTAGCAAAAAATAAAGCAGGGTATCACAACTTGGCAAAATTGGCTTCCTACGCCAATATTGAAGGGTTTTATTATTTGCCAAGAATCGATAAGGAAGTTTTGGTCCAATACAAAGGAGACCTAATTGCTACGACCGGCGGACTTTGGGGAGAGATACCATTCTTGATTTTGAATGTGGGAGAGACTCAAGCTGAGGAAGCTTTTGTGTGGTGGAAGGAGCAATTTGGTGAGGATTTTTATGTAGAGCTAAATCGGCACGGAGTTCCGGAAGAAGAAAAGGTAAATGAGGTACTCTTGGAATTTGCCAGAAAATATGATGTAAAATATTTCGCCGCAAACAATTCCTATTACAGCGAGAAATCAGATGCCAAAGCCCATGATGTACTCTTGTGTGTAAAAGATGGCGAGCTCTATGACAAGCCCAAAAAGTACATCGGAAAGCGAGGACGTGAGTTTCGCTACGGCTTCCCCAATGATGAGTTCTATATCAAGACTCCCGACGAGATGAAGAAACTCTTTGCTGATCTGCCGGAAGCAATAGAGTGTACCAATGAGATTACCGAGAAGATTGAGACCTATAAACTTGCCCGCGAAGTACTCTTGCCGGCATTTGAAATCCCGGAAGAATTCAAGCATGCAGAAGATGAAGTAGATGGAGAGAAACGTGGGGAAAACGCTTTCTTAAGGCACTTGACTTATGAAGGAGCAAAGAAGCGCTACAAGGAAATCACACCGGAAATCGAAGAACGTTTAGATTTTGAGCTCGCCACTATCCAGAACACAGGGTACCCGGGTTACTTCCTGATCGTACAGGATTTCATCGCGGAAGCAAGAAAAATGGGAGTTTCGGTCGGCCCCGGACGTGGATCTGCCGCAGGATCTGCAGTCGCCTATTGCACAGGCATCACCAACATTGACCCCATCGAATACAATCTCCTTTTCGAGAGATTCCTTAACCCGGATAGAGTTTCGCTTCCCGATATTGATATTGACTTTGACGATGAAGGCCGTCAAAGTGTGATCGACTATGTAATAAGAAAGTACGGATCCAATCAGGTAGCCCAGATCATCACTTACGGTACGATGGCTGCAAAATCAGCCATTCGGGATACAGCAAGAGTATTGAATCTTCCTCTCGCGGAAGCAGGCCGATTGGCCAATTTGGTACCGGACATCAAATTGAAAGCACTTTTTGGCTTAGCTGGTAATAGAGCTGCACTTTCGGACAAACTGAAAGGTCAGGGCGAAATGATTGCAAAAGCGGATGAATTGATCCGAATATCCAAAGGCCAAGATGAATCTGCCAAAACGATCAATCAAGCAACGATGCTGGAAGGATCTGTACGAAACCTTGGGATCCACGCATGCGGGGTAATCATTACTCCATCTGATATTACCAATTTTGTCCCGGTAGCCTTGGCCAAGGATTCTGACATGGTTTGTACACAGTTTGACAACTCTGTGGTAGAATCAGCCGGTTTGCTTAAGATGGACTTTTTGGGTCTAAAAACCCTGACTCTTATAAAAACCGCGATCAGAATCGTAAAGGAAAGACATGGCATCGAGCTAGATGCGGATCATTTCCCGATTGACGACGTGAAGACTTACGAGCTTTTCCAGCGTGGTGAGACAGTAGGTATCTTCCAGTATGAATCTGCCGGAATGCAGAAATACATGCGTGAGCTGAAGCCTACGGTTTTTGCAGATTTGATTGCCATGAACGCATTGTACCGACCGGGACCCTTGGCCTATATTCCTTCTTTCATTAAGCGTAAGCATGGAACTGAACCGATCGAGTACGATCTGGAGGACATGAAGGAATACTTGGAAGAAACCTACGGAATTACGGTTTACCAAGAGCAAGTGATGCTTTTGTCCCAAAAACTTGCAGGATTCACCAAAGGTGAGGCGGATGTGTTGCGTAAGGCAATGGGTAAAAAACAGAAGGATGTACTGGATAAGATGAAGCCAAAGTTCGTGGAGCAGGCTTCTGCCAAGGGTCATGATGCCAAGAAATTGGCGAAGATCTGGACTGACTGGGAGGCATTTGCGTCTTATGCCTTTAACAAGTCCCACTCTACCTGCTATGCGTGGATTGCTTACCAGACTGCCTATTTGAAAGCCCATTATCCGGCAGAATATCTTGCTTCAGTGCTGAGTAACAACATGAATGACATCACTCAGGTGACATTTTTCATGGAAGAATGTAAGCGGGCAGGAATTCCGGTATTGGGACCGGATGTAAACGAATCCAAAAATGGATTCACAGTAAATGCTGCGGGAGAAATCCGGTTTGGAATGGCCGCGATCAAAGGAGCAGGCTCAGCAGCTGTGGACGCAATCATAGTGGAGCGTGAGAAAAACGGCCCATATAAAAACATCTTTGATTTTGCAAAGCGGGTGAGTTCCAAAGCCCTGAATAAGAAAACAATGGAAGCGCTGGCGATGGCAGGAGGGTTTGATTGCTTCCCTCAGCATCACAGAAGGCAATATTTGGAATCTGCAGACGGGGATTTGAATTTGATCGAGAAAGCGACTAAGTATGCCCAGAAAGTACAGCAAGAAGAAGAAAGCAATCAGGTGAGCCTTTTTGGTGGAGGAGCAGGCAGTATGGAAGTTCCTCTTCCTACCATTGCTCCGATGGAACCTTTCACTCAACTGCAACAGCTTAATATTGAAAAGGAAGTGGTCGGGCTTTACATATCGGGGCATCCGCTTGATCAGTTTAGATTGGAGATCGAATCATTTACCAATGCTTCTTTGCCTGACCTAAATGACCTGGAAAGCTTAAAAAGTCGAAGTGACATCAAACTGGCGGGTTCAGTCTCCACTTTTGCCCATAGAACGACCAAAAATGGAAAACCTTTCGGTACTCTTACGCTGGAAGATTATCAGGGTGCCTTTACCTTCTTTCTGTTTGGAGATGATTACGTGAAGTTCAAAGAGTACTTTATGCCCGGTTGGTTTTTGTTTATCAGTGGATCGGTAGCGGGCAAGCGCTGGGCAGAAAATGAACTGGAATTTAAAATCGGCAACATCACCCTTCTAGATGAGATACGTGGCAAAATGGTAAAAGGTCTTCGGGTTAATATTGACTTGGATGACCTAACACTTGATCTGATGGAGAAACTACAAGCAATCACAGAGAAATATAAAGGCGATGCCAAATTGTATTTTGATGTGGTAGATCGCAAAGAGAATATCGCTCTGGAGCTTTTCTCTAAGAGATTCTCTATTGACCCAAGTGCGGAAATGATCAAGGAACTAAAGGAAATTCCTGAGGTGGCATATAAAGTAATGTAAAGGGAAGCAAAATACCTTTTTCTAAAGATCACACAAAAACAAAAAATCAGGAAATGGTTTCATAAAAGTATGCTTTCCTAATCGGTTCGAAAAGGTTTTCAATCCTGGGGCTATTTTACGGATTTAGACGAGGAGCCTGTTTTTACTGAAGTATAACGGTGTTTAAGTTTGGGTTGGTTGGTTTCATTGAAACTCTCCATCAAGTGCAGTACACGCTGCTTGCCATTAATGGATTTTTTGCTAGCTTTCGGTTCAAACGGCATTTTATATTGAGAAAAGGAGTATCCATATTGCTTTTATGTTGCTTCGCACAGTACCACTTTGGATATTATGTGGTTTACTTTTCTATGAAGTCCCAAATCGAATCTAGTTGGACTGACTGGATATACAATGAAACCAAAGGAGAATTGGAAGAAAAGACACTGAAAATCCCACTTTCCATGCCTTACGCCTCAGATCAGGAAGAGTTTCATATTACCAATATCTCCTTTGAAAAAGATGGTCAACACTTTCGGGTGATCAAGCAACGCTATCAAAGCGATACTCTATACATGGTCTATGTACCGGACATCGCTAAAGGAAACTTGAACACTACCATCAGGCAATGGATAAGTTCCCTGACCCAAGATGAGACCCCACATCAAAATGGCAATTCACTGCTTATCAAACTTTTTATCAAAGATTATACTCCGCCCCAGAATGAATTTGACTTTACTCCCTTTTTCATTAATGGAGAAGAATACTTAGGTTTTGTTTTTATGGCTTATGAAAGCCAAGAGCTCCCACTCCATACCCCTCCCCCAGAATTGGGTTGATTTCTTCCATACCTTTCAATTTTGACAATCGCCTGCAAAACAGACAGAAATCCTTTGTTTCTGCTGTCTTTGGAGTGGTCTCCCATACTAAGTGATCATCCAAAGGAGATGCCTATGGGTAAATACCAAGGCTTCCTTTTGAATGAATCACTTACTTAATGGATCAAGAAAAATTCTCAAGCAAGCGATTCTCATAAGGCCGTATGAGTTCTCTCAGTTTTTTCATGAGACCAAATGGTCAGTATTAGGCATGGGCATACTTTATATCTGTCTTTCAAAACCTACTGCACACAGCCCAGGGCCAATCCTGAGATTCACTTATTCCTACCCTCTTTTGTTCTTGCGGGCATATCCGCAAAGTCAGGAAGAGCAGCCATAAGTTTTGTCGTACATAAGACTTTCCCTGACTCTACAAGAAAAGGGCTATTCAGATTCGCAGGGTATCCAAAGAGGAAAATATGCCAAAAGCTTAAAAAAGAAAAAGCGCAATCAAACCCATTTTAAAATGAAAAAAAACATAATTACCATTACAGGCTTCCTGCTGGTTGTTCTGTTATGCAGCTCTTGTACGAGAGATCTTTCCTGCCATCAGGAAATGATCGACTTATTGGAGCAAGTAAGACAAAAAACATCTGTTGCGGAGAACATATTCAGCCCTGCTCCCAAATTGATCTACATGGACTCTATGCTTGCCCTGCCCAATAACACTCCTGAACAGATCATGTATTGCAACTACCTGAAGGCAAATATCCTTATGGAATTGGGTAGGGAAGATGAAGCCATCACATTGTATGAAAAAGTCCTACCCTCCATAAAGGATTCGCAATCAAAGCGTATCACAAGGGATCTGGCGATTGCCTACCTGCGGAAAGGTGAGCGCGACAACTGTATATTCGACCATGCCGCAGAGTCATGCATTATCCCTCTGAGAGGTCTTGGTCTCCATAGGAACAAAACCGGATCCACCAAGGCCATTGATCTCTATCTCCAATTGCTGGAAAGAGATCCGAAAGATATTGAATCCAGATGGCTTCTCAATATTGCATATATGACCCTGGGCAGTTATCCGGACCAAGTTCCGCCTGCCTATCTTATTGCGGATATGGAAGGAGATCGAACTGTTGAAGTACAGCCTTTTGAGGACATTGCAGGCGGGTTGAAACTTGACGTGAAAAACATGGCAGGGGGTAGTATTGTCGAAGATTTTGACAATGATGGATACTTGGATATCATCACGTCCAGTTTGGAGCTGACAGATCAGTTGCATTACTTCAAAAACAACGGCAATGGAACCTTCACGGATGTTTCTGAGCAATCAGGTTTAAAAAATATCAGAGGAGGGCTAAACATGATCCATGCCGATTACAACAACGATGGATACAAGGACATACTTATCTTGCGGGGAGCATGGAAAGGGAAGTACGGGAATGAACCCAACTCATTGCTGAGAAACAATGGCGACGGAACCTTCACAGACGTCACGACCATTAGCGGCATACTCTCCTTCCATCCCACACAGACAGCCACTTGGAATGATTTCAACAACGATGGCTTTCTGGATGTATTCATAGGTAATGAGACATCAGATCCCTTCGAACTCCATCCCAGTGAACTGTATCTCAACAATGGCGATGGTACTTTCCGAAACATTGCCTCCATTTCCAACAGTGATTATTCAATGTTCATTAAGGGGGTCACTTCTGGAGACTACAACAACGATGGCTGGCAAGACATTTTCATCTCCACCATGAATGGACAGCGGATGCTTCTGAAAAACAACGGATTGGACGGAGGAGAAATCAGTTTTCAAAACGTAACCTCCCAGGCAGGTCTAGACGATGACCTGGGCAATTCATTTGTAACCTGGTTTTGGGATTATGACAATGATGGCTGGCTCGACATTTTCGTATGTGATTATAGTTTTCGGGAATCGATGGCCTACTATGCTGCGGCTGAAAAACTGGACATTCTAGCAGGTAACAAGAATAAAATGCTCCTCTACCGAAATAACCGTGACGGAACATTCACCAACATGGCCAATGAACTTGGTCTCAATAAGATGGTTTTTGCGATGGGAGCCAACTTCGGGGACATTGACAACGATGGTTTTCTGGACATGTACTTAGGCACGGGCAATCCCCAATACCAATCTTTAATCCCCAATAAGATGTTCAAAAACATTGGTGGGGAAAGGTTTGAAGACGTGACCGCTTCCGCAAGGGTCGGTCACTTGCAAAAAGGGCATGGAGTTTCATTTGCAGATCTGGACAATGACGGGGATCAGGACATTTACATCCAATTAGGCGGAGCCTACCCTGGGGATGCCTACCAGAATTCCCTCTTTATGAACCCTGGGCAAAGTAACAACAACTGGATATACATCAGCTTAGAAGGTGTTGCTTCCAACAGAGATGCCATTGGATCTAGGATAAAAGTATCGTTTACGGAAAACGGTATTGCACGCAGTGTTTATCGTGATGTCAATTCAGGAGGGAGCTTCGGTGGCTCACCCTTACGTAGGGAAATAGGCATAGGCAAGGCTACCAAAATTGATCATATTGAGATCCAATGGGGAGGGAGCAATACCACCCAACGAGTCACCGATATCCAGCCCAATCAACTGATCAAAATCACTGAAGGAAGCGGTCTGGTCAAAAGCGCGGCCTTGGGTAAGATCGATTGGATATTGTTCAACGAGCTTTGCTACCCTGATATATTTGCCACAAGCCTTTAAACATTCGCTTGTATCAAGGAGCAAAGATCAGGGCTTTGGATCCTGACGCTCTAATCATGCAGATTGCGGCCAGCCTTGGGCAAGGCTTAATTCCTCCAAGCTGGCCGAATCTCTTTTGAATATGAAGTAAATAGGTGCCTGCAAGTTGTCAGGCAATCATATTGTCAGGCTGCTTTGATGTATTCAGGGGGCCAGTTGATCTAAGAATCTAAAAATAACCTGAATCCGGTAACGACTCAATTCCCCAAAACCGGCATTCTGTTAAAGTTTCATCGATGGGTCATAGACAATTTTTATAGGGCTGTCGGAACTAATTGCCTACCAATTCCCTTTCAATCCTATATTTGGGGAAAACTGAAACTTATAAACAAACATACAATGGCAAAAGCAATAGAAATTACCGACGCAAATTTTGAAGAAATCATCAAATCAGAACAACCAATTCTTGTAGATTTCTGGGCAGAATGGTGCGGTCCATGTAAAATGATCGGCCCCTTAGTAGAAGAATTGGCTGGAGATTACGATGGTAAAGCAGTAGTGGGTAAAGTAGACGTGGATGCAAATCCGGCTGTAGCTCAGGCTTTCGGTATCAGATCTATCCCAACCCTTCTTTTCTTCAAAGGCGGCGAGATCGTAGACAAGCAAGTTGGAGCAGTTCCAAAATCTGTTTTATCCCAAAAACTAGATGCTCAGCTTTAATTAGTTGACTACATTACATTCAGAGCCGCAAGGAAATCCTTGCGGCTTTTTTTATCTTCATACTTTATGGCGGAGCAGTTAATTTCCTTAGATGATTTTTGGAGTTTGCGAGATCAATATCCTTTGGTCGATGCGAGAAGTGAAGGAGAATTTGCCCAAAGTCATATTCCAGGTGCTGTCAACATCCCTATCCTTACTAATTCGGAAAGAATTGTAGTCGGTACGCTTTACAAAGAAAAAGGATCGCAAGAAGCCACTATTAAGGGTTTTGAACTGGTAGGCCCTCGTTTTCACCTAATCCTTAAAGATGTTGTAGCCCAATTTCCCAAGAAAAAAATGATTGTCTATTGCTGGCGTGGTGGAATGCGAAGTCAGATTCTATCCTGGCTTCTATCCATAGTTGGATTTGAAGTATTTCGCCTGAAAGGAGGATACAAAACTTATAGAACGTATAGTTTTGACTTGGTCAGAAAAGACTGGAACCTTATTGTTTTAGGAGGAAAAACAGGAACGGGAAAAACCCGATTATTGCAAAAACTTCAGGAAACAGGCGAGCAGTTCATTGATCTTGAGGCTTTGGCAAATCACAAAGGATCTTCCTTTGGTTCTATTGGCCAGCCTGCCCAGCCTTCAGTGGAGCAATTTGAAAACATCTTTGCCGAAGCTTTGCGTAGGCATGATCCCTTGAAAGCAGTTTGGGTAGAAAATGAGAGCAGGAAAATCGGCAGGTTAATTCTCCCTGATCGATTTTATCAGCAAATGCTGACATCTCCACTAATCGAGATTATAAAAACTGAACAAGAACGAATCGAATTAATCACCGAAGAATATGCCCGTCTGCCTACTGACGAGTTGGTTTTGGCTGTTCTACGTCTGAAAAAGCGTTTGGGTGGTTTACGGACTTCACAGGCGATACAAGCAATCATAGAAGAAAATCATGCTGACTGGATCACAAATATGCTGATCTATTACGACAAAACTTATGCGTTTGATCTGGATAAACATACCCAATCCAAAACGATCCAACTAGATCTCTCTAGGATCGATCCGGAAAAATCCATTAAAAAGCTGCTCGAAGCTAAATCCCAAATTCATGGAAAATAACCCTACACGATTGACTGAATGGAGTGAAGGCTCCGGTTGCGGATGCAAAATTGCACCTGCAATACTTGATCAAATCCTAGCGGCAAGCGGATCCTTTTCACAAAATGATCCAAATCTGCTGGTAGGCAACTCAAATAAAGATGATGCGGCTGTCTATCAGGTTTCAGAGGATTTGGCAGTGATCAATACAGTTGATTTTTTCACACCTATTGTGGACGATCCTTTTGACTTTGGGAGAATCGCTGCTGCGAATGCTCTTTCAGATGTATATGCCATGGGTGGTAAACCGATTTTTGCAAATGCCATCCTGAGTTGGCCTGTAGAAAAGCTGGCACCCGAGCTGGCCGCCAAAGTCATGGAAGGAGCAAAAACAATTTGCAAAGCTGCGGGTATAGAATTGGCCGGTGGACATTCCATTGCTGCAAAAGATCCGATTTTCGGACTTTCGGTAAATGGAATTATTCATCCCCATAAAATCAAAACTAATAATGGCGCAAAAGCAGGAGACATCATCTACCTAACCAAACCGCTTGGTGTAGGTGTGTTGGCGACTGCGCTCAAACGTCAAAAGATCTCTGATAAGGACTACCTAAGCTTGCTGGATACTGCTTGCAGATTGAATTCGGTAGGTGAAATTCTGGGGAATCATGAGGAAGTTCATGCCATGACAGATGTCACAGGTTTCGGACTGTTGGGACATTTGATAGAGATGTGCGAAGGCGCAGGACTATCTGCAGAGATAGATCTGTACAAACTTCCGATGATAGCAGGAGTGCAGGAATACATCAATCAATTTATTTTTCCTGACAATACGTACCGCAATTGGAATGCTTACAGTGCGAAAACCAAAGGTGTGGTAGGAATGGACTTGGTGAAACTATGCGATCCACAGACAAGCGGAGGATTGATGCTTGCTGTAGATCCTGAAAACCAAGCTTGGCTTGAAGAGGCTATGAAGCTGCAAAATCAGGTCATTTGGGAAATTGGTCGCTTTACAGAAAAAAAAGAGCCTGTGGTAGAAGTGATGCAATAAGTTTATTCACAGTTGCTTATCTTAAGAGAATAAGCAACATAACCCCATCATGCCTAGCATTAAAGTTCTTTTCGCAATCATCTTTTTGATTCTTTCGAGTACAGTAACTGCACAACAAGTCCCTGAGGGAACTTCCAGTGAACTGGTTATTCTCAACGTTAGCTCAGGAGAACAAAAAGCAATTTTAAAAGAAACCAGACATTTCGAAGCTCCCAATTGGTCTAGGGATGGAAAATTCTTGCTCATTAATTCAGGTGGATTTCTGGAAAAAATAGATCTTCAAGGGAATAAATTAGGTCAAATTCAGCCTGATAAAATCTCACGTGCAAACAATGATCATGGGCTAAGTTTTGACGGAAAATTATTGGTGTTTAGCAAAAATGATCAAGACCTAGGATCTCGAATTTATACAGTTCCGCTTGCTGGGGGCGAGCCAAAATTAATCACTCCAAATCATCCAAGCTATTGGCATGGCATAAGTCCTGATGGACTTACCTTGGTTTATTGCGCCATGCGGGACAACTTGTGGGATATTTATGCCATCCCTACAGCTGGAGGCACTGAGAAAAGGCTAACTGATACTGAGGGACTTGATGATGGTCCAGAATACTCCTATGACGGAAAGTGGATCTATTTCAATTCGAATCGAACTGGAAGAATGCAAGCCTATCGAATGAAACCTGACGGTACCGATACTGAACAACTCACCGATGACTCTTTGGACAATTGGTTTCCGCATCCCTCTCCTGACAATAAATCAGCGGTAATTATTTCCTATCTGGAAGATCAAAAGGGGGCTCATCCTTTTGGAAAGGATGTCAAACTACGTTTGCTTAATGTGGAGACAAAGGAAATCAGGGATTTAACAGACGTATTCTACGGAGGACAAGGCACTATCAACGTGCATAGCTGGTCACCGGATGGAGAATGGATTGCTTTTGTGAGGTACCATAAACCTTAATATGATTATCCGCAATGATGCCAGTAGCCTCATTTTCTTCGGTATAACGGCAGGAAGACCGATGACAGAAGACCGAAGTGGCCGCGGCGCTAGTGGTATCCAAATCCTATGATGCTTTAGTCTCTTTACTGTCAGAAAAGCGGATACATAAACCTTAATTAAATCAAAGGAGAAACTCCTCCCGACACCATAAATTTCATTACATCAGAGCTTTTCACACCTACTAGTGGGGTGACTTTATCTTTCGGTACCAAGAACACATTTCCGGAGACATTGTAGCTATGGGGAAAATAAACAGCCACCATGTCAGGCTCTCCTACTACAGACATATTCTCCTGAGTGACAAATCCCAAACGTATGATAGTATCGCTAAGCTGAACCTTGACTGGGGATGAAAACTTTTTTTTATCCCCCACAAAAGCCCCCATCAAATCTTTGATGCTGGTGTAAATCAGATTAACGAGCGGGATGCGGATCAGCCCACGCTCAAACCAATCAAAAATAGGTTTGGCGAAGAAAAGACTAGCCAGATATCCAACAAAGGTAATCAAAGCCAAAACCATCAAAATCCCAATTCCCGGCAAGGGTACCGGAATCAGATTATCCAGAAAAAGAATGGTTTGGTAGATAATGTAAAGTGTCACTACTACCGGAGTGACGAATAGCAGCCCTCTAAGGAAGTACGATAGGACTCGTTTGTATGTAAATGCCATGGATGTAAAATGAAAATCCTGATTATTACTCAATAATAATCAGGATTAATGCATGAAGATACTTTCTCTCTGAATTAATCAGGAAGAATTTTAACTTTTACACTTTTAAAATAAATTACTGACTTAGGATCGTGAGCCTGAAGGGCAATAGTTCCCCGATCTACTTTTTTAGTACCTAGATCCCCTTTACGGTTTTCGTCTTTGGACTGGTCATACACGTTGATTGTTTCTCCATTGACTTTTACTGTCACTACATCACCTTCTACTATAATGTGTTCAGTATACCATTCCCCGTCCTCCACATAGACTTCCTTTACGTCTTGAAAAGAATAAACGCTGCCTGTTTTTCTCCAATCACTATGGCTTTGATTCACTTGGATCTCATAGCCTACCTCCGGCCAACCTTCTTCTTGGTATTGGGTATGGATGAAAATACCTGAATTTGCCCCAGGCATGGTTTTCACTTCAGCTATCACTTCGAAATTATTAAAGTCATGATTAGCCACATCTCCGGCATAGAAAGCATGTCCACGTGGACCAGCCACTTTTATCACTCCATCTTCTACCTGAAAGGATTGAGAATTTTCAGAAATTTTCCACCCATCCAGATTTTTGCCATTGAAGAGTTCAATCCATTCGCCGTTCTGGGCTGAGACCGAAAATGTAAGTGCCAGAAAGCAAAAGCAAGTAAGTAAGGTTTTCATAAGAGTCAGGATTGTTGATTAACTAGTTTCAAGGTCAAAAGTTACAATGTAATGGACAAAAACCCATTACCGCTAAAAACAAAAGCTCTGAGATGTCATCCCAGAGCTTTTCGCTATATTCTTAAGCTTAATGTGATTATAGATCAATCCCCATAAAGGACATAAAGGCCAACCCCATTAATCCGGTCAAGAGCATAGTAATGCCCAAACCTTTCAAACCATTTGGCACATGGGAATATTTCAGTTTCTCACGGATAGCAGCAAGTGCCACAATAGCCAAAAAGAAACCTGTACCGGAGCCGAAGCCATAAACAGCAGATTCAGCAAGCGTATAATCTCTCTGTGCCATGAAAAGCGATCCACCCAGAATTGCGCAGTTCACCGCTATCAAAGGAAGAAAGATCCCCAGTGCTCCATAGAGAGCAGGGGCAAATTTCTCTACCACCATTTCCACAAGTTGCACCATGGCAGCGATAATGGCGATAAACATGATAAATCTCAAAAAGGTCAAATCAATAGTAGCAAGGCTAGCATTAACCCATGATAAACCACCTTCCTTTAGTACATATTCATTCAAAAGCCAGTTGACAGGCACCGTAACCGTCAAGACGAATATTACTGCCGCACCAAGTCCTACTGCTGTACTTACTTTTTTGGACACAGCCAAGAATGAACACATCCCTAAAAAGTAAGCAAAAACCATATTGTCGATAAAGATCGACCGAATTCCTAAATTAATTAATTCCATTTCTTCAGCTGATTTTAATGTTCAACATAGCCAGTCTTTGTACGCTGGATCCAAATAAGTAACCCAAGTACCATAAATGCTCCCACAGGGGAAACCATCAGACCATTTGTGGCCAATTTGAAGTCAGGTCCGAATAAACTTGAAATATACTCGTACACAGGAACGCCAAATACTGCTCCTGATCCCAGCAATTCTCTAAAGAAGGCTACTGTAAGTATAATCCATGAGTATCCTAAAGCTGATCCGAATCCATCAAGGATAGAATCGTAAGGTTTGTTGCCCAAGGCAAAAGCTTCAAGACGTCCCATCACAATACAGTTAGTGATAATCAAGCCAACGAATACAGAAAGCTCTTTGTACATATCATATGCAAACGCCTTCAACACTTCATTAACCAAGGTAACCAAAGTGGCGACTACAGCCAACTGCACGATGATCCGTACCCTGCTTGGGATTGTATTTCTCAGCAATGATATCAGCAAATTAGACATAACTACCACGAAAATTACTGCAATAGCCATTACCAAGGTAGGCTTCATTTGTGTAGTGACAGCTAAGGCAGAACAGATACCCAATACCTGAATGGTAATTGGATTGTCATCAATAAGAGGATCACTAACAAGTTTTTTTCTGCGTTTGGAAAGCAGCGCCTCTGCAGGCTTTTTTTCTATAGTTTCAGCACTCATATTTAAATAATTCTTGAGTTGATGTTTCGATTAAAGCACAGCTACTGCTGAAGAAGAAGATTTCTGACTCTTAATGTAAGATTCATAATAGCCCAAATAATTTCTAAGCATATTATTTACCCCTTTAGCAGTAATCGTTGCCCCAGACATGCCATCCACTTGATGAGGATTATCAGAGTAATCTTTCCCTTCACCTTTTTGCATTTCTACTGCTTTCAGTTCACCGGATTCATCATAGATAGTCTTTCCTACATACCGATCCTGTACGCCTGATTCAGTAATTCTAGCTCCCAGCCCCGGAGTTTCTCCAGCATGAGCCAAAGTGATACCGCCCACGGTATTCATGTCAGTCTCCAACGCAACATAGCCCCAGATCGCATCCCATAGACCTGCACCATATAATGGGAAAATATAGGATTGAACTTTATTCTTATCTCCTTCTTCATGATAAATAAACACAGGATAAAGTCTTTCTTCAGCCGGTTTTTTATAATTCTTTGCAATATCCACACTCTCTGCAGTGACTGTGGCTCCGTCTTTCTCAGTGATTTCCTCACCATTGACATCTACCACAATAGAAGCGATATGACTTTCATAGTACTTATTCACCTCTTCAGGCTTCATTGCATTGACTTCTTCAACAGGAATCACCGCGCCCAAAATTTGCTTTTTGGTATCCAGAGCGATGGCTTCTTTTTGCATCGGACCCAGCACTTGCGAAGTGCCCGATAGAAGTAATCCCAAAACTACCGTCAAGATGACGGAGAACGTAATAATATAAGCGTTAGACTGTTGCACGTTGTAACCTCCTTGTTTTGTTTGCCTTAACTACATAATAATCGATCAATGGAGCGAACACGTTCATAAACAACACTGCCAGCATAATCCCCTCAGGGTAAGCAGGGTTAGTCACACGAATGATCACTGTTAATATCCCGATCAAAAGACCGTAAATCCATTTCCCCGTTTCAGTTTGAGAAGCAGACACCGGATCGGTTGCCATAAAGACAATCCCAAATGCCAAGCCTCCCATTACCCAGTGATACTGAGGTGGCAGTGCCATGTATTCATTTACCGCTAAAAGGTTCATCACAAATCCCATGATATAAGCACCTGCAAATCCTGAAACGATGATTTTCCAGCTTGCTACACCGGTCGCAATAAGTATGAACGCTCCGATCAATGCCATCAAAGTGGATGTCTCTCCAATAGAACCCGGAATCCAGCCCATAAACAGATTGGCAAATTCATATAAACCTGAGCCCAATTCCACATTGTGACTTGCTAAAGCCTCTACAGCCGTTTGAGTGCCATCTACCCCCGCATTGTACACTACAGAAAGTGCCGTAGCTCCTGAGAAACCGTCAACAGGTGTTTTATCTCCTAAATATGTCCAGACCTGATCTCCTGAAATCTGAGCAGGATAAGCAAAGTACAAGAATGCTCTTGCAGTCATGGCTACGTTCAGAATATTCATCCCGGTGCCTCCAAATACTTCTTTTGCTATCACTACAGCAAACACAGTGGCCAAAGCTACTTGCCACAATGGTGTAGTAGCCGGTACCACCAATGGAATCAGCATTCCTGTCACAAGGAAACCTTCATTGATTGGGTGCTTTCGGATCACTGCAAAAACTGCTTCTACAATACCACCGGCAGCATATGCTACAATGATGATAGGTAAAACCAACTGTACTCCAAGCCAAGTTTTGTCACCGAAGTCTTCCCAAAGACCCGCTGTTCCTCCCGTGGCCAATAAATGCTGGTGCCCGGTGTTATAAATACCAAAAAGCAAACAAGGAATCATGGCGATTACCACCGTGATCATCATCCGTTTTAGATCGATAGCATCTTTTACCTGAGCTCCTTTGATACCTGTAGTATGCTTAGGGCTAAACATAAACGTCTCCCCTGCCTCAAATGCGTAATATAGACTTTCAAGCTTTCCCCCTTTTTCGAAAAGTGGCTTTTGCTTGTCCAATAAATCTCTTAGAAACTTCATATGGATTAACTGTATTGGATTAATTCAATTCCTTTTCTCACCAACTCCTGCACAGGATGTTTTGAAACATCCACAAACTCGCAAAGAGCTAAATCTTCTTCCACGATCTCATAGATCCCCAATTCTTCTATTTCGTCAAAATCCTCTGCCATGATGGCTTTCAAAAGATAAACAGGAAGAATATCCATCGGAGTTACTGATTCAAATACACCAGTCTGCACGAATGCTCTCTCTTCTCCTCGGCCGTTAGAATCCAAAACGAATTCTTTCTTTGGGGTAAGGAAGGAAAGCAATCCCAGTGCCCTGTGGTAGCTGAGTCTGGTGGTAGGCTTCGCCCATCCCATAAACTCATAATAATCTCCCTCAGGTATAACCGTGATCTGATTGTGATAATAACCCAAGTATCCTTCCAAAGCGATTTTCTCCCCTGTAAGCACATTCCCGGAAATTACCCTAACGTGGCCTGAATTAAGATTCCCCTTCACGAAAGTGGAAACACACGCTCCGCTGTAAGTTTTCACATAAGCCGCTTTTGTCAATTCGGAACCGGTCACAGCGATCACTTTGGATGTATCATAAATACCTTCCAAAATGAATTTACCGATCTGAGCTACTCCGTAAGGAGAGACTGTCCAGGCTATTTCACCTTTATTGATCGGATCAAGGTGGTGAATCTGTACACCTACGTTACCGGCAGGATGAGGTCCTGAGAATTTATTTACTTGGGCGCCTTTCAAATTAGAAAAAACTGCAGGTACGGCCTTAGAACCATCTACATTCAGGTGGACTTTGCCGCTTGTAAGTTTTGCCAAGGCTTCGATACCCGCCTGAAGATATTTCTCTTGCCCTTGTAGTGCAAAAGCAAAATCCGGAGCTAGAGGGTGCGTATCAAAAGCAGACATGAAAATACTCTTAGGAGTATCAGCAGGATTTGCAACTATACCGAAAGGTCTTTGGATGATATTGGGCCATGCACCACTAGCTGCCAATTTAGCTGCCAAAGCATCTCTATCGAGAGAAGCAATATCAACTTGACCAAACTGCTCGTGGGTGATGGTAGCATCCGCCAAAATACTGATCTCAAGCAATTTGCGACGATCACCTCTCTTCACTTCGACAATTTTGCCGGAAACAGGTGCCGCATAAATTACTTGATCCAATGCTTTGTCGATCAGGATTGGAGTACCTGCCTTTACGGTATCTCCTTCATTGACAAGAACTTTCGGACGTTGGAGCCCGATAAAGTCTGTCGGCTTAATTGCGAAGGTTTGAGCCTGGGCGAAATCAGCAAGCTCTTGCTTAGCCTTTCCCACCATATTGATGTCAAAACCTTTCTTAAGCTTCACTATTTTAGACATATCTGTTTTTGAACTATGAGCTTTTGAAAAACGCCCCAAATCTAATAAATAACCTTTTTAATTTGAGGGTATATGAACTTTAATGTTTGAACTTTCGGAAGAATGGCTTCCTGACATTTTAAATAACTCTGTTTTATACTGAAAGCACTCCTTCTTCGAGTGATTCCACATAAGATTTCACTTGCTCCATCAGCCACATTGGGGTGGAAGTAGCTCCGCAAATCCCTACTTTTTCATCTTTCTGAAACCAGTCAGACTTTATTTCACTCTCATTTTCTATAAAGTAGCTTCTTGGATTTTGCCCAAGGCAAACTTGATAAAGCGCTTTACCATTGGAGCTTTTCTTTCCTGAGACAAATAAGATCACGTCATTCTCCTGAGAAAAGCGATGCAATTGAGGTTCACGGTTAGAGACCTGACGACAAATCGAATCATTTGGGTTGAACGTCTCCCTGTTCACCTCTTGCTTGGCAGCCTGGATACGTTCTTCGATTTTCTGAGAAATTTCATAAAAGCCTTTAGTGCTTTTCGTGGTCTGACTGAAAAGCGTCACAGGTCTGGAGAAATCTATTTTATCCAAATCGGAATCCTCCATCACTACAATAGCTTTTTCAAGCGTTTGCCCGGTTAAGCCAATGACCTCTGCATGTCCTTTTTTGCCATAAATGACAATTTGCCCATCCTCACGCTCCATTTTGTCAAAAGCACTTTTCACCCGATGCTGAAGCTTCAACACTACGGGACAGGAAGCATCGATTAACTCTATATTGTTTTCAATTGCAGTTCTATACGTTTCCGGCGGTTCTCCATGGGCTCGGATCAACACTTTACAATCATGCAATTCTGACAGCTGCTCGCGATCTATGACCACCAATCCCTTTGCACTGAGACGGGAGACCTCCATATCATTGTGTACGATATCACCTAGGCAATACAGCTGATCGCTTTGCTCCATCTCATCCTCAGCCATCTTTATGGCAAATTCAACACCGAAGCAGTACCCTGAGTTTTTATCAATGGTTACCAGCATAGCTATTTTGTTTATCAATGATTTGTCTTGCCTCATGGACAATCTTCCCCACCTGCTCCGCAAAGGTACTACTACTCGTGTCTACCTCCACAGCATCAGGCATTTTCTTTAGCGGACTTTCTGATCGGGAAGAATCCACACGATCCCTTTCGGCGAGGTTGGCTTTAATATCCTCAAGATCTACCAACTCCCCCTTTTCTAAAAGTTCTGCTTGCCTTCTGACAGCTCTTGTTTCCAAATCTGCAGTCATAAACACCTTTAGATCAGCATCGGGAAAAACCACCGAACCAATATCCCGACCGTCCATGACTACTCCCTTTTTCTTCCCAAGACGTCGCTGCTGGGCTACCAGTTCCTTTCTGATAGCGGCCACCGTGGCTATTTCACTCACTTTGCTTGAAATTCGCATCGTACGGATTTCATCTTCCACATTCAATCCATTCAGATAGGTCTCTTGCTTGAGTGTATCCGAATTGAGGTGAAAAGAAATTTCAAGTGATTTCAATCCTTTTTCTACATCGTGTGGATTGGCTGGAGAAAGAAAGTGATTCAAAAAGTGTAAAGTCGCCGCCCGATACATGGCTCCGGAATCGATGTAAGTATATCCCAGATCCTTTGCAACTGCCTTAGCCGTGGAGCTCTTCCCACATCCCGAATACCCATCGATGGCGATGACGATTTTATTCATTCAAAAACCCGCTTGATTCGTTTTTTTATTACTGCGCAAATATAGTAGTTTTAATCTAAACCAGTCCCCAAACCATGGCAGTGAATCGCTTATACAGATTCTATCCAATTAATTTCCCCATACATTTTCATGCAAATCCAAGCTCAACTCGTCGATATCCCAAACCGGGAAATTTATACTGTTTCTCTTACTATTGAAGACGGTAGAATTTCCAAGCTGGAAAAAACCCTAACTGACTCCTCCTTGCCTTATTTGATGCCGGGCTTTATCGATGCTCATGTACATGTGGAATCTTCAATGTTGGTGCCTTCCGAATTTGCCCGGCTGGCAGTGGTGCATGGTACAGTAGCAACAGTATCTGATCCGCATGAAATCGCCAATGTCTGTGGGATGGAGGGAGTGGAATACATGATAGCCAACGGAAAACAGGTCCCTTTTAAATTTTATTTCGGCGCACCTTCCTGTGTACCGGCAACACCTTTCGAGACGGCAGGTGGAGAAATCAATGTAGCTGATATAGAAAACCTGATGTCACGTCCCGAAATTCATTACTTGGCAGAAATGATGAATTGGCCCGGAACGGTGAACCGGGACAAAGTGGTGATGGAGAAAATCCGAATCTCACAGAAACACGGCAAACCTATCGACGGACATGCTCCTGGGCTGAAAGGAGAACTTGCGGAGAAATATATCAGTGCCGGCCCAAGTACCGATCATGAATGCTTTACAGCAGCAGAGGCGTTAGAAAAATTAAAGCTAGGAATGAAAATCGCTATCCGTGAAGGTTCCGCAGCCAAGAACTTCGATGCTCTGATCGACCTTATCGATGATTATCCGGAGATGATCATGTTTTGCTCGGATGATAAGCATCCCGATAATCTTGCAGTTTCTCATATCAATGAACTCGCAGCTCGCGCTGTCGCTAAGGGCAAAAACATTTTCAACGTTCTCCAAGCCGCATGTATTAATCCCATCGCACACTATTCCATGAATGTGGGGCAATTAAAAGAAGGTGATCCCGCTGATTTTATTCTAGCGAAAGATTTGAAGGATTTCCAAGTCATCGGTACGTATATCAATGGGGAGAAAGTGGCTGAAAATGGCAAGACATTGATCCCTTCTATCAAAAATGAAATCATCAACAATTTCCATACTTCTCTGAAAAAGCCAGAAGACTTTCAGCTCAAAGCCAAGGGATCGAAAGTCAGAGTGATCGAAGCCTTGGACGGGCAACTGATCACTCCGGAGATCAGCGGAGAGGTTCTGATCAAAGAGGGTTTTGCCGAATCAAACCCATCCCAAGACATCCTAAAAATCATCGTGGTCAACCGCTACGAAGATGCTTCACCGGCGGTGGCCTTTATTAAAAACTTTGGATTGAAAACCGGAGCAATTGCTTCTTCAGTAGGTCACGACTCACATAATATCATAGCAGTCGGTATCGATGATAAATCCATTTGCAAAGCAGTCAATCTGATCATAGAAGCCAAAGGTGGGGTTTCTGCCGTATCAGCAACTCAGGAAGAAATCCTCCCCCTTCCTGTAGGCGGAATTATGTCCGCCTCCGATGGCTACGAAGTAGCTGCAGCATATACTAAGATCAATAAACTGGCCAAAGAAATGGGCGCCACGCTAAACTCTCCTTTTATGACGCTGAGCTTTATGGCATTGCTGGTAATTCCTGACCTAAAACTCAGTGACAAAGGTTTATTCAATGGGCAGAGATTCGAGTTTGAAAAGGTGTTTTTAAAAAACAGTCCGAAGACCGAAGACGGGTGACCGAAGTAACCTTGACCTAGAGCGAAGCTTATTCTAAGACGCTCATTTTTGTTTAAAAAGTCAGGCATTTCATTATGAAAGATACAGACATCAATATTTTATCCCATATCCAAAAAGCCCATTCCATTGGAAGCGTGGTGACTATGGTTTCATTTATCTTAAACGCATTTGCAAGTAGAATAACTGCGCTGGAATTTCTAATCGTTCCATTGATCATCATCGTTTCCCTGACGATTATCGGCTCAACTTATTTTCTTTTTCAAAGTATGAAACACAAGGAAATAATTGAGAAGCCACGTAAAAACAACGTTGCGTTCATTTTCAGGATCCTAATAAACCTAGTAATGCTGGCACTTATGCTTTTTTGAAAAACAGAAAACTCAATACTCCGAAGTAAAATGAAACTCTATCTCCGGATAGTTATCCATTACCATCTGAAGCCAGGCTTTTGACTCGGCCATAAAAACCAGCTTGCCATCCTTGTCATGGGCGATGTGACGGTTTTTGGAGCGTACAAATTCATCCAGCTGTTTTTTGTCTTTACTTGTGATCCAGCAGGCTTTGTACAGATTCATCGGGTGAAACTCCACTGTGGCGTTGTACTCGTTTTTTAATCGGAATTGGATTACTTCAAACTGGAGTTGGCCGACAGTACCCACTACTTTTCTGGAACCCATATCAAAAGTAAAAAGCTGTGCTACTCCTTCTTCCATGAGTTGTTTCAATCCTTTTTCCAGCTGCTTGGTCTTCATGGCATCCTTGTTCACCACTTCGCGGAAAATCTCAGGCGAAAAGCTCGGAATGCCTACGAACTGCATATCTTCTCCATCAGTCAGCGTATCACCGATCTTCAAATTCCCGGTATCGTACAATCCGACAATATCTCCCGGAAATGCCTCATCGATCATTTCCTTATCCTGCGCCATAAACTGGGTGACGTTCGAAAAGCGTAACGGCTTGGGGCCACGCACGTGATTATAAGGTTTATTCCGCTCAAAAGTCCCGGAGCATATTCTCAAGAAAGCAATTCTGTTTCGGTGATTTGGATCCATATTGGCGTGAATCTTAAACACAAAACCCGAGAACTTCTTTTCGTCAGGCTTCACTTCACGATCCTCCGTCCTACGACTTTTGGGTGCGGGTGCTATTTTGATAAAGGTATCCAGCATCTCATTGACCCCAAAGTTATTTACCGCTGACCCAAAGAACACCGGAGCAACTTTCCCCTCCAAATACTCTGTAGGGTCAAAATCAGGATAAACTCCCTCGATCAATTCCACATCTTCCCGAAGTTGATTGGCATAGCTCTTCCCGATTAGCTCATCCAGTTCGGGATCATTCACATCCTCAAATGATTTCCGCACATCACTTAGCTTTCGCTGAGAAGGCGTAAAAAGATTGAGTTTATGGTCAAACAAATTATAAACACCTTTAAAAGTTTTACCCATCCCTATAGGCCAGGAAAGCGGTCGACACTGAATGTTCAGCTTTTGCTCCACTTCCTCAATCAGTTCATAAGGATCTCGTCCTTCTCTATCGAGCTTATTGATAAAGCAGATCACGGGTGTATTTCTCATACGACAAACTTCCATTAGCTTCTCCGTCTGAATCTCCACCCCTTTCACGCAGTCAATCACCATGATTACAGAATCGACAGCTGTCAATGTACGGTAAGTATCCTCCGCAAAATCCTGGTGTCCCGGCGTATCAAGTAGGTTGATTTTGATGTCCTTGTATTCAAATCCCATGACAGAAGTTGCTACCGATATCCCTCTTTGCTTCTCTATCGCCATCCAGTCAGATTTTGTGGCGGTATCGATTTTATTCGATTTCACCGCGCCAGCCGTCTGTATTGCACCTCCAAAAAGCAATAGCTTCTCAGTCAACGTGGTTTTCCCTGCATCAGGGTGAGCAATAATGGCAAAGGTTCTACGCTTCTGGATTTCTTCTTTCAAACTCATGGGAGACATCAAATTAAGGGTGCAAAGGTAAGAAAAAAATGAGTGGGAAGGAGGGAATGTTAAAAGTTGGGTTTTGAATGATAATTTACGAAATACGATTTACGGGATTGCCCGTAATGGTGAGGTATTTTTACAATCCAGAACTTTCTAAAAAAATAAAACAGAAATCAATATCAACGGTTCTTAGTCTGTTAACACTTCATCATTCAGTATTCATCATTCGAAATTCATCATTAAAAAAAAGTCAATTTTGATTTACGAATTACGATTTACGAGATTCCCGATAGTACTGAGCTCACACTATGGCTCCGAGCATTTTTGAAAAAGTTAAATGGGGTTAAGATAGTAGGCAATGACTGAAGTCCTAATTGCCCTCGTAACTCGTACTTCAAACTTCATAAATCGTCAATATTCAAGAATTCCTTCCGTAATAAACTGTGAGGCTCCTTCATGACTCCCGTGAATCAAAATCCGAAAAGTAGTCCCTTTACCTACTTCAGAATTTTTGACGAAAATTCTCCCTCCATGATAGCCTTCCACGATTCTCTTAGCCAGGGTTAACCCCAACCCCCATCCTCTTTGCCTAGTCGAAAATCCGGGGTTAAAAACACGCCTGTACATCCTCTTTTCCATTCCCTTACCTGTATCGGTGATATCCACAATCACAAATTTGTCGCTGTCCTGAAGAATCTCGATATCTATTTGTCCTTTGCCACGCATGGCATCCACCGCATTTTTACAGATATTTTCTATTACCCATTCAAAAAGCGGCTTGTTCATCATGGCATCCAAATCTTTGGAATCCGCATAGATATTCAGATTCACTTTCGTAGAAATCCTAGGCCGCAAGTACGTGATTGTCTCTTCGATCACTTCATAGACATTCTCCGGCTGGATTACGGGCTTACTTCCTATGCTGCTAAACCGCTCTGTCACCATTCGCAATTTCACCACATCCTTATCCATTTCGGTGATGATCTCTTTATTCTCATCCCAAACAGGAGAATTTCTCAAGTAGTCTATCCAAGCCATGAGTGAAGCAATCGGAGTTCCCAGTTGATGGGCGGTTTCTTTGGTCAGCCCGGCCCAGACGCGGTTTTGCTCAGCGATTTTGCTTTGATTGAAAAGCGCATAAGCCAAAACCCCGAAAATCATAATAATCCCCAACTGTACATAGGGGTAGTATTTTAAATTAATCAGCAATTCGGAATTTCTATAATACACAAGGATATCAGCCTCAGGAAGTAATATAGGTTCATATTCCGCCCGCATTTCTTCTAGCTCCTTCCTCAGTATTTCCAATGAGTCTTTTGCATTTGAATTCTTCTTAAAGGGAATATTTCTGAATTCTATTGGATTTGCAGCAGCATCTACCATAATGATAGGAATAGAATAATTCTGCTGAATAATCTCCTGATTGATAAAAGTCAGATTTTCCATGGTAGTAGCTGCATATTCCAATGCACTGGAAAGCAACTCTATCTGCCGTCTTTCTCTCTCACGCAATTCCTCCACCAAGCTATTCGTATACCAAATCGAGCCAGCACCTATTATTAAAGACGCCGCAATCACCAGCCATTTGACTTGTTTTTTATTAGTATAAAAATCTAAGGAGGTAAGGTCTTGAAATCTTTTTTTCATTTATCAACTAGGGATTACTATCGTTACTAACTTCCCAATCACATAGATAGTATGACTTGGAGATAGATTTTATCAGTTGGGAAGGCATCGACCTTTGGGGTAAATTTATACTTTAATTCAAGCAGAGAAAATTAAACAACTGAAATATGAAAACGAACGACATAGGATTAGAAATCAAAGAAAGTAAGATTTTGGTAGATAAGCTTAATGGTTTACTCGCCAATTATCAGGTGTACTACCAGAATTTGAGAAATTTTCATTGGAACGTCTCCGGTCAAAATTTCTTTGAGCTTCATGCAAAATTCGAAGAACTTTACAATGCCGCTAACCTTGCTGTGGATGAAACGGCAGAAAGAATCCTGACTCTTGGAGCCAGACCGCTTTCTTCTTATCAAGAATATATTGAGACAGCCACCATAAAAGAAGCAAAAGAAATCAAAGATCCGCTAAAAATGGTGGAAACCGTGAGATCAAATATGAACACGCTTTTGCAACTGGAAAGAGAAACACTTGAAGCTGCAGGCGCATCAGGAGATGAAGGAACAGCCTCTCTTATGAGCGACTACATCACTGCTAAAGAAAAAGTAGTCTGGATGCTTTCTGCCTACCTAAAGTAAAAGAGCTCAGAAGCGCAATAAAAATCCCGATCTGAAATGGATCGGGATTTTTATTGCCAAATTATCTCCTCCGGTCCTCCTTTTTTGATTCTCACCCCTTTTTTTAGACTCTTGGTTCTTAATTCTTAATTATTCGTCTTGATCCATTTCCAAAGCGTCTTATAACTTGGCTTAGTACCATGCATCAGAATTCCAATTCTGTAGATTTTCCCTGCCACCCAGGTGGAGAACAAAAATCCTGCAATCAAAAGCCCCATAGACAGCATTAGCTCCCAGATCGGCACTCCGTAGCTTACTCTTCCCATCATCGCAATCGGCGAGGTCAGTGGAATCACTGAAAGCCAAAAAGAAGTTGTACTCGTCGGGTCATTCAGTACAAACACAAATAGCCCCATATAGGCTACAATCAATGGAATGGTAACAGGCAACATAAACTGCTGTGCGTCCGACGGTGCGTCTACTGCAGACCCTATAGCGGCAAACAAAGCTCCGTAGAGCAAATACCCTCCCAAGAAATAAAACACAAAACTCAATACTATTTGCACGTAGTTGATACCCGAGATCACCTGAAGAATATCTCCCATATCTGTGTTTTGGGACAAGCCTTGAGCCAATTCCGGATTGGCCAATTCCATAGCTTGCTGCTGAGGCATTTGCATGCCCAAAAATCCTGTCACAATCGTTGTCAGTGTTCCTATGAGTACTATCCAGATCAAAAGCTGTGTAAGCCCGACTCCTGCGATACCGATGATTTTGCCCAGCATCAGTTGAAAAGGCTTCAGGGAGGATACTAGTATCTCAACGATACGGCTTGATTTTTCCTCGATCACTCCCTGCATAATCTGATTTCCATAGATGAAAATAAACATGTAGATCAAAATGCCCGCAATAAATCCAATTGCATAATTAACAGTAGCATCGTTTACAGTTTCTATCCCTCCCTCATTCAGCTTGATAGACTTTATGGCTACTTTTGTCCGTACTTCATTGATGATTTTGGGATCAATGCCACTTTCAAAAAGCCGTTGTTCTTCTATTTTCTTCCGCAGGTTATTCTCCAAGTAGCTGATCAAGCTAATACTTGGATTTTCCTCACCGTAAAATGAAATCCCTGTAGGATCTTTTACATCAAAATTGGGAATATGCAGAAAACCGTAGCGATTACCTTCCTGCACGAGCTTTTTGGCTTCTTCTGGACTTGCTTCTGAAAATGAGAAAGCATATTGCTCTGAGCTTTCAAGGAAAAACAGTTTGTTATCATCCACTACTTCGATGATTCTTAATGCTTGATTATCCTCTTCTTGCATGGCTATCCAGACAAAAACCCCCATGATGGCCGGAAAAATCAACGGAGTCAATAAGGTGACGAGCAAAAACGATTTCTTTTTGACTCGCGACACATACTCCCGCTGGATTACTAACCAGATCTTATCCATTCTCCGTTGACTTTACCTGGTGAATAAAAATTTCTTCCATACTTGGGATCAGTTCTTGAAACCGATTCACTTGCCCATAGTGCATTAATTCATTTAACAGTTCATTAGGCTCCTTACCACTCAGCGGTAGTGTAAAACTATAGCTTCCCTCATCTTCCTTTGATATCCACTCAGTAGGTAGCTCTCTGGTAAGGTGGTCCAGCGTGATGGAATAGACTTCAGGTCTATAGATAGATTTCACCTGTTTAATCGTGCCGTCCAGAATTTTTCTTGAGCGATTGATCATAGCTACCTGATCGCAGAGTAGCTCCACAGATTCCATTCTGTGCGTACTGAGAATGACCGTGGTTCCTTTAGCTTTTAGCTCCAGTATCTCATTTTTGATAATCTCGGCATTTACAGGATCAAAACCTGAAAATGGCTCATCAAGGATCAAAAGGGGAGGATTATGAATAATGGTGGAAATAAACTGGACTTTTTGAGCCATGCCTTTGGATAGATCTTCAATTTTTTTATCCCTCCAAGTCTCCATTTCAAGCTTTTCCAACCAAAATTTGATCTTTATCTTAGCTTCATGGGGAGTAAGTCCTTTCAACCTTGCGAAATAAAGCATCTGATCCCAAACCTTCATTTTCTTATACAGTCCCCGCTCCTCGGGCAAGTAACCGATCAATCCGATATGCTTTGGAGCCAAGAGTTCTCCCGCTATATAAACCGCACCGCTATCCCCATCGATTATCTGGTTGATGATACGGATTAAAGTGGTTTTCCCTGCCCCATTGGGACCGAGAAGTCCAAAGACTACTCCTTCAGATACATTTAAATCCACATCTGTCAATGCCTTATTGGCACCGTAGGATTTATTAAGCTTTTCAATTTTCAGCATATTCAAAAAATAGGGATTATTCCACAATTAAAGACCCTACTCCGACATCAATGATCAGTTCCATCAATCTCGGATCGTTCGCATCATAGCCTTTGGTGACATAAATCCCTTTTTCTAATGTTTTTAAATATTTCGGCAAGGAAGTTTTACACATTGCCGTTGTTCTCATTTTAATTTTAATGGGAAAAGAATCCGACGGCAAATGCAAATGGAGAGACCCTGCTCCTACGGCGGCAATCACATGACTGGCATTTGGCATTCCTTCAGAAAACGACAAATCAATTTTCCCATAATTCACCTCAAAAATCATCTTTTTAGCATTTGTGAAGTTGGCCTTATCAATCTTTACTGTCCCCATATTCAAGATCACCAGCAGGGTATCCATCTGAACTTGGTTTGGAGAGTCGTTACTATAATGAATAGTCACGTCAGCACTGGCACTTTTGACTTTAAGTTGGTTGATAGTCAGGCTTGACAAGTCAAAATCAGCTTTGCCCATCCCCAAATTAAAATCAAGATGATACAGGTAATTGGTATTAAGACCCACGTCCCAACTATGGTCAAAATCATCTGAAGATCCGGAAAAAAGTTTTGAGGTGATACTTTTTCCCAAATTCTCAGACTCTACATTTTTGTGAATCAGTGAAGTCTGAAGGACACGGTTGGAAATATTTTTAGAAAAAACGGGAATAATATTCATCTTATCAAGATGACCATGAATATTGACAGGATCTGAAGATCGAGTTCTTCTCAACTGAGTTACACTTTTATAAGTAGTAAACTCAAGAGCAACCATATCAAAACCTTCTTTTTCTGCTGACCTAAATTCCTTGACTAGTTGCGCCTTACTCACAGCTACCCCTCCAATCATCATCAGAAAAAGCAGACACAATTTTCTAAGCATACGGTAAGGTTACGAGGCGGCTTTAAAAAGGTTTTTTAAAAATATAAAAAAAGCCAGAATTGCTTCCGGCTTAATTTATATTAAAAGAATTCTTTCATCTTATCGAAGAAAGATTTTTCAGTATTTCCGGGATCCGGTTTGAAATTTTCCGAATCACGAAGGCCTTCTAGAGTTTCTTTTTCCTCCCGTGATAAGTGTGTGGGTGTCCACACATTCACCATGATAAGCTGGTCTCCTTTAGAATATCCATTGATATCTTTGATCCCCTTACCTTTCAAACGCAGCATTTTGCCACTTTGAGTTCCTTGATCAATCTTGATCTTAACTTTTCCTTCAATAGTAGGCACTTCTACCGATGCTCCAAGGGCAGCATCTACAAATGAAACATACAAGTCATATATTACATTGTTTCCATCCCGTTGAAGAACCTTATCTTCGATTTCCTCTATAACAATGAGTAGATCTCCGGGAATTCCTCCCGGGATTTCGTTTCCTTTACCGGACATGCTTAACTGCATTCCTTCGGCTACTCCTCCCGGTATATTGATGGAAATAACTTCCTCTTTTACTATAAGGCCCCGTGAATCTGCATCAGCCGGCTTCTTATCAACTATCTGACCGCTCCCTCCGCAAACTCCGCATGTGCTTGCTGAAACCATTTGACCAAGCATGGTATTAACTACCTTCTTGACTTGACCAGATCCGTGGCATACAGTGCAAGATTTAAAAGTTACCCCCTCTGCAATCAAATGACGCTTCACTTTGATCTTCTTCTCCACACCATTGGCAATCTCGGCAAGAGTCAATTTCATCTTCACACGCAGATTTGTCCCTTTTTTGGTACGCCGTCCGCCGCCACCAAAGAAAGAACCAAATCCGCCGCCACCACCTCCGCCGAAAATATCGCCGAACTGGGAGAAAATATCATCCATGTTCATTCCGCCGCCGCCAAATCCTCCGGCACCGCCTACACCCTGATGACCAAATTGATCGTAACGTTGCTTTTTCTCAGGATTGCTCAGAACTTCATATGCTTCTGCCGCTTCCTTAAATTTATCTTCAGCCTCAGGATTATCAGGGTTTTTATCCGGATGATATTTAATCGCTAGTTTCCTGTACGCTTTTTTTATCTCATCAGCTGATGCTGATTTCGAAACCTCAAGTACTTCGTAATAATCTCTTTTAGCCATGATATTATGCTCCTGTCACCACTTTAGCGTAGCGTACTACTTTATCTCCCAAAATGTAACCTTTCTCAATCACGTCGACTACTCTCCCTTTAAGGTCATCACTTGGTGCCGGTATTTGTGTAATTGCCTCTTGAGTCTCTGCATCAAAAGGTTTTCCTATAAGATTATCCATTGGCTTCAGTCCCTTGGACTCAAGGATTTTGGCCAATTTTTGGAATATAAGAAGATTACCTTCCCTTACCTTAGAAGCCTCAACTTCCTTCTCGCTTGCTCTGAAAGCCCGCTCGAAATCATCAACAACCGGAATCAAATCTTTTATCACTTCCTCGGAGGCAGTCGTTATCAAGTCTAACCGCTCTTTGGCTGTTCTTTTTCTATAGTTCTCAAAATCGGAATACAGGCGAAGATACTTGTCTTTCAAATCGGCCACTTCATATTCCAATTTGTTTCCCTCCGATTCAGTTTGAGGCTCAACACTTTCAAAATCCACTTCGCCAGAAGTGTTTTCAACGGTTTCTTCATTCAAATTCTCGTCCTTAAGATTCATTTCCTGATCCACTTGTTCGTTATTATTCATAATTGAAATAGACAATAGTTGGCATAATGGCTTTATCAATATTGTTGCCATTGCACTTTCTCTGACAAACTGACACCTTACCCTTCGTGGATAGCCTGCCAGATTAAGTCTTTGAGACTGTCAAGATTGTACTGGGAGACTGAAGAAAGAAAAACATAAGGAACTCCTTGTGGCACTTCTTTCTCCATTTCTTTCATGAGTTCCTCATCCAGCATATCTGCTTTGGATATAGCCAAAAGCCTCCGTTTATCGAGAAGTTCCGGGTTATACTTTTCTAATTCACCCAATAGAATCCTGTATTGCTTTGCAATATCGGCGGCATCCGCAGGCACCATAAACAATAGTATCGAATTGCGCTCGATGTGTCTAAGGAATCTAATTCCCAAGCCTTTTCCTTCGGCGGCACCTTCGATGATTCCCGGGATATCTGCCATCACAAAGGATTGATCACCTCTATAGGCAACCACACCAAGGTTTGGAACCAAGGTAGTGAATGGATAATCTCCTATTTCCGGTCTTGCAGCCGAAATAGAAGAAAGTAACGTGGACTTACCTGCATTTGGAAAACCTACCAATCCTACATCTGCCAAAAGTTTTAATTCAAGGATAATCCATTCCTCGATCCCTTCTTCACCGGGCTGGGAGTAATGGGGAGCCTGATTCGTGGAAGTCTTGAAATGATCATTCCCCAAACCTCCTCTTCCGCCTTTTGTCAGGATTATTTCCTGCCCATCTTCAGTGATCTCGAAGCGCTTCTCTCCCGTCTCGGCATCCTTTGCGATAGTCCCCAGTGGCACTTCTAAAATAACATCTTTGCCGTCCGCTCCGGTTCTTCTCCCTCCTTCACCGCTTTTCCCAGCTTCGGCTATCACATGCTTTTTATATTTCAGATGTAGCAAAGTCCAGACCTGAGTAGTTCCTCTTATTATAATGTGTCCGCCTCTTCCTCCATCGCCACCATCAGGTCCTCCTTTTGGAACATGCTTTTCTCTTCGAAAATGTGTCGATCCAGGTCCGCCTGCACCAGATCGAGAGCAGAACTTTACGTAATCTATGAAATTTGAATCAGCCATTTTTTTTGATAAAGAAAAAAGGCTAAGCCTAAAAGCCTAGCCATCTATGAATTGCAAAATTAGGAAAATAAAGGGAATCAGTAGCTATCTATCACAGAGGAGATATCATTGAAGATCTGATCGATCTCCCCTACCCCATTGATTTCCTTAAGCTTGCCCTGAGAGGCATAGTAATCAGCCACAGGAAGGGTCTCATCCAGATACACTTTAATACGTGTATTGATTTTCTCATCATCCTGATCATCTACCCGGTTAGAGGTTTTGCCTCTCTCCTTGATTCTGGCTCTTAGCACTTCCTCCGGTACGTCAAGGGCAATCATTCCATTGATTTCAAGACTATGATGAGAAAGCATTTCATCCAGCGCTTTTGCCTGAGCAGTTGTTCGTGGAAATCCGTCAAAGATAAAACCGCCGGAATTGTCAGTTTCATTTATTTTGTCCTCGACCATCCCTATCACTACTTCATCGGGCACCAGCCGCCCCTCATTCATGTACTTCTTGGCGAGCTGCCCCAGTTCCGTCCCTTCACCAAGATGCTTTCTAAAAAGATCACCCGTGGATAAGTGTGTCAGTCCATACTTCTCAATAAGCTTTTCACTTTGAGTGCCTTTGCCTGCACCCGGAGGGCCAAATAATACTATATTATACATTCTAACGTCTATTATTTAAGGAGTACTGAGTTGATAAATATCAGGCAAATTTCTACCCAAACCATCGTAATCTAGGCCGTAACCAACCACAAATTTATTGGGAATTTCAAAACCGACATAATCCAACGTGTAATTAAACTGAAAAGCATCCGGTTTATGAAGCAATGTCACAATGGAAAGTTTAGCGGGATTTAACTCAGAAAGCGCCTTTAACAAATAATCCATGCTGATTCCGGTATCTACAATATCCTCTACGATAAGAACATTTTTTCCTTCAATTTTTTCTTCCAACCCCAAAATCGACCTGACATTTCCGGTCGATTCTGTGCCGGAGTAACTGCTGACTTTGATAAATGTGGCAGAAAGGGGTAGATTAATATAGCGACATAGATCAGCCATGAACACGAAGGAGCCATTCAAAATCCCGAGTACTACCAATTCTTTGCCCTCATAATCACGAGTGATGTCTTCCCCAAGCCGGGAATTCCGTTGATTAATTTCCTCAGCACTCAGGTAGATTTCGAATTCTTTGTCTTTAACTTTCATTCTCATTTATTAAAGTCTTTCCATTAGATATGGATAAATATTCAGCATTGCAGCCAAGTCAATTAAGGAAACTTTTTCATCGGGTGTATGGACATTTTCTTCAGCTGCACCTATAAAACACCAATCTATAGGATAAGGTGAAAATTGAACTTCTCTCCCATCGCTACCTCCGTACTCCTCTACTTCGAGTTGAAAGGGGATTCCACTCTCTTTTGCCAGATCAATGATTCTGTCGATAAACTTTTTCCTTGGAATAAACTTATCCCGGATAGATATTACCACCCCGTTGTGGAACTCTACTCCTTCCGTGATCCATGTAATATCGGCAATCAAAGCTTGCTTTATCGGAGAGGTTTCTTGTATAAATTTGATTAAAAAAGGCATACTTCCGCCACCATGCTCCTCATATGTGGTAAAAACTACCCAACCGTCAACAATAGTTTCACAAAGCTTTAATGCGGTGTATATTCCTAGTCTGTTATCCAAATAGGCTGCTTGGATGAATTCTTCATCTACTCTAATATTTTGAGCAAAGGAAAGTCGGGTCCCAGAATCAATCCCCCGGGGGAAGTCATGAGTGATCTCATTTTCATCACCATTTAATTTACAATTTATTTCACCTAAAGAGTCTCTTCCAGCTAACTTGGTTCCCTCTATAATCTCGGGGCCTCCCACGCTAATCAGCTGATTATTATACCTTGCCATGAAGCCTATCGTGTCCATATGGGCAAAAACGGCTGTTCTAGGCTCTCCAAATTTCAGTAAAATACAATCATGAAAATTTTCACCAAAATAGATTTTGGGTATAACATTCCAATAATTCTTTCGTTGGTTTATATATTGCAGCAGGAAAGTGGAGATTTCAGACTCGTCCCCCGAAACGCTATATTGTTTGAGGATTTCGAACAAAAATTTCATTTTGGCATAAATTATGTTAATATTTCATTGTTATATTTGAAAAAAGACAGGAAATAATTTTTTATCCACAATTGGGTTTTAAATTATTCATCTAGATTTGTAGTAAATTAAAAGTTTATAAATTTGTATTCACATCAATCAACACTTAAAATTTGAACAAAAATTTTTTGTTATGAAAAAACTAATACTATCATCAATTATGGCAGGCGCTCTGGTATTCGGAGCAAATGCACAAGAATTCGACAAATTCTCTTTAGAAGTTGGCGGAGGTCTCAACAAGCCGATGGCTCCAATCACTCCCGGATTCTTTTCTCCTACTTTAAACCTTGGTCACTTAGAAGTAGGTGCTAGGTACATGTTCAATGAGAAATTCGGGATAAAAGTAGATTATGGCTTTGGATCGATGAAAGAATCCGACAAGAGTGCTGGATCTTTTGACACCAAATACTACCGTTTGAACCTTCAGGGAGTTTCCAATCTCGGAAGAATCATGAATTTTGAGTCTTTTTCCAGATCATTTGGCCTTTTGGGGCACTTCGGTGCGGGTATCGGTAACGTAAGGCCTCAGGAAAATCTTTATAGTGGTGAAACTGACCAAGTTTATAATTTCATTGTGGGTATTACCCCGCAATTGAAGCTAGGTAAAAGTATTGCCTTGGTAGGCGATATTAGTACTATCATCAACGGCCGTCAATTCATTAAGTGGGATGGCAATTCTACGGTTGGTTCCGCTAATGTATACGGGGCTAATGGCAACTGGTGGACAGGATCCCTCGGACTTCAGTTTTACTTAGGTAAAAATGAAGAACATGCTGACTGGTATATCGCTGCTGACAAATACGCTACTAAAGAAGAGCTTGCTACTCAGATCAACGGCATCAAAGATATGTTGAAAGATTCTGACGGTGACGGCGTTCCTGATTACTTGGACAAAGAGCCTAACACTCCAGCTGGAGCAAGAGTTAACTCTTCAGGTATGACTTTGGATTCTGACGGTGACGGTACTCCTGATCATTTGGACAAATGTCCTTTCCTTCCTGGCCCTGCATCTACCGACGGATGTCCTGTAGAAGAAGTACAAGAGCAAGTTGATTTCTTCAAAAAAGCTATCAATGACGGTTATGTAAACGTTTATTATGCTTTCGATAGCTCTAAACCACTTGGATATTCCACCAGCGCAGCTAGCTACGTATCTAACTTCCTGAAGAAAAATCCAGGTGTAAGTGTTGAGATCAAAGGTTATGCTGATGAATTAGGTCCTGAAGATTACAACATGAAACTTTCAGAAAGACGAGCTAAGTCTGTTTATGACCTTTTAATTGCTTCTGGAGTAGATGCTTCAAGACTTTCTTACAAAGGATATGGTGAGGATACCAGCGTAGACAAATCTTCTGCTGATGCAAGACAAATGGCAAGAAGAGCTAGCTTCGAAGTGAAGTAATTAGCGCAGAAATACACATTTAAAAAGAGCTCGATTAGTAAATCGAGCTCTTTTTTTGATTTGTTTGAACTAAGAATGTAGATTTTTTTTTAAAAAGTTGCTTTCTCACTCTCAGCTTATGAGACTAGAAAACGCTTATACATAGCTCTAAAATCAAAATCCTATAGAGACAACATCTCATACTTGAAAAAAGGGAGATTCATATATAAAAATCGTCAGTGGGAAATTAGGTAAAAGAAAATGGGGAAAAACAAGATTCACTTTCGCAAAATAAATATCGATACACAACGATAATTCAAATACTTTTCAATCTACTTTTGACAGATTTTTGCGGTAACTGGCCTTAAATCAGAAATCACATTCTCTATGGTTCTTCAAAGTATCATTCTTATTGGCGGACTCCTATTATTGGTAAAAGGAGCTGATTGGCTAGTAGATGGAGCCTCTGTTTTAGCTAAAAAACACAAAGTTTCTGACCTTGCCATTGGTCTGACCATCGTGGCTTTCGGCACCTCAGCCCCTGAATTGGTAGTTAACTCGGTCGCTTCTGTAGCGGGTTATCCCGACATTGTTTTTGGCAATGTAATCGGCTCCAATAATTTCAACTTATTCATCATACTCGGTATAGCGGGGCTTATTACTCCACTTGCCGTGAAATCAAGTTCGGTTTGGAAAGAAATCCCCTTTTCACTGTTAGCTGCAGTAGTTTTACTATTTCTTGCAAACAATTATTTGAGTAAAGAAATCCCCGGACTTTCGAGGATAGATGGCTGTATTTTGATCTTGTTATTTACAGGCTTCCTATACTATGTTTTTACACAGCTCAAAGCGGATCCTAGCTTGGATGAATTGCAGATTAAAAGCTATTCTAATCCAAAAATATGGGGATTAATCCTTATTGGATTAGCAGGACTAGTGGTTGGAGGAAAAGTAGTTGTGGACATCGCTGTTTCAATGGCCCAATCACTCGGAGTAAGTGAGAAAATCATTGGTCTTACCATCGTAGCTGCAGGTACTTCTCTACCCGAACTAGCCACCTCAGTGGTAGCATCAATGAAAAGGAAGAATGATATCGCAATTGGCAACATCATCGGCTCCAACATCTTCAATATATTTTTGATTTTGGGAGTAAGCTCACTGATCAAACCTCTGAATTTCCAACCTGCCTTCAATCAGGATATCTACATTCTTATTGGAGGAACGATATTCTTATTTCTGGCCATGCTCATAGGTAAAAAGAAAACGCTCGATCGATGGGAGGCAGCACTACTTTTGATCTCCTATGTGACCTACACCGTTTTTTTAGTCACCTTAGAATTGTGATCATTCACTCCTAACATCTAATGATGCTTGGTCTCTATTTTTCCAACAATGGAAACTGATCAAAAAACACCTATGAAAAATTCCCCACAAACATCGATCTGGGCTGATTTTCGTCTCTTCCCTGCAAGGGAAAATTTGACATCCCAATAGTTGGAATAAGGTAATAGTCCTATTTTCACACCCAGCCATTCGCGTCAACCAAAAGTAGGGATAATACTTTTGAAGAATAGGACGCATCGCTCAAGGGATCAGGCAGGTAGTCCCTTCTCCGATATTTTTTCAATACGACAGGAATCCCCTTCCAAGTGTAAACTTTAATCTTTCTATCCTTCAAAATACACCTTTGATCATTTTTCTGCTGATTTTCTGACGAAATCGAAATATATTTTCATGATTTTAAATGAAAGCATGATTTGATTTGGAATCTCATTAGCCCAAACCTATACCTAATTAGACATCTAATGTCCAACTATCACCCCGGTTCATTTCGCAAAATTACAGTTGCGATTATACTAAGTATCCTCTTTTGCCATCCTGTTTTTTCGCAGCAAGAATCCAAAATCACAGGAATCGTTCTTGAAGAAGGTTCTAACAGCCCGCTTCCCTATGCTTCAATTGGCATATATAATACAGCCGATAGTCTGATTTCCGGGGGACTTTCGGATGACAAAGGAAAGTTTCGAATAGATATTTCTCTTGGGGAATTTTATGCATTTGTTGAATTCATGGGATACGAACCTTATAAAACCGGTTTATTTAAAATTACTGAGGATTCGCCTTCTCTGGATTTAGGACAAATCCGGATGAAAACTACTGCCGAAAACTTGGATGAAGTAATTGTGCAAGGCGAGAAAACCATTATGGAGCTATCACTGGATAAGCGGATTTTCAATGTGGGTAAAGACCTGGCCAATGCCGGAGGAAATGCAAGTGACATCCTGATGAATCTTCCTTCCATTGCGGTAGATCCGGAAGGAAATGTGAGGTTAAGGGGATCCGACAATGTCAGGATACTCATTGACGGAAAACCTTCCGGACTAGTCAGTTTCAAAGGTAGTGCGGGTCTACGCCAGCTGCCTGCCAATATGATCGAACGGGTGGAAGTCATTACCAATCCCTCTGCACGCTACGAGGCAGAAGGTATGGCAGGCGTGATCAATATTATTTTAAAGAAGGACAATAATCAGGGATTTAACGGTTCAGTAGAATTGGTCGGAGGCTCTCCTACCAATTTGGGTTTCACAGCAAATCTTAATTACAGACACAAACGCATCAATTGGTTTATCAATTACAGCCTTACCCATCGCAGGGCTCCAAATGTGGGAGAACTGTATCAGGAAACATATGGAGAAGACACTACTTTCATCTTAAACCAAAGGAACAAAGGCGTGGTAAAAAGCCTTAACAACAATATTCGGGGCGGTTTGGATTACTATTTTAGTGAAAGTAGTATCCTTACACTCTCCTACCTGTGGAGGAGAAGTGATGCCCACAGAATTACAGATATTCGGTACGAAGACTCGTGGAATACCTTAGGCAATCTCCAGAGCTACACGCTACGCAGACAGGATGAAACGGAAGAGGAACCCAACTCTGAAATTTCTATGAACTACAAGAAAACCTTCGAGCGCAAAGGGCATGAACTGACCGGAACACTGACTTATTTGAATTATTGGGAAAATTCCGATCAACTATTTACACAAGGCGGATATACACCTCAAGGAAGCCCAATCGCAGGCTCATCGGTACTTCAGACCTCCCTGAACGATGAGTACGAAAACCAATACCTGGCAATGCTGGATTATGTCCAACCATTTGGCAAAGAAGGAAAATTCGAAAGCGGATTCAGGGCAAGTTTTAGGGAAATGAAGAATGACTATCTCGTACAACAAGCAAATGAAAGTGGAATACTAGAGCCTATTCCCGGCTTGGACAATATTTTTCTATACGATGAAAACATTCTCGCAGCCTATGGTATCCTTGGAAATAGCACTAACAAATGGAGTTATCAAGGCGGGCTTAGAATAGAATATACAGATGTAGAAACTACATTGGAAAAAACCAACGAGGTAAATCCCCGAAAATATACAGATCTCTTTCCCAGTGCCCATCTGACCTACAATGTTTCGGAGGAAAATGCCTTTCAGATCAGTTACAGTCGTAGAGTACGACGGCCTGTTTACAATGATTTAAGCCCTTATGTGACACTTTCAGATGCACGGAATTTCTTCAGTGGAAACCCCGACTTAAATCCCGAGTACACCAATTCATTTGAGCTGGGCCACATTAAGTATTTTGACAAGGGAACTCTTTTCACCACAGTTTATTATCGGAGTACTAATGACAAAATCGAACGGCTACGTGAGGTGGACGAAGACGGAAATTCTACCACGTTACCTTTCAATCTGAATGAAGAAAATTCATTTGGGGTAGAACTCAGTAGCGATTACCAATTATTTCCTTGGTGGAAGTTGGACTTCAATGCCAATTTCTTCCATGCTGATATCGATGGTACAAATATTCAGAACGGATATGAGACCAAAACTTATTCTTGGCTTTTTCGACAGACTTCCAGATTTACATTGATACAAGGACTAGACCTGCAGCTTCGGGCAAATTACGATGCCAGACAAAAAACGGTACAGGGAGTTAGAAAGGGGATTTTCTTTATGGATTTTTCCGCAAGCAAGAATATTCTACAGGATAGAGGCACCTTAGTTTTCAATGCTACTGATATTTTCAACTCGAGAAGAAACAGGTACATCAGTGAGGGATCCAATTTCTATACCGAGGGAGACTTTCAATACCAGAGGAGGCAGTTTATTTTGACCTTAAGCTACAGAATCAAGCAATAAATCTTTATTGATTTTTTTTATCAACTTTATTTAGATTTATGAAAAAATTATCTAATATTCAGAAGACAAAACCCTAATTAACCTTACATGTATGTAGCCTCATGCGTAACCTGATTCTTTTTTTGCTATTGGGAATCGCCAATACAACGATACTTTCTGCACAGAAAATCAACAACTCCTATCGGCTACATATTCAGAAGGCTACCTCCGAAATTTTGATTGACGGAGCTTTGGATGAGCAAGCTTGGTTGGATGCCGAAGTTGCTACAGATTTCTTTATGATCACGCCTATGGACACGAGCTTTGCCCGGGTCAGAACTGATGTGAGAATGACTTACGACGATGAAAATCTATACCTGCTGGTGGAGAATTTTCATGCGGTCGAAGGCCCTTATATGGTTGAATCACTTCGACGGGATTTCAACTTTGGCAAGAATGACAACTTCCTACTCTTCATGGATCCGTTTGATGATCAGACCAATGGGTTTTCATTTGGTGCCAACGCAGCCGGTGCACAGTGGGACGGAATCATGTTCAACGGTGGAAGTGTAGATCTTAGCTGGGAGAATAAATGGAGTTCCAAAGTCATCAATTATGATGACAAGTGGGTTTTTGAAGCAAAGATCCCCTTCAAATCCATTCGCTACAAAAAAGGAATAAAAGAATGGGGGATTAACTTCTCACGTCTTGACCTGAAAACTACTGAAAAATCAGGGTGGGCACCAGTCCCACGCCAATTCCCATCAGCCTCTCTGGCTTACACAGGAATTCTTGTTTGGGATGAAGCCCCTCCACAGGCAGGGGCTAATATTTCCGTGATTCCTTACGCTTTGGGAGGATTCAGCAAGGAAGTGTCTTCAGGAGGTGAGGCAGAATACCGAAAGGGAATAGGAATGGACGCAAAGATTGGCTTGACTTCCTCGCTCAACTTGGATCTTACTGTTAATCCGGATTTCTCACAAGTAGAAGTCGATCGACAAGTAACCAACCTGGACCGGTTTGAATTGTTTTTCCCGGAACGACGCCAATTCTTTCTGGAAAATGGAGACCTGTTTGCAAGTTTTGGCTACAGCACGATCCGTCCATTTTTCTCCAGAAGAATCGGGTTAAATACTCCAATTCAATATGGTGCTAGACTGAGCGGAAAAATCAACAAAAACTGGCGGATCGGAGCGATGAGTATGCAAACTGAAAAAGTGAAGGAGGATGATTTGCCTTCCCAGAACTTCACCGTTTTGGCACTTCAGCGGCAGGTTGGAGCAAGATCCAATATATCCGGGATTTTCATTAATAAACAATCATTAAACTATAATCCGGATCCGACTGCCGAAGCCCCTATATATTCCCAATTCAACCGAAACATCGGGCTAGAATATAACCTAGCCTCTTCGAACAATCTCTGGACCGGTAAAGCAATGGTTCTACAGAGTTTTGGCCCGGACAATATTGGTAATGGCTTTGTCCATGCTGCCAATTTGATGTACACTGCGGGAAATCTCACATGGAACTGGCAACATGAATATGTATCTGAAAATTACACCGCAGAAGTGGGTTATGTGCCGAGAACGGGATTTTACAAAATCAGTCCGGAGGCAGGCTATCGTTGGTTTCCGAAAAGCGAAAAAATCTTGAGTCATGGACCCGATTTTGGCACAACGCTCTTTTTTAATAAAAAGGGAGAGCAAACAGACAACACCACATTTCTAGCATATAATCTTAAGTGGAGAAGTCAAAGCACATTTATGCTATGGACAAGTACAGATTATGTAAAGTTGCAACGCCCCTTCGATCCTACAAATTATAGTGGCGACACACTGGCAACAGGTACAGCCCATCAATGGTATGCTATGGGGGCTGAATACACCTCTAAGCCGCAAAGTGTCTTAACTTATGCTTTTTCTACCCGATTGGGGGGCTATTATGCAGATGGGGAACGCTATAATGTAAGTGCAGAATTGGGCTATAGGTTTCAACCCTATGTCAGCATCACAATGAATGCAGGCTATAATGAGATCCATCTGCCTAAACCTTGGAATACCACGAGTTTTTGGCTGGTTGGCCCACGAGTTGATGTTACCATGACAAATACCCTGTTTTTTACTGCCTTTGTCCAATATAACGAGCAAATTGAAAACATCAATCTAAATACCCGCTTCCAGTGGCGATTCAAACCCGCCTCCGACCTCTTTTTAGTTTACACCGACAATTATCTTCCCGCTCCATTTTACACCAAAAACCGCTCGCTGGTACTGAAATTTACCTATTGGTGGAATGTGTAAAGCCCAATCTCCCTCTAGATTGATGGATTAATCTCAAATATTAGCCCTTCCATCCCATTTAGGAGATATAATTTTACTTTAGCGATATAGAACACTTAATTCCATTCTCATGAATCGCTCATTCAAAAAGTCAATCCTACTCTTTTTGGCATTTTTTGTCATTGGTGAAATGTACGCCCAGGACTCCAAACTCCTCTCACTCGACAGAATATACAACAGTAGAGAATTTGCACAGGAAATACTACAGCCTATACAGTGGATTGAAAATGGAGCAGCGTATGTAACGGTAGAAAGTGGAAATGAACTTATTCGCTGGGATAGCAAAACTTTGGAGAAACGTGTTTTTGTCTCTAAAGCAGCTTTGCAAAACGCCGGGAAATCTATTGCAATAGAATCATTCACACTATCAGATGACGGATCAAAAGTCCTTATTTTCACCAATTCAAGCCGTGTTTGGAGATCAAATACAAAAGGAGATTACTGGGCTTATGACTTAGAAACAAAGCAGTTAAAACAACTGGGAAACGAGTTTGAACCTTCCTCCCTTATGTTTGCGAAATTTTCGTCAGATAATGAATCTATAGCCTATGTGCATAAATTCAACCTGTATATAGAAAACTTCAAAACCGGCAAAATCACACAGCTTACCAATGACGGTACGGACAAGATCATCAATGGAACCTTTGACTGGGCTTACGAAGAAGAGTTTGGCAAAAGAGATGGATTTGCCTGGAGTCCTGATGCCGCATACCTTACTTTTTGGCAGATTGATGCATCTAAGATTGGCACCTTTTACATGATCAATAACACGGACTCTGTGTATTCCAAACCAGTCCCACTCCAGTATCCAAAAGTAGGTGATGAACCTGCCGGAGCCAAAATCGGGCTGATCGGCATAGCTTCGCAGGAGACTAAATGGATACCGATTCCGGGAGGAGAAAAAGAGAATTATCTTCCGGGTATGCAATGGATCAATGAGGATTTACTCTTGATTCAGCAGATGAACCGTAAACAGAATAAGCTTACTGTATGGACCTACAAACCTTCCAATGAAGAGCTGAAAAAAATCTATGAAGAAACGGAAGAAACCTGGGTAGATCTTGCCTATCCTGATCTATCCCGATATGGCTGGAGCGACAATAGTTTACCTCTCGTCGATAAAGGAAAAGCTTTTCTCAGAATGACAGAGAATGATGGCTGGAGACATATTTACAAGGTTGAAATAGCTACGGGACGGAAAACGTTGATCACGCCCGGTGAATTTGATGTTGCTTCTTTTGGAGCCGTGACCGAAAAAGAAGTCTATTTTATCGCCTCTCCTGACAATGCCACTCAGCGCTATTTGTATGCCATTGATTTGGCCGGTAAGGGAAAACTCAGAAGAGTAACGCCGGAAACTTTTGAAGGAGTAAATACCTATGACATCGCTCCCAATGGTCAAATCGCCGTGCATAATCATCAAAACACCGCAGCTCCACTCACTACTCGTTTGATTTCTTTGCCAAAGCATGAAACCATAAAATCCCTGGTAGAAAATAAAGCCTATAAGCAAAAACTGGCATCACTCAAAACCCCAGAAATCAAATTCACAACAGTAACCACTTCAGAAGGAGTGACAATGGATGCGAGAGTGATCTATCCAATTGATTTTGATGAATCTAAAAAATATCCCGTGCTATTCCATGTGTATGGGGAACCTTGGAGCACTGTAGCTACGGATACTCAGGTTGGACTTTACAATATTATGCTGGCGCAAAAAGGTTATTTCATCATTGATATGGACAACCGGGGCACTCCAACTTTGAAAGGAAGCGGCTGGAGAAAAAGTATCTATAGAAAAATAGGAGTCATCAATTCCCAAGATCAAGGATTGGCTGCCAAAGAACTCCTAAAACTTCCCTATCTGGATGAAAGTCGTGTCGCAGTCTGGGGATGGAGCGGCGGAGGCTCCATGACACTGAACCTGATGTTTAAATTTCCTGAAGTTTATCAAACTGGTATGTCCATTGCCGCAGTATCAAATCAACTGATCTATGACAATATCTATCAAGAAAGATACATGGGCTTACCTCAGGAAAACATGGAGGATTTCATAAATGGATCACCAATCACTTATGCTAAAAATCTGGAAGGAAACCTATTGATTGTCCATGGCACCGGCGATGACAATGTGCACTATCAAGGAGCAGAAATGCTGATGAACGAACTGATCAAGCACAATAAGCAATTCCAGATGATGCCTTACCCTAACCGCTCCCATGGGATATACGAAGGAGCAGGAACTTCACTTCATTTATATACCTTGCTGACAAGGTATTTGATGAAGCACACGCCAGTTAATTAATTATCAAAGAATTAGGATTAATTAACTATTTTAGCTTTATTACTATTAAAATTTAGTAGAATTATGAAAAACACGTTGATTGATTCCCAAAAACGAAAACTAAGAAGATTGAACATGGGTATTTTATCCCTTTTATTTCTATTCTTAGGAGGTATAATCTTCTCTGCTACGCAACTTACTGCCACCGCAGAAACGGAACTGAAGTCTGACAAAACAGTCAAAGGACTTATCCTTTCTGCGGACAAGAAGCCAATTCCCGGAGCAGTGATTCTGGTTAAAGATACGACTACAGGAACTGTCGCTGACATAGAGGGGAATTTTTCGATGGATTTGCAGTACTTTGATGAAGCTACCGTCACGCTTATAATTTCAATGATTGACTACGAATCCAAAGAAGTGGTAGTGAAAACAAACAAATTGCCAAAAGATCTAGGCAAGATCACTTTGGAAAAAGAAGTGGAGTAGCTTAGTGTTCTATCTACTTCGCTTCGAAAGAAATGATCCCACCTTCTTTTATTTCAAGTTGAACCGCAACTGGGTTGCAGTATATTTCACAATCTTCGATGTATTCCTGAGAAGAAACAGACGGGCAATCAGCATAGATATCTCAGCTAAACAGTATGGGCGGGGGAAGAAATATTCGCGTATATTGAAATATAATCAAATTCAATTTTGCTCAAACTGACGGAATTTACATTAATTGAGTTAATCAACTGACGGAATTTACATTAATTGAGTCAATCAACTGACGGAATTTACATTAATTGAGTCAGTTTAATGATAAAATCAAATAAAAAAGCATACATTGCACTGTATTTCACCCCGATAGACAGTGCAAAATATCCCCAGAGCCCTACACTCCAATTTCCATCGCAAGCTCAAGCCAAATAAGGTATTGATGATCCTTGGCCCAAGAAGATCAGGAAAAACTGCGCTTGTCAGGCAATTTACCAAGGATCTCGATCCACAACAAAGCCTGATCCTCAATGGAGAAGACGTGTTGGATGCAGTACTTTTGCAGGAGAGGTCGGTGGCAAATTACAGTCGGTTGCTGGCCGGGAAAAACTTGCTAGTCATCGACGAGGCGCAGCATATTCCGGACATTGGACTAATCCTAAAACTAATAGTAGATAGCATTGATGGAATACAAGTGATCGCTACGGGTTCCTCTTCATTCGACATGCATCAGCAGGTGGGAGAGCCTTTGGTAGGAAGAAAAAACACCTTATTTCTCTATCCACTGGCACAGATGGAATTTGCTAAAGTAGAAGATTTCAAAACCACACTGGAAAAACGTGAAGAACGCTTGATCTTCGGAGGTTATCCGGAACTCATCCGTTACTCCGATTGGAAAGACAAGGAAGACTACCTCTACCAGATCATGAACGACTATCTGTTGAAAGATATTCTGATGGTCGATGGGGTAAAAAATTCCGACAAACTCTATTCTTTACTTCGACTGGTAGCTTTTCAAGTGGGAAAAGAGGTTTCTCTGGAAGAACTTGGCAGGCAACTGGGAATGTCAAAAAATACGGTAGAGCGCTATTTGGATCTGCTATCCAAAGTATTTGTGGTGTTCAAAATCGGTGGATACAGCAGAAATCTCCGCAAAGAAATCGTGAAGAACAGTCGCTGGTACTTCTATGATAACGGCGTCCGGAATGCCATCATCCAAAATTTCAACCGCTTGGATATGCGTGGGGACGTGGGAGACTTATGGGAAAATTACGTGGCGGTAGAACGGATGAAATTTCAGAATTATAGTCAAATGCACTGCAATAACTACTTCTGGAGAACCTACGACCAGCAGGAAATCGACTGGGTGGAAGAAGAAGGCGATTTGCTACGGGCTTTTGAATTCAAATACCAAAACAGTAAAGCGCCGAAAGTACCCGGTGCATGGGCAAAAGCTTACCCTGAAGCTAGCTATGAAATTATCCATTCAGGGAATTACCTAGACTGGATCGGGGCCTAAGCATCCAAAAAGAAACCCTTGAGGTCGTTTGACCTCAAGGGTTTTCAATAATAGAATAGACTACCACTTACAACTCTGCAGTGTCTACATTTTTGAAATAAACCTGATTATCAGCGTCCAAATCAACTAAGACAGCAGAATCATTTTTGATATAGCCAGACAATATTTGCTTGGACAACTCATTCAGTACCAATCGCTGCATGGTTCTCTTCAGCGGCCTTGCACCGAAATTAGCATCAAAACCAACTTCACCCAAGTAGTCCAACACTTCTTTAGTAGCTTCGATTTCTATACCTGATTCAGACAATCTATGCTGGATTTCCCTCCATTGAATATCCACAATCTTCCGAATATTCTGCTTATTCAATGGTTCAAACATAATCGTTTCATCTATCCTGTTTAGGAATTCCGGACGTACAGATTTTTTCAAAAGCTCGTAAACTTCCGTTTTGGTCTTTTCCAGGATCTCTTCCTTATTCCACTCCTCCATCTCAGCAAATCGCTCTTGGATCAAATGCGAGCCAATGTTGGTCGTCAGGATGATGATCGTATTCTTGAAGTTAGCCACACGCCCTTTATTGTCAGTCAATCGGCCATCATCCAATACCTGCAAGAGGATGTTGAATACATCCGGATGAGCCTTTTCGATCTCATCAAGCAAGATTACGGAATAAGGTTTCCTACGCACTGCTTCTGTCAGTTGACCACCTTCATCGTAGCCCACATAGCCCGGAGGTGCTCCCACCAATCGGCTTACCGCATGTCTTTCTTGGTATTCAGACATATCGATTCTAACCATGGAGTTCTCATCATTGAAGAGGTATTCTGCCAAAGCTTTTGCGAGCTCAGTCTTACCCACCCCAGTGGTCCCCATAAAGATAAAACTCCCTATTGGTCGCTTAGGGTCCTGTAAGCCGGCACGGCTTCTACGCACCGCATCCGAAAGTGCCGTGATCGCTTCCTGTTGCCCTGCTACTCTCTTACCAAGTTCTTCTTCCAGATGAAGTAGTTTTTCCCGCTCCGACTGAATCATTTTGTTCATCGGAATACCTGTCCATTTGGACACCACCGCAGCAATATCCTCTTGGTCTACTTCCTCTTTTAGTAATGGTGAACCAGCCTGCATCTCTGCCAACTGAGATTTGAACGACTCTAATTTCTGCTCAGCTTCACCTATTTTACCATAGCGGATTTCGGCTACCTTACCAAAATCACCGGCTCTTTCGGCTTGCTCCGCTTCAAGTTTGTAATTATCTATCCGCTCTTTCTCGCGCTGAATGCCCGTGATTACAGCCTTCTCACTTTCCCATTTCGCTTTTACACTATCCCGCTTCTCTGCAAGCTCAGCCAGTTCTTTACTTAGGACAGTTTCCTTATCCTTATTTTTTTCTCTACGAATTGCTTCCCGTTCGATCTCCAGTTGCATGATTCGACGGTTCAATTCATCCAACTCCTGCGGTAAAGAATCTATTTCCATCCTCAGCTTGGCCGCCGCCTCGTCCATCAAGTCAATCGCCTTATCCGGGAGAAATCGATCAGAAATATAGCGCTGCGAAAGCTCAACCGCTGCTATTACCGCATCATCCTTTATTCGTACACCATGGTGCAACTCGTATTTATCCTTAATTCCCCGAAGGATAGAAATCGCATCGGCTGCATCTGGCTCGTCTACGATTACAGACTGGAATCGACGCTCCAGAGCCTTATCTTTTTCAATGTATTTCTGGTATTCCTTAAGCGTGGTCGCTCCTATTGCATGGAGCTCTCCTCTAGCCAAAGCCGGCTTCAGTAAGTTGGCCGCATCCATGGCTCCTTCACCTCCTCCACCTGCACCAATAAGGGTGTGGATCTCATCGATGAAAAGAATTATCTCGCCCTCTGCATCCGTAACTTCTTTGATTACGGCCTTCAGTCGCTCTTCGAATTCCCCTTTGTATTTGGCACCCGCGACGAGCAAACCCATGTCCAAAGAAATCAATGTCTTGGATTTAAGATTTTCGGGTACGTCACCGGACACTATCCGCTGGGCAAGTCCTTCGACGATTGCAGTTTTACCCACACCCGGCTCTCCAAGTAGAATCGGATTATTTTTGGTCCTACGGGCCAAGATCTGAAGTACCCTCCTAATCTCCTCATCGCGACCTATCACAGGGTCAATCTTTCCCTTCTTGGCCATTTCATTCAGGTTTTTGGAGTATTTTTCCAATGCCTGATATTTGCTTTCTGCGTTTGGATCGGTCACTTTATTTCCTTTTCTAAGTTCTTTGATAGCTTCGATCAAAGGCTTCTCGGAAATCCCCTGATCTTTCAAAATTTTTCCTGCTGCATCCGAACTAGCTAATATCGCCAGCAGCAAATGCTCAATTGCCACATACTCATCCCCAAAGGTTGTGAGGTAATCCTTTGCTTTGGTCAGCACCTGATTGGAATAATTGGAAAGGTAGGGCTGCTGACCGCCGCTTACTGTAGGCAATTTTGCCAATTGCTCATTCAATTTCTGAGTGATCAACTGCTTACTTGTTCCGAATTTCTTAAATAAGAATTCCGTCACATTCTCATCTTCCGAAAGAATCCCTTTCAGCAAATGTGCCGGCTCAATATTCGGCTGTCCTGCCGATGTTGCCAACTCCAACGCCTTTTGGATTGCCTCCTGAGATTTTATAGTGAATTGTTTGAAGTCCATATAGTTGGGTTATTAGTGGTGTCTAAATTTACAGATTGAGGTTCTAAGATTCTCTTTAGCGCACCTTCATTTCTCACTCTGTATTATCAAACCTACTTCCAATTACTTTTTTCGGTCAAAATGGCTGAAAAACAGGGCTTTCAAAGCAGAATATGGAAAATTTGACGGGATTTTATTCGAGGTACGGTCATTTCACGACATTATGAATGTTTAAAATTCCGGATTTTCCTATATTAGATTTACACTTTTTATAATAACCACATCTATGAACTAACTTTTAAACGAAGAGCAGGTCCTCCAGCTCATCCACAAAATCCGCCAACAAAAAGTTATGCTGGATAGTGATTTGGCAGAAATGTATGTTGTGGAGACGAAGCGTCTCAATGAGCAAGTCAAAAGAAGTATTGATCGATTCCCTGAGGACTTCATGTTCCAGCTTTCTTCAGAAGAATGGAAAAACTTGAGGTCGCAATTTGCGACCTCAAGTTGGGGAGGCCGTCGTAGTTTACCGTACGTGTTTACAGAGCAAGGAGTAGCGATGCTCTCATCAGTTCTCAATAGTCCGCGTGCTATCCAAGTAAATATCTCCATTATCAGGATTTTCGTAAAGATTCGAGAATGGGCTTTAAATTATTCAGAATTGCAGAACAAAATTCAAGCATTGCAAGATGCTGAATCCAATCAAAACGAACACATTAATCACATCTATCAGATGATTGAAGAGCTTTTGAAGCCAAATCTGGGAAAGCGAAAGCAAATAGGGTTTAAAAAGTAAAACCCTGCTTCAGTCGAGAAACAGGGTTTATACCTCTGAGTTTACTTGAAATTCATTTTTGCCCCGCAGCATAATCCTCCACCGCCTTCCAAACTCTAAATACATTTTTATAACATATCTTTTCTATCTCATCTCTGGTGTATCCCCTCTTTAGAAGCTCTGCAATCAAATTTGGAAACATGGAAACATCCTTCAGCCCAGTCGGCAAAGAGTCTCCCACCCCATCAAAATCAGAGCCCAATCCTATATATTCTATCCCAACTAGATTTTTGACATGATCGATGTGGTCGGCAACCCGCTGCACCGTAGGAAAAGGATTGTTTGCAGCAGCATATTCCGCAGCATAGGCCTGAAAGGCCGAATCACGACGGCTCAGATTATTTTCAGCCATATAATTTACCAAATGCTCCCGCACTTTATCTGTACCCGCAGCGTAGGCAGAATCTATAAAGGATCCCCCGAAATTGATCATCATCACGCCTCCGTTATCAGCCATAGCCTGGATCAATTCATCGCTCATATTTCGCTCAAAACCCGGTGTAAACTTCCTAGCAGAAGAATGTGAAGCGATTACAGGCACCTTGGTGATGGCCAAAGCATCTCTGAATGTATCATCCGAAACGTGGGAAAGATCAACCATGATCCCTACCCTGTTCATCTCAGCCACTACCTGCTCACCATATTCGCTCAAGCCGTTGTATAATCTCACGGTATCATAGCTACTGTCACCGATCAGGTTGGCTTTGCCATGAGTAAGAGTGATGTAGCGAATGCCTCTTCCATGAAAATAAGCCACATTGGCAATATCATCTTCAAGTGCAGATCCGTTCTCCATCCCCATCGGCAAGGAGATTTTGCCTGCGGCAAAGTTCGTCTCTACATCAGCAGGACTATAGGCCATCGCAAACTTATCCGGAAATGTCTCTGCCAAACGCTCCGTCATCAGTATTAAAGAATCCGCTAAAGCTTTTGAGGAACCCGGGGTCTGCTGAAGACCTGCTGGAATATAAATAGACATAAATGGAGCATCCAGCCCACCTTCTTTTGCTCTTGGAAAGTCAAAATTGCCATCAGGAGTACGCACTGATACATCCAAAACTTCACGTTGAAGAGTAAATCCTCCTACTTTCATCCGGTAGGGCAAATCCACATGCCCATCCACCATTATAGTTTCACGGGCAATTTCCTTCGCAATTTCCAGACGTTCAGCATCAGAAAGCAAGGTATAGTCAACAGTTTCCTCTTGTCCTTTGGTAGTGCATGCCAACACCAAAGTGGCCAGCATTGCAACGTTGAAATATTTTCTCATTAAGTTGGTAGGTTAGAATAGCTCCTAAGATAAGTCGATTTTATATTCGAAGATAAAATAATCCATTAAAGGAGATTTTTCAGGATTTTGAACATTTGAATGTATTCTTCAAACCAATTTTTGGAATTTCGCTGTAATAATCGACTAAAATCCTCCCTATCCAATCTAACATACGAAAAAAAACCAAAATAAAACTCAACCAAAATTCCTGAATTTTGATATTGGAAGAACCAAGTCCTTTCCCATATCTTTGACACAAAAGTTCTTTTGTTGTACCTTCTACTCTTGAAGTTAAAGTACATGGACAATGCTATTAATACTGTTTTGTCTAGCAATAAATAATCAACCTTAGAAAACAACCAAATCTTAATCTTATGAACACTACGCTAAAATTCACCATTCTGGGCATATCATCAGCGTTGCTTTTCGCACAATGCAGCCCCCAAAAGACAGAGGAAATCACTGAAGAAGAGATAGTGGAGGTGGTAAAAACTCCAACTCTAACCAAAATCTGGGAAACCGACACTACACTAATCACTAATGAATCAGTGCTATACGATGCTTCCTCGGGAAAAATCTATGTATCTAATATTGAAGGTGATCCCAGAGAAAAAGACGGAAAAGGATCAATTTCCATAATTGATAAAGAAGGAAACATCGTCAATCAAGCATGGGTTACAGGGCTTAATGCACCAAAAGGAATGGGGATCACCAACGGAAAATTGTATGTAACAGATATTGATCAGCTGGTAGAAATAAATCTGGAATCAGGAAAAATCAGTAAAAAACACCCAATTAAAGGAGCTGGTTTCTTAAATGATCTTGCCACGCATGAAGGGAAAGTATATTTCACTGATATGAACACAGGTAAAGTCCACCTACTTGAAGATGGCAAAATCTCCACCGTCACGGAAGGACACGAATCTATCAATGGGATCGCCATCGCCGACAACGGAACGCTTTATGGATTGGACAAATCAGGCCTGAAGATGCTTAATGCCGATGGCAGTGCTGAAATCCTGAACAAAAATGTCACAGGCGGTGATGGTCTTGTGATTTTAGGAGATGGCAAATACATTGCTTCCCGATGGGCTGGAGAGATATATTTTGTCAATGGCGAAGAGGAAACTTTAATGCTGGACACTAAGGATGCGGAGTCAAATACAGCTGACATAGGCTTCATCCCCGAGGACAATATTGTATTGGTACCGACTTTCTTCAAAAATAAAGTAGTAGCATACAAATTGGATTATTAAATCTCCGAGTAAAAGCTTTCTTTGGGGCTTTTACACTTGGGTGAACTAAGAAGCCATAAATTTGCTTATAAATAGAGAGCAGGTGACTTAAGAAAATTCACCCCATCAAAAGACAAAAATGAGCAAATCATAAAAACAAAAAATAACACCCACTTGGTTTGCTCGGTTAATCCTTTGTATGATGGTTACTTAAGGAATTCCTAATCATTGATAGACACTTCTATCAGTAATTTGTCCATTTGTGAGTAAATTTGTCCTAATTCAAAACTGTACCGAGTTATTTTTAATTCGGACCTAAATTTATCCATGATGAAATCAGGAGAAATAAATTACGAACTAGAAAAAAACATAGAGGTTATCTCTCAATTGGATGGTCTTGTTGGTGATGCTGTAGACAATATCCTCGTTGACCCGGACAAGTGCTGGCAACCTTCAGATTTCCTGCCTGATTTTGGGAATCCTGATATTTACGATGAAATCAAATTTCTACAAAAAAGAGCAGAAGGCATTCCTGATACGGTGCTGACTTCTCTTGTCGGTAATATGATCACTGAGGAAGCACTTCCCAGTTATCAGACCTATTTCAACCTTTTAGAAGGAATCAATCCTGAGAGAAACTTACTATCACCTTCGGGCTGGGTAAGATGGTCTAAGTCATGGACAGCCGAGGAAAACCGCCATGGCGATCTTCTCAACAAATATCTGTACATGACCGGAAGAGTGGACATGAAAGCCGTAGAACAAACTATTCATAGATTGCTAATGAATGGATTTGACCCGAATTCCGGCGGAGATCCCTATCAGGCTATCGTTTATACATCATTTCAGGAGAGGGCCACTAAAGTCTCCCATGTAAACACAGGCAAACTTGCGGATATCGCAGGAGACACTGTGCTGGGAAGAATCTGCAAACAGATCGCAGGAGACGAAGCAAGGCATGAGAAGGCTTACAAAAGCTTTATGTCAGCTATTTTCGACATTGATCCCAATGGAGCAATCATCGCTTTTGAAAAGTTAATGAGAAAACAAATCGTAATGCCTGCTGTATTGATGGGAGAAGGAAGCTCCAATCCCTCATTATTTACCCAATTCTCAGCTATTACTCAGAAAGTTGGGATTTACACAGGTTGGGATTATGCGAGAATCATCGATCACTTAGTCAACCTTTGGAAGATAGAACACTTAACCGGACTAAATGATGTAGCCTCTAAAGCCCAAGATTATCTCGTGAAATTGTCTGATAGATACATGAGACTTGCAGATAGGATGAAGGCACCTGAAGAGGTAAAGCTTGCATGGCTTAAATAATCCCTCAGTATAATTATTCAAATCCTTTCCATTACGGAAAGGATTTTTTGGTTAGATGCGCTATGCTTATCTATAAAACATATCCCATAGTTAGACCAATCATCACTTCAAATTCTCTCTTTATCTTTTTTTTAAAAGATTTTAATCCGCCTATTCAATCCGAACATATGGACAACACTCAAGTAGAAAACATATCACTATCCTATCTTCAGCCCTCGGATTATAAAGATCTAAAAGCAGCTATGATCGAAGCATACAGAAGTATGCCCGGGTCACATTGGGACGAAAATCAAATAGAAACTTTAATCACTAAATTCCCTGAAGGACAGGTAGTCATCAAGATAAACGATCAATTGGCAGGCTGTGCGCTTTCTATCGTGGTAAACGATGCCGAGCTGGAGGGAGAACATACCTACAAAGACATCACCACCGACTTCACTTTCGACAATCACAACAATGCCGGCGATATGCTTTATGGAATTGATGTTTTCATCAAACCCGAATTCCGAGGCTTGAGGTTGGGCCGGAGACTATATGATTACCGGAAGGAGCTTTGCGAAAAGCTGAATCTAAAGGGAATTGTCTTTGGTGGGCGAATCCCCAACTACCACAAGTATTCGGATCAAATGGGACCAAAAGAATACTTGGAAAAAGTAAAGCTCAAGGAGATTTACGACCCTGTTTTGAATTTCCAGCTGGCCAACGATTTTCATCCTGCACGGATTATGAAAAATTATCTGGAAGGTGATTCAGCTTCGAGTGAATTTGCCGTGATGCTGGAATGGAATAATATATTCTACGAAAAACCCAACAAAAAAGCATCAACCAACAAGACCATAGTACGCCTTGGCTTGATCCAATGGCAAATGCGTCTGTATGATAATTTGGATGAACTCATGCAGCAAGCTGAGTATTTTATCGATGCCGTGTCAGGATATCGTTCCGATTTTGCCCTTTTTCCCGAGCTGTTCAATGCGCCACTGATGGCGGAATTCAATCATTTAAGCGAAGCACAGGCAGTCCGTGGATTGGCAAAATATACCGACGAAATTGTCAAGCGCTTTGCCCAATTATCTGTTTCCTACAATATCAACATCATCACCGGCTCCATGCCGAAGATCAAAAATGATAAATTGTATAATGTAGGTTACCTCTGCAAACGTGACGGATCGATTGAATCCTACGAAAAACTTCACATTACACCGCTGGAAGCTAAGGTCTGGGGGATGCAAGGAGGTACTGTCTTAAAAGCTTTTGATACGGATTGTGGCAAAATCGGGATATTGATCTGCTACGATGCCGAGTTCCCGGAATTAAGCAGAATATTAGCCGATGAAGGCATGGACATTCTATTTATCCCTTTCCTTACCGACACGCAAAATGGCTATTCCCGCGTCCGTAATTGTGCTATGGCAAGAGCTATAGAAAATGAATGCTATGTAGCCATGGCCGGAAGCGTAGGAAATCTGCCAAAGGTTCACAACATGGATATGCAATACGCGCAGTCCATGGTGATTACCCCTTGTGACTTTCCTTTCCCAAGCAACGGCATCAAAGCTGAAGCCACTCCAAACAATGAGATGACACTAATCGCGGATGTGGATCTTTCGCTCCTTAGAGAGTTGAATGAATTTGGAAGTGTACGAAACCTAAAAGATCGAAGAACCGACTTATTCGAACTTAGGCTGAAAGATGTACCAAAACAATCATGATAAATGGACGGAACAAAAGAACAATCATGTCATAGGGAAGTTTGAAAAAAGAGAAGCAGGAACCTGGTCGTACTGATCAGCTATCGATAATATCCTGGGAGATTAATCGATAGATTTCAGCAATTCCTTCATTGTAACTCAAAAATCTGTGATGGTCTTCCAGAGTTTCGTAGTCCTCGCGTATTGCAGGACCGGTTTGAGCTGCTTTTGCCCCAATCTGTAAGCTTTTGGAAATCGTCTCAATGATCAGTGGTTTCAGCATATCAAAATCCAATCCCTGCCTCCGCATCACTTCTTCAGCGATTCTTATCATATGATTGGAAAAATTACTAGCAAAAACCGCTGCAATATGCATGGCTTTCCTATCCTTGGACCGCACAGTATACGTGAGTGGAGACAGACTTTTAGCCAATTTTTTTAGTTTTTGAAGTGTCTCTTCATCATCAGATTCCAATAAAAACGGCACCTCATCAAATTCAATTTTCCGCCCTTTGGTGAAAGATTGTAAGGGATAAAAAATCCCGGTATAGGTAGCTGAGCTGTAATTCAACATATCTAATCCCACAGAACCTGAAGTATGCACCAAAATGCTATCCTCAGGCAGAATAATCTCATCTGCCAAGTCCAGAATCGCTGAATCTTTGACAGCCATAATAAAAATCTCTGCTTCACTGGCTGAGAAATCCAAATCATCTTTGGGCTCACCGGAATAGACCCGATCCGTGATTTGCTCTGCGCTTTTGATAGTTCGGGCGTAAACTTCTGTAATCACATGTCCGGCATCTTCCAATGCGGGCGCCAAGTGCCAAGCTACATTACCCGCACCCAGAATGGCAATTTTAAACTTCATAATGGAAGTAAACTATTTTTCCCCAAAAAGAAAAAAACCACCCGAATCTCTCCGAATGGTCTCTTCTATAATTCTCTTTACCAACTTAAATATGCAGTGCTCTATTGTCTGTCGCTGCAAGGCAAGCTTCTTTGAACGCTTCTGTGTAAGTCGGATGTGCATGAGACATTCTGGAAATATCCTCCGCTGATGCCCGATACTCCATAGCTACCACCGCTTCAGCGATCATATCCGCAGTTCTTGGGCCGATCATATGCACTCCTAGAATCTCATCTGTCTCAGCATCTGCCAAAACCTTCACCAATCCATCTGTATCCATAGACGCTCTCGCACGTCCGGAAGCCATGAATGGGAATTTTCCTGTTTTGTACTTAATGCCTTTTTCCTTCAGCTGCTCCTCAGTAAAACCTACAGCAGCTACTTCCGGCCATGTATACACTACTCCAGGAATCAGATTATAATTGATATGAGGTTTTTGTCCCAAGATAGTTTCAGCCACAAAAACTCCTTCCTCTTCAGCCTTATGCGCAAGCATGGCACCTTTCACCACGTCTCCGATCGCATAGATATTCGGCACATTGGTCTGCAAGTGATCATTGACTTCGATCTGACCTCTATCGGTGATCTTCACTCCGGCAGCCTCAGCATTCAAGCCATCGGTGTACGGTCTTCTGCCGATAGAAACCAGAACATAATCACCTTTTACTTCGATCGTTTCTCCCTTAGAATCTTCAGCTTTTACAGTAACTTCTTTGCCTTTGGCTTCCACTGAAGTCACTTTATGCTTTAGGAAAAATTCAAAACCGATTTTTTTCAAAGACTTTTGGAGTTCCTTGCCCATGGTACGATCCATGGTAGGGATAAGTGAATCCATAAATTCAATCACTGAAACCTTTGCTCCCATTCTCGCATAGACAGAACCCAGTTCCAAACCAATCACACCACCGCCGATCACGACTAGATGCTTTGGAATGTCTTTCAGATTCAATGCTTCTGTAGAGGTGATCACTCTGTCTTTGTCCAGCTTGATGAAAGGCAAAGATGATGGTTTCGAGCCTGTTGCAATGATGATGTTTTTCCCCTGAATATCTGAAGATGATCCGTCGTCCTTGGTGACTTTCACGGTGGTTTTATCCACGAATGAACCAACTCCCTGATGAACGTCTATTTTATTCTTTTTCATCAGGTACTGAATCCCATCTGTATTTTGCTTTACCACATCATCCTTTCTGCTGATCATCTGTTTCAGATCTACCTTCAGATTGCTCAGGTTTATCCCATGAGTTTTGAACGTATGGGCCGCATTGTGGTAATGCTCAGAGGAATCTAAAAGGGCTTTGGAAGGGATACAGCCTACATTAAGACAAGTACCTCCAAGCGTAGGATATTTTTCAACAATGGCAGTCTTCAATCCAAGCTGTGCGCAGCGAATTGCTGCAACATACCCACCCGGACCGGAACCGATTACTATAACGTCATACATGTTGTTAGATTTTAGTAGCAAGTATCGAGTATCAAGACCTCCACTTGCTTTCAATTGAAACTTTTATGCATCAAAATAGGAAAGCTTTCCAGTACACTCACCTAATAACCTCCCTAACCGATACTTTGTACTGGTTACTAGATACTTTTTAAACTCCAAACAACAATCTGGTTGGATCTTCAAGCAATTCTTTTACCCTTACAAGGAAGCTAACCGACTCACGTCCATCGATGATTCGGTGATCGTAAGAAAGCGCCACATACATCATCGGAAGAATGACCACTTCCCCATTCACAGCCATAGGGCGCTGAACGATATTGTGCATTCCCAGAATGGCTGATTGCGGAGCATTGATAATCGGGGTGGACATCATCGAGCCGAAGATTCCACCGTTAGTCAAGGTGAATGTACCACCTGTCATTTCCTCAATAGAAAGTTTGTTGTCTCTGGCTTTTCCAGCCAGTCTTACAACTTCTTTTTCTATCTGGTCGAAACTCATGGCTTCCGCATTTCTGATCACCGGCACCACCAATCCTTTCGGAGCGGACACAGCAATAGAGATATCGCAGAAATCATTGAAAACAATTTCATTTCCGTCAATTTTTGCATTCACAGAAGGCCATTCCTGAAGTGCCACGCACACCGCTTTGGTGAAGAAAGACATAAATCCAAGTCCTACCCCATGCTTTTCTTTGAATTGCTCCTTGAATTTGGATCTTAAATCCATGATTGGCTTCATGTTCACCTCATTGAATGTGGTAAGCATTGCTGTCTCATTTTTTACTGACACCAATCTTCTGGCTACAGTTTTTCTCAATGAAGACATTTTCTCCCTGCGCTCATTTCTAGATCCTGCCACAGGTGCAGGCGCTGAACTTACTGCAGGTTTGCTTTCAGCTTTTGCCGGAGCCGGGGCTGGCTTTTGAGCCGATTGGGCATCTTCTTTGGTAATTCTACCGTCTTTTCCGGTTCCTTTCACTGACTCCGGAGAAACTCCTTTTTCAGCCAAAATCTTGGAAGCCGCAGGAGAGGCATGCCCGGTAGCATAGTTAGTATTTCCTGAACCGGCCGCTTCGGAAGGCGTAGAGGAAGAAGATTCAGAAGATGCAGCCGCTGCCGGCTCGCCTTCTGTCACTTCAATCTTACAGATCATTCCACCAATCTCCAACACATCACCCTCTTGGGCTACATGGCGAAGAATTCCCGATGCCTCAGCAGGCAATTCGAAAGTCGCTTTATCAGAATCTACTTCCGCGATTATCTCATCCAACTTCACATAGTCCCCGTCGCTTTTTAGCCAATTAGCCAAGGTAACCTCAGTGATGGATTCACCTACGGTAGGCACCACCATCTCTTTTACCTCTCCGGTAGACTTAGCGCCGGAGGACTTGGGCTCTTCCTTAGTTTTGCCGGATTCCTCTGCCGGCTTAGTATCCGGTGATTTACCGGGAGTTCCTGCCTCATCGATCTCGCAGATCACAGCTCCTATTTCCAGCACATCTCCTTCTTGAGCTTTGATTCTAAGTACACCCGCAGCTTCTGCCGGCAACTCAAATGTGGCTTTGTCGGATTCCAATTCACATAGAACTTCGTCCATCTGAACCTCGTCTCCATCTTTTTTAAACCATTGGCCGATCGTCACCTCCGTGATGGATTCTCCTACAGCCGGAACTTTAATTTCTTTGCTCATAAGTTTTTCTTTTTTTCTCTTTTGTAGTCAAAAAGAGAGGAACAAAATGATATGATTATTTTGGATGTCTTTACCAGACAGCTGTGATTATTTCAATTTAAGCGCTTGAGCAACAATATTCTTCTGCTCTTCCACGTGGACCTTGTTGTAACCCGTCGCAGGGGAAGCACTGGCTTTTCGGGCAATTACTTCCATAGGCAATTCTTTGTAAAGAAGCCTAAGAATATAATTCCAATAGCCCATGTTAGACGGCTCTTCCTGAACCCAAACTATTTCAGCTTCGGGGTAACCTGCCAGCACTTCCAGCATTTGCTTTTTCGGAAGGGGATGCAGTTGCTCGATCCTAACAATTGCCACATCCTTCACTTTCTCTTTTTCTCTCGCTTCATCCAAATCATAGAAGATTTTGCCTGAGCAAAGTACCACGCGCTTAACGTCTTTTGCATTCACGGTGGTATCAGGAAGCACCTCTCTGAAGGAACCTTTGGTAAATTCAGAAAGTGGAGAAACTACTTTCGGGTGCCTCAAAAGAGACTTAGGAGACATCACGATACACGGCTTTCTGAATTCCCAAGCCAGCTGTCTTCTTAGTAAGTGAAAGAAATTCGAAGGCTCCGTTACGTTTGCTACTATTGTATTATACTCTGCCGCCAGCTGAAGGAACCTCTCGGGACGGGCATTGGAATGCTCTGGACCTTGTCCTTCATAGCCATGGGGGAGCAACATCACCAATCCATTCATTTTCTGCCATTTAGATTCCCCGGAAGTAATAAATTGGTCGATCATGGTCTGCGCGCCGTTGGCGAAGTCACCAAATTGCGCTTCCCAGATAGTTAAGGCATTTGGATTTGCCATGGCATATCCATATTCAAAACCCAATACTGCATATTCTGAAAGTAGCGAGTTATAAATGTAAAACTCACCTTTTCTATCCTTCATTTCCTTGAGGGAATTGTAGGCTTTATTGGTATTAGCATCATGAAGTACCGCATGACGGTGGGAGAATGTGCCTCGCTGCACATCTTGACCTGTCAATCGAACTGTCTTTCCTTCCAGAGTCAGGGAACCATACGCAAGTAATTCTGCAGCCGCCCAGTTCAGTGATTTGGATTGGAAGAACATTTCTTTACGCTGCTTCAATTGTGCTTCGATCTGTTTAAGTGGCTTAAACCCCTTTGGCACCACTGTCAATGCTTCAGCTACTTTTTCAATCGATTCCTCACTAATCCCTGTTTCGGGAGACTGGTCGAAATCCTCAGGTTTTGATCTTCTTAGGCTGCTCCATACCTCTTCAAAACGGGTCGCTTGGTACGGAAGTGGCTTTTCCTTCACCAGATTCAGGCGGTCCTGAAGCAATTGTCTGAATTCCTCATCCATTTGCGAAGCTAATTTAGCCTCCATATCACCACGCTCAGCCAAGCGCTTCACATAGATTTCTCTTGGATTCGGATGCTTGGAAATAATATTATAAAGTTCCGGTTGGGTGAATTTCGGTTCATCGGATTCATTATGACCATGACGTCTGTAGCAGACCATATCCACAAAAATATCACGGCTGAACTTCTGTCTAAATTCGGCAGCAAGCTTGGCTGCGAATACAACCGCCTCCGCATTATCACCATTTACGTGAATTACGGGTGCATCGATGATCTTGGCAACATCAGTGCAGTAAATGGAAGAACGGGCATCATCAAAATCAGTAGTGAAACCAACTTGATTATTAATAACAAAGTGGATAGTTCCGCCTGTATTATATCCCTTCAGTCCTTCCATCTGAGTCACTTCGTACACGATACCTTGTCCTGCAACGGCAGCATCACCATGAATCAAAATTGGAAGAGCTTTTTTGAAATCACCTTTATATTCAGAATCGATTTTTGCGCGAAGGAAACCTTCTACCACCGGATCCACCGCTTCCAAATGAGAAGGGTTAGGAGCCAGCTTTAAATGAACCTTGTTTTCGCTATGTGTCACTATATCACTGGAATAACCCATGTGGTATTTCACATCCCCATCCCCCATAGTCAAATCAGGCTTTGCGGTTCCTTCGAATTCAGAAAAAATCTGCTCATAGGTTTTGCCCATGATATTTGCCAGCACATTCAACCGACCTCTGTGAGCCATTCCTATCATTACTTCCCTCACTCCCAGCTGGGAAGAAGTGTTGATCACAGCGTCCAGAAACGGGATAGTGCTTTCTCCGCCTTCTAGGGAGAAACGCTTTTGTCCGAGGTATTTTGTATGCAAAAAGTTCTCAAAAACTACCGCTTGGTTAAGTTTTGACAGGATTCTCTTTTTCTCTTCGTGGGTAGGATTAAAAGCTAAAGCCTCTTTTTCAACTTTGGTTTTGAACCAATCCAACATCTCCGGATCACGGATATATAAGTACTCAAATCCCACTGACCCTTCGTAAATAGACTTCAAGGAATCTAATATCTTTGACAACTTAGCAGTTCCGATCCCAATTTCGTTTCCAGCTTGGAACTCCGTGTTCATATCCTCTTGCCCCAAACCAAAATCTTGAGGATCGATCAATGCCTTTCTATCTCTACGTTCTCTTACAGGGTTGGTCTTGGATCTCAGGTGAGCCCTGGATCGGTAAGCATGTATCAACGCTCTTACCTTAATTTCTTTAGGTAACTGCTCCATGTCCATAATGGTACCGGGAGTGGCCAGCGCGCCATTTTTTGCAGGAGCAACAGCCTTCCCATTCGAAGAAGAGGTATTATCTTCATCACCATAATTGGTTAGTGCAAAGTCAAAGCCATTGAAAAACTCCTTCCAGCTTGGGTCGATTGATTCTGGGTCACTCTTGTAAGAAGAGTAAAGCTCATCGATGTAGGACACGTGAGCGTTAGCGATGTAAGAAAACTTATCCATAATTGGTTCTTAAAGAAGAATTCAAAGCTAAGCCCTTAATTCAATAATAAAAAATCGCTTATTTGCCTTACCGAATACACCATTTGACCCCGTCGATAAAGTCTGTAAAAAAGCTCTAGACAATGCAATAAAACTGCAATATCCCGGTTACGCATTCCAAACAGGGATCTAAACTTCGCAAGCAGGGACTAAAGCGCAAATTAGAGCCTGCTTCCAGAGAAACCAAAACACTCAACAGTATAAAAAAACCTATCCACTCTGTGATTAAAACAGACTTTCAAAAAAAACACTGCTGCCGTTCGTGTTATCAAGCAAGGTCTTCACTAACCGTTTTCCCATGAGTGAGTGCGGCACGGAGACTTTAATGGCAAATAAGATTTTACAAAAAAAGGCAGCACCTTAAGCGCTGCCTTTTGACTCACACATAGTTATTTACACTGAATTACTCACATTCCACGTCTACAAAATATTGAAATGGAGAGTTATAAAATGGGGCTCCTGCTATGTTTCCCGAGACATTGTCTCTATTGAAAGACCTGCCGAATTTGTCCGTCAAGTTCAGGCTGAATTCAAAAACGTCATCACAGTCCAAATAATCATCAGTCAAACCAATCACCGCCAAAGCTTCGGTTGCCGTAATCACAAAGCTGGTCCGCAAGAACCGAGATTCATTATTTGGAGCAAAATCCGAAAGCTGAAGTGTTTTCACCAATACAGGAGCGGCGGCAGGAGTATACTCCAAGCCCACATCAGGAATCAATCTTCTATGCTGTACCATAACCTCAACCGTCTCCACAGTCGCACCATCCTCTATATCCACCGCCTCCAGCGTCAAAGCAAATGTGGAATTGCCAATATCTGAGAAATCAAAAGGCTTGGTTGTTCTCGAGATTGTTCTCAAATATGCTCCCGTATCAAATTCAGAATACGGAATATTCGGATCTTCAAAATCACGGCAGGAACTAAATAGCACTACAGCGCTAAGCAAGGCTCCTAAACTATATTTTAACATTTTCATATTGTATCTATTTAAGAGATTAGTAAACCCAAGCATTTCCGGCCGGATTGGTATCCCAGAATACCTGTGCTCCCAAACCGGATTTCTGAACAGCATTGTTATTTGTGACCATGTAGTTGTTCGGATACAAGAATGAGCGGGGGAACACTCCCGGATCCTGTTCAAGACCGGGCTGCATTTTTTCCGGCTGGCCGGTTCTCTTATAAAGGTTAAGAGACTCTACACCGTTACCAAATAAAGACAACCAATACTCTCGACCTACGATATACATTTTATTTGAAGCAGCATCGTACTCACTGCCTATATAGGTGAGATAAGCGGCAACATCGGCGGCAATGTCACGATTTTGACCTGCATAGAAATCCGATACGTTAGTCGCTTCCCGGGAAGCATCCGCAAAATTGGTAACAAAATCCATATGCTTCTTCACCGCAGAAAGCATGTAAGACTTCGCCGCTACAGCATCTGTATCGAGAGTCAACGCAGCCTCAGCCAGCATAAAATCAACATATGCAGCCAACATAATAGGATACAAACCTGCCCCTTGCGCCCCCAATGATGGATTGTTGACAGGAGCACCCGAGTCGTTATCAAATCTGCCACCGGCAGGATACAATCCCCACACTGTTCTCTTCAATCCATCAGGCGGCACACCATCCGGGTCTAGGTGATCCCGTCCCCAGTAACCTCTCTTACCCGGAAGACAGTAAATAAAATTCCCCACTAAATATTGAGGCGGCGCAATCTGCGTAATACACTCGATTTCATCAGGATTTGTAGAATTTACCGTTACTTGCCGATACCAATAGTACCTAGCTCTAGGATCATCAAAACCTTTAGCCTCAGTCATATGCCACATATAATAGGTAGAATGATATGTCCCCCCACCCGATGTATACGACCCTGTAAAGTTTGGATGCCTAGAATCAGGGTTAGCATTTGAGGTACCGAATCTAAAAACGAAATCATCACCTACTTTAAGCATATTGTCCTCTGCAATCAAAGCACTGATACCGGCGGTAGATCCAGCCTGATTCACCAACTTAGTATTGATGTAGTATCTCAACTTTAACGTATTCACCAGTCTAATCCATTTCGCATAATCTCTGCCATAATAATAATCATTTAGCGGAGTGGTATCCATGGAGGTAGTTGCCGTAAAATGCACAGAAGCCTCTTTCAATGCCTGAAATGCAGCTTCATAAACCGAAGCGCCGGGATCAACCTTTGGAAAATAGTTTAAAGGATCGAGGGCTTCACTTAAGGGAACATCACCATAGGAATCCACCAAATTAAAAAGCACCATTGCTTTTATTGTTTTCGCTATACCCAGATGTCTCTGGTAGTTTAGCTCCTCTGCCAATGGCACCAGAAAATTAACATCCGCAAGAATATTGGCATAGGAATTAGACCACCAAGTATTTGTCGACTGTGGCGTATAGGCACTTTCATATTGAGCACTTCCCTGATTGATAATTCGGGTCAAACTCATGCCCGAGTTACTCAATGCATTATAAAAGTCCTTATAATCCAATTGGATCCTGTTTAACAGGAAATTGGGGGATGCTATGGAGGGAGTCACTTTATTTGGATCATCCAGAAGATCGAGCTCACAGGAAGAAACCAAAAGCAACATTACTGCGCAGATGAGACTATATATATATCTTTTCATTTTAGTATCAGTTTTTGGGAATTAGAATGTAAGCGTTACAGTTCCACCAAATCTTCTGGAGCTAGGACCGGTCACGAAATCAAAGCCAAGACCATTTCCCACGCCTGTTCCTAATACATCCGTATCAAAATTCATGTTTGGAGGGAAATTAAGTGCTCTAAACCACAAGTTCGTACCACTTACCGCTACTGAAGCTCTTTTAAACGGAGTTTTTGCAATCAGGCCCTTAGGCACCTCATACCCGAAAGAAACCTCCCGGAGCCGTACAGTAGAGCCGTCAAAAAGGTTCGGCTCATTGGTTCTGCCCTGATAGCCTGAGAAAAAATAATCAGAAGCACTTATCTGGATATCATTCTTGATATAGCGGGGAGTACCGTCTTCGTTTACACCGTCTTGTCTCACACCCGGCATGATAAAGGCGAGCTCTCTATCCGCCACCGGATCCTTGGTCACACCCCTGGCCAGCGTAGATGTTACAGTAGTAGAATACACATCTCCTTTATGTCTGTACTCCATCATTGCCGTCAAAGTAAATCCTTTGAAGGAGAAGGTATTGATCCACGATCCCGTCCACTTAGGATTTGGATCTCCGATTATTTTCAACTCCGGATCCGCCTGGTAAATACCGTCGGAAAGCACTATAGGATTACCATCCGGGTCCCGGGCAAAACCGGTTCCCTTAATTACATTGAAGGGTTCGCCTGGTATGGCAAAGTTGCCTAACGCAGTAGTACCGGAAATAACAACTTCTGTAAGCCCTGCTCCCAAATCGGTAGTAATGGACCTGTACAAACTCCAATTTACAATCGAGTTCCAATTGAAACCTGAAGCCGTAGAGATAGGATTTACATTTGCCTGAAGTTCAGCCCCTCTAGTCCTGATATTCCCTATATTAATAAGCGTCGTGGTAAAACCTGTTGCGGGATCAATAGGAGAATCGGTAATCAAATTACTCGTGTTTTTCTCAAACAAAGAGATATCAAAATTTAATTTCCCGTTGAACATCGCTGCTTCCACACCAAACTCCAATTCCTTTATCAATTCAGGCTTTAAGTTTGGATTACCCAGCTGATTTGAAACAGAGTGGGTCTGGGTCACAGAACCGTCCCTAGAAAATGCTATCGCATTCTGATCCAATGTATTTCGCGTACGATATGGAGAAGGAAAACCGGCAGACGTCCCATAACCTAGTCTTAATTTCATTTCATTCAATGTGGCAGAATTCCAATTGAACGCCGAAGTCGGAATGAAAGAAACAGAAGCTCCAGGATACAAAATTCTGTGGTTCTCTTTTTCTACTGTTGAAGTCCAGTCATTTCTTGCAGAAATGTTCAGATACAAATAGTTGGAGTAATCCAATGTAACTGTTCCATACACTCCTAATCTCTGTTGCTCTTCGGTAGTATTCAGACTCCTACCCCCAAATGCCGATGGTTCTGTAGAAGCCGAGCTAGTAAAGTTATTATGTCTAAACAACCCAAATGCTAACTGTCCCTGAGAGACTATTCCGTTTTGAGAGTACGTATCATACCTGCTATTTCCTCCTATCAACGCATTGAAACCAATCTTGTCAGAAAACTCCTTCTTCCAATTTAACACAAGATCCTGATTCCAAATTGTGTTTACGATATTAATGGTCCGATAGTAACCGGATTGGACAGAAGCATCGCCGCTGCCCGCTCCCTTATTGTACATGGCTTCCTGCAATTCAGAGTAGGTATCCAAACCAATTCTATAGGTAGCCGAGAAATTGTCGTTGAAATCATACACCAGGGAAGTCGCATTGAAAAAACGCTTTACATCCGAGGTGTTTTTATAATATTTCACCAGCCAAAGCGGGTTTACGATATCATTTCCGCCTCTAAAGTAAACCGAACTATTATCAATTGGATTCTCGAATGGCAGTCCTCCAAGATCTACGGACCTAGGGGTATACAGTACGTGTGCAAACACAGAAGGCACGCCATTATCCGGACCGGAACCCCGCGCAGCATTTACAGGAGGAGTCTCAAGATCTGTAATAGCAAATGTGAACGAGGAATTGATACTCAACTTATCTGTAACAGCCGAATTAACCCCCAAACCAAAATTATACTTAACCAATTTATTGCCGGGAGTAAAGCCTTCGTCATTTGTATAACCAAAGCTTGCACTAAAGCTCGTCTTGTCAGAACCCCCACTGACCTGAACGGATGAATTGCTCACCAACCCGGTCCGAAAAAAGACCTCCGAAGGATCTGCATAAGCCTTGTATTCATACTGTATGGGAGTTCCACCCACTATGCCATCCACCCAAAATTCAGGAAATGCATTTCTGATCGCAGCAACGGAAGAGGACGCAATGGGATGATTTATAGTTAGTCCTTCATCCAACCTTGGCCCAAAGTTGGAAAAGAAGAAGCCGGGAGCCTGCTGAAAACCATTTCCATACTCAGTACCAAAAGTGGGAAGAGACGCAGCCTTATTTGAAAAAAAGGACTGATTGATGGTCACCTCAGCATTTTTGCGCTTGGAAGAACCCGATTTGGTAGTAATCAATATTACACCGTTTCTACCCTGATCACCGTACAAAACTGTAGCCGATAAGCCTTTCAATACCGACATACTCTCAATGTTGTTTGGATCTATGTCCAAGAAACGGGACGAGGTGGTTGCTCCGCCTGTAGAAAAACTATTCGTGGCGTTTGTGTTGGTATTAAACGGCACGCCATCTACTACAAACAAGGGCTGATTTGATCCTGTAGCAGTGGAATAGCCCCTTATCACCATATTTGTGCCCGACCCGGACATCCCATTGGTAGAAGTAATACTCACTCCAGGTACTTTTCCCTGTAATACACGGGCCACATCCTGCTCAGGCCTATTCTCCAGCTGCTCGCTACCAACTGAGGTCACCGCATATCCCAGCGCTTTCTTTTCTCTCTCTACTCCAATCGCCGTCACAACCACTTCATTTAGTTGTGCAGCATCGGTCATAAGAGTGACATTAATAACTGTTCTGTTCCCGATTACTTCCTCTGAGGATTTTAATCCTATAAAAGAGTACACCAGGACATTAGAACCATCAGGTACTGTGATGGAATAACCGCCGTCTATGTCGGTGGTAGTTCCCACTGTGGTACCCTTCACCATGACGGTAGAACCCGGCAAACCGAGACCGTCCTCTTCGGAAACTACCGTACCGGTAATTACCCGTTGTTGCGCCATAGCCTCAAAACAGAGGACTGAAGTCAGGAGCAAAACAACACTTAGTAAAGCTTTTCTCATAAGGTATTTATTTGGTTGATGCCTAAATAAAATCGCTTTCAACTGAATAAAAAAATATACCCCGACAGCTAGACTATATGTGTTTATTACTAAATAAACTTGTTTTGTCACAATAAATAACTGAAAAAAACTAAAAATTCATACTAAAAACAATAAACAGCAAAAAAACCGAGTTTATTTTGATTTATCGGTCATTTCATTGTTTAAACGGAGTTCTCAGGCTATTAATTTGAGAATTTTAATAAAACATCAAAAAATGTCTGCCCAGAAAAGAACAGGACAGAAAAAACAGAATTATATACTGATACAAGAAGTTCGAAAAAAAATCTAAATTTTTAAAAAAAAATGATAAAACTATTACCATAGGGTATAAATTTGATTAACTAATAAATAATTTCATTAATTTTTAATAAATCTGGTTTAAAAAAATATATAGATTTTGACATATAACGTAACTTTCCATAAATATGGTTTAAACTACATATCCAAAAGCTGATTCAAAAATTGAAATTAAATTTTGGATCATTTCGTCTTCATAGCAAAAAAAATAGAAATTAGTTGTATTTTTCATACAGAAAATTGCATCTAAAAAATAATTGGAAATTTTCAACTATTCAGCCTGCGTTTACCATGCTTCTGAGCTAAGATGATTGTAAAAAACATTCATGGATTAAGGAACACAAAGCGAGCGAAGAATACATTGAGATCAACTTTCGCCGAAGCTAAAAACAAGGAATTAACCAGTATATCATAGGAGACAAAAAAAGGAGAGCAGTTAGATCAAACACTATCAGTCATACATATTGAAGTTCAGCAGCAATTTTCTTTAGAAGGCCCAGCGTAATGCAGAAGCGTATTTCAGTCCTATCCTATAACCTCACCACCATTTCCATTTTTTAATCTTTACTTTTGCGCCCTTGTAAGCACACTAGCCATGGAAAAGGAACCAACCTCGGTAATCCCAATGAAGATCACGCCTGAACAAATCGCTCAATGCATTACTGTACTGGAGAGCCTGAATATGGATACAGATCAGATTTTTGACATTCCTAAAAAAAGTAGGCTGGCGCTGTTGAAAGCTGCGGGACAATTTTCCCGTCCTACCAAAGAGGAACTAGCTGAGCGAAAAAAAGGAGCCAAAAAAATCCATCGCAAGAAAATTGCCGACAAAGACAAAAGTGCCCGTAAAACCACCGGCATTCGCTCCGCCCGTGAAGCCTCGATTTTCATCGCTCCAAGCATGCTTTCTTTGACGGACCGAGAGACAGATGAAGCGATCCGGCTTGAGTCTCCTAGAGAGTGCTATGTATGCAAAGAGTCTTTTGATAGGCTACATCATTTCTACGACACTATGTGTACAAGTTGCGGGGATTTCAATTATGCCAAGCGCTTTCAGACTACAGACCTGAGAGATCAAGTAGCTTTGGTCACAGGTTCCAGACTGAAAATCGGTTACCACATCACCCTTATGATGCTTCGTGCCGGAGCTACAGTAATTGCCACGACAAGGTTCCCTGTGGATTCTGCACTCCGGTATGCTAAGGAGTCTGACTTCAGCGAATGGAGCGACCGACTTCACATTCATGGGTTGGACTTGAGACACATCCCAAGTGTCGAGATTTTCTGCAATTACATCGAGCAAAAATATGAGCGACTGGATGTACTAATCAACAATGCAGCCCAGACGGTTCGGAGACCAAGCGGTTTTTATCAACATTTGATGGAAAATGAAACCTTGACATGGTCAGATCTTTCTTCATCTTTGCAAAAATTGCTTGCTGACCATCATACTTGCCTACAAGAGATACGTATTCTCAGTCAGGAATTTTCCGAGGGAGAAAGCAAAAATCTCCCTGTTTCCTGGCATGGAAAACAACTCGGGATAGGACTTACCTCATCCGCCCAGCTTACACAAATCCCGTACAGCATAGACAACTCTCTAAGTTCGGAGGAAATTTTTCCGGTCGGAAAACTCGATGCAGACCTTCAGCAAGTAGATCTTCGGAAGACAAACAGCTGGAGACTGAAACTGGGAGAAATCCACACCAACGAAATGCTGGAAGTACAGTTGGTTAATTCTGTAGCTCCTTTTGTGCTCTGCAATCGCCTGGTGAACATCATGAAAAAAGATAATACAGGCAAAAAGCACATTATCAACGTCTCTGCAATGGAAGGGAAATTCCATCAGTTTCATAAGGAAGCTAGGCATCCCCATACCAATATGGCCAAGGCCGCTCTGAATATGATGACGCTGACCTCTGCAGCCGAGTTGCCCAAATTTGGGATTTACACCAATGCCGTGGATACAGGCTGGGTAACTGATGAGGATCCTGTGGAACTTGCTAAGCGAAAGCAAGAATTGCATGACTTTCAGCCACCATTAGACATTGTCGACGGAGCTGCCCGTGTATTGGACCCTCTATTTGATGGGATCAATACAGGCAAGCATTGGAATGGGAAGTTTCTAAAGGATTATAGACCTACTAGCTGGTAAAGAGTTCTCGCGGCGGCGCAACGGCACGGCGAAACAAACCTTTGAATAGGCTATTCCCCAAAAACCAAATCATGAGAATATTTATTGATAGTAGATCTCTATTCACCAATTAAAGCTGTTTGCTCTTTGGAATTTGGTGGTTTTCGTTTTTAACCACCAAGTCATAAAGTAAAAAGAGAAACTGGTCTGTGTTCCTCGAAGACCCTATGATCTCTATGCCTCTATGTGGTTAATTATTCAATCTATCTGCCTCACCACTTCCTTGATAATCTCAGCCATCACAGGCTCGGCTTTGGCAGCAGCTGCAAGTACTGCAGCGATGGTCACAGGCATGATTTTTCCTTCTACACCCAAATCAGTAATCGCAGAAATCCCAAAAACCTCTATCCCCATTTGTCTTGCCACAATTACTTCAGGCACGGTACTCATCCCCACTGCATCAGCTCCGACTCCCCGTAGATACTTGTATTCAGCCGGAGTTTCGAGATTTGGCCCCTGCACTCCTACATAAACTCCTGTATGTACTCTGAAGTCATTTTCTCGTGCAAAACCCAAGGCAATTGCCACCAAATCTGAAGAATACGCATCGCTCATGTCAGGAAATCTTGGACCAAATTCTTCGTAATGCTTTCCACGGAGCGGGCTCTCCGGAAACAAATCTATTTGATCACGGATCAACATCACATCCCCGACTTCCTGGTCTGGATTGAGCCCTCCGGAAGCATTTGAGACAAGTAAGGTTTTCACTCCGAGCTTCTTCATGACTCGGATCGGAAAAGTAACTTCCTGCATGGAATAGCCTTCGTAGTAATGAAAACGTCCCTTCATAGCGATGACTTTTTTGCCTGAAAGCTCCCCAAAAATCAATTTACCAGAGTGACTCTCTACGGTAGCTAGCGGGAAATTGGGAATATCCGCATAATCAATTTCTTTCTCAACGCTGATTTGATCGCCCAAATGACCAAGTCCTGTTCCGAGAATGATCGCGATTGACACATCACTAGTATATTGTGAACGAATAAAAGAAGCTGCTTCTGAGATTTGACTTAGGTAGTTCATAGGAATTAATTTGCCTGCCTAAAGATATAAATTACCATCCAGCTTCGAACTTTTGCCTGAGCAAGAATGTAACCCTTTCAGAAAAAAACATAAAATGATCAAGATAATCGTAGGAACCAACCGCAAGAATTCTGTTTCCAAAACTGTTGCCGAGCTCTATCGGAGTATCCTAAAAGAGAGAGGGGAGCAATCAGAAATTCTGGAATTAGAAAACTTACCAAGTGATTTCATAGAAAATGCTCTGTATGAAAATAATGGGAGGCATGAGCTTTATAACGAATTCCACGATCAATTGGTGGATGGAAAAAAGTTTGTTTTCATAGTACCGGAGTACAATGGCTCCTTTCCCGGGATACTAAAAACCTTTATCGACGGGATGACCTATCCCAATACGTTCAGGAATAAAAAATGCGCTTTGGTGGGTATTTCTTCCGGAATAGGCGGCGGTGGCATCGCAATGAGCCACCTTACCGACATCTTCCATTATCTGGGAATGCATGTCCTCGCTCTCAAGCCAAAACTGGCTAAAATAGAGCAAAATATGTCAGATAACCTGCTCACCAACAGGCGGTACATGGACTTGCTGCAAACCCAGGCAGACATGCTGCTTGATTTTTAGGACTTAGTCCACATTATCATGCAGGAATCTATTGTTTCCAAGAATCTCATTGTCATCGCTTAGATTATACTTGCTGATGCTAGGCTCTGAGCTATGCTGAGGCTCGTTTAACACTACATTTTTGCGCTGATAGGCAGGCACTTCCATTTTCTCCTTCAATTCTTCCGGAGTTGGGTTGAACGCACGGTTGCCTTTTAGTTTTTCGAAACGCTCATGCGCTCTCTGAATAGCCTTTTGCTTCATTTGCTCATAGTAATCATTGGCAAAGGCAGGAGAGGCAGGCTCTTCTTTTTGAGGCTCTTGCACGGACATTTTTTCTTCCTCTTCTTCGAAAAGATCATGTACAATTTTCTCCTGAGCAGGCTTCGGAGTTTCAGCTTTCATTTCTTCCTTAGGCTTCATGAAAGTGAATAGGCTTTCTTTCTTAGGAGCCGGTTTTGGAGCTTCTATTGCTTCTTCTCTCCTTGGAGTTTCTGCCATTGGCTTCACTTCTTGGGAAGGAGCGGGAGCTTTTGGCATGGAGAACACAAATGTGGATCCGTTAGCAACCGGCTCTTCTTTTACTTTCTCGGATTTTCCGGAATCCAAATTGATCACCGTTTTTTCTTCATCTACTTCTTGCACAGGAGTGCTAGGTGCAGGTGCAGGAATTGCCACAGCCTTTGGCGCTTCTACTTTCTTTCCTGTTCCTTCAAGTCTATCCATCTCAAAACCTGTAGCGATCACTGTCACACGGATAGCTTTGCCCAATTCCGGATCTATCCCCTGCCCGAAGATCACTTCTGCATTGTCACCCGCTTTCTCCTGAATATACTCGGTGATCTCACTCAACTCGTCCATGGACAATTCCTCGTCTTCACCGGACATGATAGAAAGCAAGATCTTCTCTGCACCTTTGATATCTACGTTGTTCAACAATGGAGAAGAGATAGCAGCACCCGCAGCACGGATTGCACGTCCTTCGCCTTCCTCAGTGGAAGAACCCATCACAGCTGCTCCTGCATCTTTCATCACTGTCTTCACATCTTCAAAATCCACATTGACATCTTGGTGAACCGTGATGATCTCAGCAATAGATCTTGCTGCAGTGGATAGAATATCATCCGCTTTGCTGAAAGCTGTCCTAATGGCAAGATTACCATAGATTTCTCTCAGTTTGTCGTTCAAAATAACCAGTACTGTATCACAGTTCTCGCGAAGAGACTCAATACCCGCCTGGGCTACATTCATCTTCTTTTTGCCCTCGAACATAAACGGAGCGGTCACGATACCTACGGTAAGGATATTAAGTTCTTTGGCAATCCTAGCTACCACAGGAGCTGCACCTGTACCGGTACCTCCACCCATTCCAGCTGTAATAAATACCATTTTGGTATTATCGGCCAATAGTTCGCGAATCTCATCCTCTGATTCTATGGCTGCGTTTCTTCCTTGCTCAGGATTGGCACCGGCGCCCAGACCTTCGGTCAGATTGGCTCCAAGCTGCAATCTAAGTGGAACGGGGCTTGATTTGAGAGCCTGGGCATCAGTATTGACTACCACAAACTCTACATCCTTAATCCCTAACCCGAACATGTGGTTCACGGCATTGGATCCGCCTCCACCTACACCGATTACTTTTATAATCGACTTGGGGTTTTTGTGTAAATCAAATCTGTAATCTTTCATGTTATCTGACATATTTATTGTTATTGGTGAAATTTTCTATGGTTGTTTTAGTGGTTATTTAAATGGGGAAACTGGCAGCAAAGCCGGCAATCTCCCCCAATCATAAGCCCTAGTAGTTAATATCGTCGCCGATATCGTCGCTGAGAATTCCTTTAAGTCTCCCGGCGATTTTATCGAAAATATCTTTTGGATTGATCTCCATTGTTTTTGGTCTTCTTATAGGTTTACCGTTGGCCGTGCGCTTTGCATACCCTTGATCTCTATCATCAAGAGCTTTGAATCCGGCAAGCACCAAGCCTACAGAGGTGGCATACATTGGGCTCTTCACTTCCTCGATCACTGACTTGCCCAAATGCTCATTAGGATAGCCTATTCTCGTGTCAAGCCCTGTCATGTATTCAAATAGCTGACTGATAAACTGTAATTGGGAGCCCCCTCCTGTCAGCACTATTCCGCCTGCCAGTTTTTTGTAATGCCCACTTTGCATGATTTCATTCTGCACGATCTCAATGATCTCTTCCATTCTTGCCTGGATGATAGAAGCTAGATTTCGGATAGAAATTTCCTTTGGCGCTCTATTTCTCAGACCGGGTATTGAGACGATTTCATTAGGATTCGCTTCTTCGGTGATCGCTTTTCCAAACTTGGTCTTCAGTAGTTCTGCCTGATTTTGCATCACCATACAGCCTTCTTTGATATCCTTGGTAATGATGTTTCCACCCAAAGGAATCACTGCCGTATGACGGATAATATTCTCGTAGAAAATAGCAATGTCCGTGGTCCCTCCTCCTATATCGATCAGGCAAACCCCTGCTTCTTTCTCGTCATCACTCAATACAGAAAGTGAACTCGCTAATGGCTCAAGAATTAACTGCTTGGAAAGTAATTCTGCGCGGCGAACACATCTGTTGATATTGTTGATAGCGGTAGTCTGAGCAGTGATGATATGGAAATCTGCTTCCAGACGTGTACCTGACATCCCTACAGGATCTTTGATGCCACCTTCATAATCCACGGTGTAATCCTGCGGCATTACGTGAATGATCGTATTTCCCGGAGGAATAAGGATATTCTCCATTTCGCTGGAAAGTCTCCTTACATCTTCTATCGTGATCTCATCATCCGTAGGCTGACGCATTATGCTGCCACTTTGGATTTTACTTTGGATATGCTGACCGGCTATCCCCACAATGACATCTACGATATCCACATTCGCCATCTCTGACGCTTCTTCCACTGCCTTTTCAATAGCGTGGACAGTCTTATCGATGTTGGTCACTACACCACGGTCTACTCCGTCCGAAACGGCCTTGCCCATGCCCAGCACCTCGAGTTTGCCATACTCGTTTTTGCGCCCCACGATGACACAGATTTTGGTTGTCCCAATATCCAGCCCTACTATTAGTTCTTTGTTTTCCATATCCAAGCTATTATTCACAGACTATTTGATCCTTAAATTTCACACTTACCCGATCGTAAGCATTCCAGCCTTTGCGGGGTAATATTTCTTTGTAAAAGACCGCTATTCGGTCAAACTTATTCGCTATATCATGTCCATCCCCAAACTCGATGACTTGCCTCCCAACTTGCTGGAAAAGACGGATATCATCCTTGGAATTCACTTCCACCTCAGTGATCTGCGCATTCCAAAACTCATCCTTAATAATAAACTCAATCAAGTCCATCAACTCCGGCATATCTGCCTTGATATCCCCTTTGTCCATCAGCATTTCTGCATAATCCCCTTCCAGAATCAATACCCGACTGGTGTATGAAGTAGACGTGGGAATCACTCTGCCCTCTGTAGTAATGTATCCATCAGCTCCCAGCGGTTGCGCAATTCTTGCGATCGGCTGATGCTGGCTAATTCTCAAATTCAATATGCCTTTCTGGCCGATCATCGCTTCCACAGATTTCACAAAAGGATGCCCAATCAGTCTAGTTTCAATTGCTTTCATCGGCACCTCTTTCAACATCACCCCCGGTTTCAAGTCAGGAAACGCCTGACTGAGGATTTTCATGATTTCAGCATCCTCCACGAAATAAACACCGCTCACTCCCTCAATATCTATTTCTGTACCTTGGAAGGTTTTATATAAGGTCTGCTTTTCAACAAATCCTATAAAGCCTACCACTACAAGACTTAGCACTATAAAAGCGAGTGTTTTCTTTACTTTTGCCTTTTTCATCTGTTTATAATTTACTTTTATAGGTCAGATGGAATCTTTGACGATTAAAATAATCATTGCCCATAGTGTGTTTTAATGATGATTTTAATCGTGTCGATTTCATAATGCGTATCGGTTTAGTCCTTCTTTCATCCAAGAAGCGATTACCGGCACCAGACGATCTATATCTCCTGCTCCCAGGGTCACCAAAACCTCCGGAGGATTCTGCTCCAAATGATTCATCAAATCCTCTCTTGCCACTAATTCCTTGTGATCTGTATTGATCCCATCAAGCAACATCGCAGCAGTTACCCCCTCTATAGGGAGTTCTCTAGCCGGATAGATGTCCAACAAAATCACAGAATCTGCAAGCGAAAGACTTTCGGAAAAGCCTTCGGCAAAATCCCTAGTCCTAGAAAACAAATGCGGCTGAAAAACCACAGTTAACTTCTTCGTAGGAAACATAGCACGCACTGAACTTAAGCAGGCCTTGATCTCTTCGGGATGATGTGCATAGTCATCTATGAAGACACGGTTACCATCATTCACATGAATCTCAAACCTTCTTTTAACTCCCTTGAAAGAGCTAATCCCTTTTCTAATTTGCTCCACAGATATATGGTGATCCAATGCTATGGCAATTGCCGCCAATGCATTTTCCACGTTATGGAAGCCGGGGATAAACAGTTCCAGACCTTTGATCTCCTGCTTCCCATCCAAATAATCAAAGAGAAAGGACCCGGGCTTCGCCTGAATATTCTCAGCACTGATTCCTGCTGATCTCAATCCATACTCCCGTGTAGGCACTTTCGGAAGTCTTCCTTCTCCAAGTCTTTGCACGGCATGTTGCTGAATGTATAATCTCCCTTTTCTATCTATCAGATGGACAAATTCCAAGAATCCATCCAAGATATGCTGCTCATCTCCGTAAATGTCCAAATGATCCGGATCCGCACTTGTGAGTACTATCTCATTGGGATGAAGCCTGAGGAAAGAGCGATCAAACTCGTCCGCTTCCACCACTACCAATGCCGGTTCTTTTGCCTTTTTGCTCCCGAGAATCAGATTACTCTGATAGTTCTGGGTAATGCCTCCAAGAAATGCCACCACAGGTTTTCCGGCGGACTTTAGCATATGGGCAATCATGGAAGATGTGGTAGTCTTCCCGTGTGTCCCCGCTACCGCGATGGTATAGTAAGAACTCGTCACCATGCCCAGCACTTCGGATCTCTTTTTGAGCTTGAAGCCATTTTCCATAAAGAAATTCAGCTGGGCACTATCCTTTGGCATCGCCGGTGTCCAAATTATCAATGCCTTATCAGCACCATTGCTAATGTGGCCAGGAATAGCTTCCAAGTGGTCGCTAAAAGAAATCTGCATCCCTTCTGCAATCAATTCATCCGTAAGCGGCGAAGGTGTACGATCATAGCCGGACACAGCATATCCTTCATGACGGAACCATCGGGCCAAAGCACTCATGCCTATGCCTCCGATACCGAGCAAATGGACGCTATTTATACCTTCGAAACTCATGCAATCAATTGTTCTAATTCCTCTACTATGGCATTGGCTGCATTCGGCTTAGCCAGATTTTTTATATTTTTCCCTAATGCTTCGGACAGCTTACTATCCTTCATTAGCTCATTTACTTTTTGCTCCAAAGCACCTACTGCTTCCGCATCCTTCAACAGCAACGCGGCATCATGACTCACATATGCCATGGCATTTTTAGTCTGATGATCTTCAGCCACATTGGGAGATGGGATGAAAATCACCGGCTTGCCCACAAGTGAAAGTTCTGAAACCGAAAGTGCTCCGGCCCTGGATACGATCACATCGGTTATGGCATAAGCCAAATCCATTTCGAGGATAAATTCTTTCAGGTGAATTGTTGTCAGGCCTGAATCGGCAAGCTTGGATTTCATTTCTTGGAAATAAAACTTGCCACATTGCCAAAGCACCTGAAACCCTTCCTCATCCAGTTTTTGCATATCTTTCAATACTGCTTGATTGAGCGTCCTGGCCCCCAGAGATCCACCCAGCACCAGCAGGGTTTTCTTAGCCGGATCCAATCCAAAATGCGTTATGGCTCTTTCCCTTTTTCCTGATAATTCCAGAATGTCCTTGCGCACAGGGTTTCCTGTATAGGCAATTCTATCAGCCGGGAAAAAGCGATCCATTTCCGGATAAGCAACACAGATTTTTTTGGCCCTTTTAGCCAAAATTTTATTAGTCAAACCGGCATAGGAATTTTGCTCCTGTACCAGCGTGGGAATACCATTTCTTTGCGCAGCATACAGCACTGGTCCGCTGGCATAGCCTCCTACTCCCACCACTGCATCCGGCTTAAAATCAGTAATGATTTTCGAAGCTTGAGACAGACTTTTTAATAGCTTGAAAGGAAATTTGAGATTTTCCAAGGATAAGCTTCTTTGCAGACCGGCAACCGGAAGTCCTTTGATCTTATACCCTGCTTCAGGGACTTTCTGCATTTCCATTTTACCCAACGCACCCACAAACAAGATCTCACTGCCGGGATGTTTTTCCATCCAGGCAGTGGCAATAGCGATAGCCGGATAGATATGCCCTCCGGTGCCTCCACCACTGATCAAAATGCGATATGTGCGCTGTGCGTTAATAATTATGCTGTTTTAAGTCTTGTTCTATTGCTAAAAGCAGAGCTAGTCTGCGATTCGTCCTGATGATCACCACGACTTACCGAGAGAATAATTCCCAAGGATATCCCCGTAAACACCAAGGATGTCCCCCCCATACTCAGAAGTGGAAGTGGCAACCCTGTAATGGGTCCCAATCCAACTGCCACTGCCATATTTACCAAGGCCTGAATCACCAATGCGAAACTCAATCCCGCAGAGAGCAATCCTCCAAATGCTTTATTCGAATTTGCCACGATCCTCATTCCTCGGTAAAGAAGTGCGAGGTAAAGGAAGAGCACGGAAAAACCTCCGATCAGCCCATATTCTTCGATGATGATGGCATAGATAAAATCCGAATAAGGATGCGGAAGCGAGTTCCTCTGCTCACTGTTTCCAGGGCCTTTCCCACTTATCCCACCTGTTGCTATCGCGATATAGGATTGTTCAGCCTGAAAAGGGATTTCGTCCTTGTTCATAAAGTCATCAACCCGTGACACAAGCGTAGCACCTCTTTGCCCTATAAATCCCGCTGCTATCAAACCCAACATACCAACCATCAGCACCATCGCCAGATACTTGACAGGCACTCGACCGATAAACATGATCAGAAGACAGGTCATCAAAAGCAGAATGGCTGTGGAGAAATTGGCCATGGCGATCAATCCACTGATCAATCCGATAGCGATAATAATTGGCACGAAGGTGCTCTTAAAGTCTTTAATGTTATTCTGCCGCTTGGCTAGCATTCCTGCAATGGATGCGATCAGGGCTAGCTTTGCCAGATCCGAAGGCTGAAATGCCTGGTTGATTACAGGTATGGTGATCCAACGATTAGCCTCATTGATGTTGGAGCCAAACAAGTATGTCACCAGCAGAAGCGGAATAGAAATAATCACTCCCAATCGGGCATAGACGGCATACTTTCTATAAGGCACCTTATGTGCAAACCACATCACGACCAGTGACACCAAAATCAACATAGAATGCCTAATCAGATAGATTTCGGTATTGCCGCCCGCATATTTATACGCCAAAGAACCCGTGGCAGAATACACCACCAGAATACTGAAAAGAGACAATAGAATGACAATGCCCCAAATAATCGGGTCGCCTTTGAAATTCCTGTCTATCCATGCTTTAAACTGATTCATGCGATGGCTTTCGGTTTTAGTTTCTCTACTGCCACACGGAATTGTGTTCCGCGATCTTCATAATTTTTAAACAAGTCAAAACTTGCACATGCCGGTGACAGCAAGACTACATCACCCGGCTCTCCAAGTTCATGGCCCCAAGCCACAGCCTCAGCGATATCCCGGGTCTCCCGGATATCGGAGATTATCGAGGTAAAAGCTTTTTTCAACTTTTCGTTGTCTTTGCCTAGGCATATCAGCGACTTCACTTTCTCACCTGCCAGGGATGAAAGCACTGAGTAATCATTTCCCTTATCCACACCTCCTGCAATCCATATCAATGGATTTTCATAACTCGCCAAAGCATATACAGTGGCCTCCACATTGGTTCCTTTGCTGTCGTTGATGAACTTCACGCCATTCACTTCTCTGATCAGTTCCATTCTGTGCGGAGCGTTTTTGAAAGTCCGGAAACCCAGCATCAAATCCACGTCTGTCACGCCTGCGATCAATGCAGCAGACCCCGCACAAAGTGCATTGAGCAGATTATGCTTCCCTTTGATGGAAAGCGTATCCACGGGTACTTGGACAGACTTTCCTGATACGTCATATGTCAACGTATCTCCATCCGTCCAAGCTCCTGCCTGCTGTGCCCCCCAAGCTGAAATCCACAACTTGGAAGCATGTATAGTATTTGCCTTCAGGCCTTCCTTAGTCAAAGCATCTTCTGCAAAAAGAATCGCCTGATCCGCTGAAGTCATGTTCTTAAAAATCCCAAACTTGGAATCTATGTATTGGTCAATTTTGTACTCATATCGATCCAAGTGATCCGGTGTGATATTACAGAGGATCGCTACTGATGGTCTGAAATCCACAAATCCATCGATCTGAAAACTGCTGCATTCGATTACCCACCAGGCATGATCACCTTCCAGCAGTTGAGCTGCCCAGCTCTTCCCTACATTTCCTGCCAGTCCCACATCCAATCCTGCTTCCTTCAATAGGTGATAAGTAAGAAGCGTCGTGGTGGTCTTGCCGTTGGTACCGGTGATGGCGATCACTTTTCCTTTAGTATAGCCAAATGCAAACTCCAGCTCATCGATAATCGGAATCCCTGCCAGCGATGCCTTGGCTACCAGTTCGGTCTTGGGCGATATTCCCGGGCTTTTGATAATCAAGTCGGCATTGAGAATCTTCTCTTCTGAGTGTTTTCCCTCTTCAAATGAAATATCCAAGCGTTCCATTTCAGCTTTTCGAGTTGCTGAAATCTGACCAGAATCTGAAACGAAAACGGCATACCCCTTCTGTCCGGCAAGCATCGCTGCTCCCAATCCACTTTCTCCCGCACCCAGAATGGCCAATCGCTTCATTTCTTTTATCTCAGTTTAAGTGTTGCCAAAGTGATTACTGCCAACAAAATCCCCACAATCCAGAACCGCGTTACGATCTTGGCTTCGGGGATATTTTTCTTTTGGTAATGATGATGCAATGGTGACATCAGGAAGATTCTCTTGCCTTCACCGTATTTTTTTCTAGTGTATTTGAAATAGCCCACCTGGAGCATCACACTTACATTTTCTATCACGAAGACCCCGCACATCAATGGGATCAGCAACTCCTTGCGAAGTGTCAATGCCAACACTGCTATCACTCCGCCCAGCATCAAGCTGCCCGTATCTCCCATGAACACCTGAGCCGGATAAGCATTGTACCATAGGAATCCAACACAGGCTCCTATAAATGCCGAAGCGAAAATCACCAGCTCTCCAGAGTTGGGGATGTACATAATATTGAGATAGGAAGAGAAAATCGCATTTCCACTGAGGTAGGCGAAAATCGCAATCGTCAATCCTATGATGGCTGAAGTTCCTGCCGCCAAACCATCTATTCCATCGGTAATATTTGCACCGTTGGAAACGGCCGTGATAATAAAAATCACCACAAAAATGTACAGGACGGGAGTCATCGCTTTGCCCATAAAGCCGAGCATAGTCTCGTAATTCAACTCATTGTTTTTGGTGAATGGAATAGTGGTTTTAGCCACTTTCACGTCTCTGAAAGCCGGTGTTTCCACTACGCCTTCCTCTATGGACACCGGATTGGTGAATTCCCGTATGACTACGCTCTCATGGAAATACAACGTGGAGCCCACGATAATACCGATTCCTATCTGTCCAATGATCTTAAATCTACCAGCAAGTCCTTCTTTGTTTTTCTTAAAAACCTTGATGTAATCATCTATAAATCCTATTGTCCCCAACCAAACAGTGGTGATAAGCAAAAGAATAATATAAATATTGTTCAGATCTGCGAAAAGCAATGTCGGAATCAGAATGGCAGCCATGATCATCAAGCCTCCCATTGTAGGCGTGCCTTTCTTTTGGTTTTGCCCCTCCAATCCCAGATCTCTTACCGTTTCTCCTATTTGCTTGTTTCTGATCCAAGCGATGATTTTGTGACCAAAGGAGATGGTAATGATCAAGGAAAAAAGCGCAGCCATTCCCGCACGAAACGAGATATACCTAAACACCCCTGTTCCCGGGATATCAAGCACTTTGTCCAAATAATCAAAAATGGGATATAACATCTCAGCTCTGTGTCAATTGTTGTAAAAACTCAGTTACTACTTCAGTATCATCGAAGTGATGCTTCACTCCATTGATTTCCTGGTAATCCTCATGTCCCTTTCCGGCGATCAGGATGATATCTCCTTTTTGAGAAAGCATACAGGCTGTCTTAATTGCCTCCCTGCGATCCACAATGGTTAATGTTTTTCTGATTTCAGACGGGCCTACGCCAGCCTGCATATCCTTTAATATTTCTGACGGCTCCTCAAATCGGGGATTGTCAGAAGTAAGTATTGCCTTATCACTTTCCTGAACAGCAATTTTTGCCATTATAGGACGCTTAGTCTTATCTCGATTCCCTCCACAGCCCACGACTGTGATCAGTTGCTCACCGCCGGTTCTCACACCATTTATTGTCTTGAGTACGTTGTCCAGCGCATCAGGAGTATGCGCGTAGTCTACAATGGCTGTAATGCCTGCTATGGAAATCCTATCGAAACGTCCTTTGGCTCCGCGAATGCCTGAAAGTTCACGAAGAACCTCATCCTCTTCTTCTCCCAATAGCACGGTGACACCCAGAACTCCCAGAAGATTATAAGCGTTGAACGCTCCGATCATTCTGAACCAAATCAGCTTGCCGTTGATGTCCAGCTCAAGTCCTTCCAAGGTATTCGAGATTATTTTAGCCTTGAAGTCCGCCGGCGATTTAAGGGCGAACAGCTGATGGGAGGCTTTGCAATTTTGAAGCATTACAGCCCCTCGCTTGTCATCACCGTTCACCAGAGCAAAAGCGTCCTTTGGAAGCTCATCAAACAACTTTTTCTTAGCCTTGATGTATTCGTCAAATGTGCCGTGATAATCCAGATGATCGTGGCTGATATTGGTAAATACAGCTCCTGCCAGCTTCAAACCCGCTATTCTCTCCTGTACTATCGCGTGAGAACTAGCTTCCATAAAGCAATGCGTACAGCCAGCATCGACCATTTTGCGAAGCAAAGCCTGTACACTCACCGCGTCGGGCGTAGTGTGGGTGGCATGGATTACTGTTTCATTGATTTTATTTTCCACAGTAGAAAGCAATCCTGTACTATAACCCATCCGCATAAACAACTGATGCAAAAGAGTCGCCGTGGTCGTCTTACCGTTAGTACCTGTGATCGCTACGACCTTGATGGATTCGGAAGGATTGCCATAGTAGTTGCTTGCCATGATACCTAGGGCACGGGCGGAATTCACCACCTCTACATAAGTGATTCCATCCAGAAGTTTCTCAGGCAATTGCTCACAGATGACACTCTGAGCCCCGAGCCCAATGGCTTTTTCAATAAACTCATGCCCATCTACCTGGGTACCTTTGATTGCCACAAAAGCACTTCCTTCCGTCACTTGACGGCTATCAAAGACAATATCATTCACCTCCAACTCCATATTTCCTGTAGTAGAGGTTAGTGATACTTTATACAATATGTCTTTCAGTACTTTCATTTATCCTAATACCAGATTTATGGTTGTGTTTGGTGTTAATTGGGTTCCGGGAGAAATCGACTGTCCTTTCACCCGGCCTTTACCGGAGTAATTGACCTTCATTCCTTTATTTTCCAGAATAAAAAGCGCATCCCTAAGCGGAAGTCCCGACACATCAGGGACAAGCGATTGATCCGTGTCATTGACGTTCATTTCCACGCTAGTCGCATGAGACACCGTCTTCACCCACTCTTCAGGGTTGGCTGCAGAGGCTTTCAATCCCAATTCGCGGAAAATACCCTGCAGTTCTTCGGCCTTACCCGCCTTGACAAAAGGCATCTGTGTATCCTCCGCTTCGGCTCTTAATATTCCTTTCTGATTCATTGGATTCAACTCAATGTCCAATGCATAGATTTTGTCCGCAATTTCTTTGAATACCGGAGCAGAGACATCCCCCCCATAAGCGGCAAAGCCTTTTGGGCTATCAATTACCACGACCATGGAGTACTTTGGATGGTCCGCCGGAAAATAACCGGCAAAACTGGTGTAATAATTTTTTGTGTATTTCCCGTTGACCAGTTTCTGGGCCGTTCCTGTTTTTCCTGCGATTTTATAATCAGCATTAGCTATATTTCTTGCCGTGCCACGCGATACCACACCTTCCAATAGTTCTTGAAGAAGCTTGATGTTTTTCTCCGAAGCGATCTGCTTTCTTATCACCTCAGGTTCGTACAGCTGTTCAATTGTATTGCCTTTGGAAACTGACTTGACGATATAAGGCTTCATCATTTTTCCTCCATTCGCAACAGCATTGTACAATGCAAGTGTATGAAGAGGATTCAGTTTGGATTCGTAACCGATGGAAATCCATGGAAGTGAAGTGCCATACCAATCTTTATTTCCCGGTTTTTTATAAAAAGGCCTTCCCTCACCGATGAGCTGAAATCCAAAAGGCTCCCGCAATCCCACTTTGTCGATGTAAGCCATGAACTTGGAAGGGCTGGAACCAAAATGCTCATCCACCAATTTAGAGATTCCGACATTCGAAGATTTCTCAAAAGCCTCACGAATCGTCAACGTGCCAAAACCACCATTCTTTGCATCGCGCATCACTTGGTTATAGAATTTATGAGCACCGTTACCTGTTTCCACCATTTCTTCCAGCGAGATCTTATTCTCTTCCAAAAGCGCAAGCATGGAAAGCAACTTAAAAGTGGAACCAGGCTCTGTGTTACCCTGATCACCAATTGCATAATTGTAATTCTCACCGTAGCCATTTCCGCTGGTGTTGCGCTGCAAATTGGTTATAGCCTTGATCTGTCCAGTTTTCACTTCCATGACGATCACAGCCCCAAACTCCGCATCCCTATCTGTCAACTGCCTCCTCAAAGCTGTCTCTGCTACGTCCTGAATATTCACATCCAAGGTAGTGACCACGTCAAACCCATTCTCGGGCTTTACGTCCTCAGCATCAAACACCGGCTTCCAGCTTCCTCCGGCCAATCGCTGGAAAAGTGCTTTTCCATCCTGACCCCGTAGGTAATTATTGAAACTGTACTCTATACCGGCGCCATATTGATCTTCATTCAAAAAGCCAACAGTACGGCTGGCAAGGGAATTAAACGGACGATATCTTTTTTCTACCTTTTCGAAGATCACTCCTCCTCCCAGCCTCCCTTGCCGGAAGATCGGCCATGTGGACATTTCCTGCATACCCTGATAGCCGATCTGTTTTCTGTTCAGCACCAGATAGCGCTTATTCTCAAGTCTGGCGTCATTGATCATTCTTTTATAGGCCGCAGCAGACTTATCGTTGTAATATGCAGACAGTAATTTTGCCAGAGAATCAACTCCGGCTTTGTACTGATCCGTTTTCGCTATGGTGGGATCCAGCGCCACTCTATAAAAAGGTAAACTTGTAGCCAGCAAACTCCCGTCACTTGCATAGATATTCCCCCGGGTGGCAGGTACTTCTCTGTATTGAAAATTGACAGTTTCAGCTCTTTCACGCCACACGTCTCCTTCCGCCATCTGTAGTTTGGCGATCTTATACGGGATAAGCGCTGAGCCCAGCGCTATCAGGATGAACACCACCCGTACACGGATCAATATGGATCGTTTAAAATTCACTTTTCTATCTCGATTTTTATCGGCGGTTGATTGAGTTCAAATATTCCTTTATCAGCTACTCGCTTGGCTACTTCGGACTGCATGCTGCTAAGCATATACTCTGCCTCCAGCGTAGTGACATCAGCCCGAAGATCTTCTACCTCTTGCTGAGCCTTTTCGATCTGCCGCACCATATTCTCCGCTCGGTGATTGCTCCAGATATAGACCAAAGCCAATAAAGCCACAAATCCAACTGGCGGAACCAGTTGGACAGGCATTCCTTCACCCAAGACCCCGGTGATGTCCAGCTTTTCTTCAATCCAGCTAAAGATGGATTTGCGGGGACCTCCCTTTGGCTTATTGCCTGACTTCAGTTTCTTTTTGAATGTGTTATTGCTCATCCTTCCGTCTTCTTCGCTATTCTGAGTTTTGCACTTCTAGCCCGGGGATTAGATGCGATCTCCTCAGCACCTGCCACCACAGCCCCTCTGCTTACAGGCTCCAAAGGCCGAATAAGATTTCCATAGAAATCCTTTTCTACCTCACCTTGAAATCTGCCTTTGATCATCAGGTTTTTCACCAATCGATCCTCGAGACTATGATAGCTCATCACTACCAATCTACCCTCAGGCTTTAGCACATCCACCGCTTCCAGCAGCATCTCTTCCAATGCGCCCATTTCATCGTTTACTTCTATCCTCAAAGCCTGAAAGACTTGGGCATAGTATTTAAAGTCTTTGCCCCGGGGAGCATATTTTTTTAAAAAGGAGGTAAACCCTTCTGTCGTTTCGAATGGCTGTGATGCCCTCTCGGAGACGATGGCCTGAGCCAATGTCTTGGCATTTTTCACCTCGCCATACATCCCGAGAATCTTATGTAGCCTTGCTTCATCGTAAGTATTCAGAACCTCCTTGGCCGAAACCTCGGCTGATTGATTCATACGCATGTCCAGGCTGCCACTGAATCTGGTGGAAAACCCTCTGCTTGGCTCATCTATCTGATGGGATGAAATACCCAAATCAGCCAAAACGCCATCTACTTTCTTCACACCGTAAAGCCGTAGATATTTCTTCAAATCCCTGAAATTCGCAGCGATAAAGGTAAAATTGTCACTAGCAGGAATATTAGCCTCCGCATCCACATCCTGATCGAAGGCATACAGATGCCCCTTATCCAGATACTTCAGAATCTCCCGGGAATGTCCACCCCCGCCAAAAGTCACATCTACATAAATCCCATTGGGATCAATAGACAATCCTTCAGTGCATTTGGCTAGCATCACTGGAATATGGTAAACTGACTCTGTCATGAGGTTACGAGAGATATTTTTCCATCAGACTGGATAAGTCTGCCGGATCCACTATGATATTCTTGCTATAATTTTCTTGATTCCAGAATTCGATCCTCCCACCATTCCCTATCACTATCACATCTTTTTCAAGACCTGCATAAGCCTGATAGGCCTTAGGGATCAACAAGCGGCCCGCACTGTCCAATTCTATATCGACGACAGAATTGAAAAAGGAGCGCTGCAACATTCTTTGTTCCGGATTATGAATAGAAAGAGACTTGATCTGATTCTCAAGTTTCTTGTATTCCACCATGGGGTAAAGAGCCAAACATCTATCTTCAGCCATCCGAAGCATAAGCGTAGCGCCATTGGCCTCCGGAATCGCCGCCTTGATCTTGGCCGGCAACACCAGACGCCCTTTGGGATCTAGCTTGCAATCGTATTGACTGTTGAACATAATTTTCTGAACTCTTTAGAATGACGAGCATGTAGTAAAGACAAAAGTAATAAAATGACTTTCACTTTCTACCACTTTCCCCCACAAATTCCCACTTTCACTTAAAAGTAGGCAAATCTTTATTCCATCCCAATATTTCTCTATAAAAAAACAAGGATTTTTTCAGAGGTATTCTATTGATTAGAAAGAGGTTAGAGATTCCCCAAAATGGGGTTAAACTGAGCGTATGTAAGGTTTTCAGCAACTCTAAAAGAATATGAATGCCTTAGATTCCTCTGCTTCAAAAGAAAAGTGGGTGAAAATCCCATGATCCGGATTGGAGTCCGCATAGAAGTGTGGAGGAATCCCACATCAATTTTTAAAAAAGTCTATAAATAAAAAGACCTGCCCATCGGGCAGGTTTTTTCAAAGTATCAACACACAATTATTTTTTGAGAATATAACTCGAGCGGGAGGCATCTCTATTCATTATCATCCTTTTTCTTTAATTCCTCCTCAAGTTTTTTCTGATATTCTTCAATTTTGGTAGCATTCTCTTTTTGCCATATTTCCATTTTACGCTGGTATTCTTCCATCTTTGGCTGCATCTCTTTTTCCCAAGCCTTCATCTTCTCTTCATAATCCTTCATTTTAGGCTCATTTGCATCTTGCCAAGCCTTCATTTTGGCTTCGAATTCTTTCATCCTAGGCTCGTGGTTTTTTTGCCATTCGGCCATTTTCTTTTCAAACTCCTGCATTTTAGGCTCAAATTCTTTTTGCCAAGCCTGCATTTTCTCTTCAAATCCCGCATTATTTTCTTCCCATTTGGCAGCCCATTCCTCAGCCTTTTCAGCCATCTCATTGGCTTTGAATTCCATTTTCTTTGCCCATTTTTCTTTTTCTCCTTTAGTCATGCCCGCGGTGTCCTGAGCGAAAAAAGAAAAATCCGGACTTCCTGCGAATTCAACAGCCATCGCCGGCATAGCCCCCATATCAAAGCCTGGTACCGGTACCATCTCGAAATCCATCACAGGCATAGCAGGCATTATAAAATCCATGACCGGCATTATCGCTTCTGCCGGGAAAGATGGCATAGGGGGCAGTTCCAAAGCAGGCATATCTTCTAAGATTATGGTCTTGCCATTGTATTGGTAAACGTGTGATCCTTTGTTGCTATCCTTAATTATTACCGTGTCGCTTTTGGAAATAACCGTATCAGCACAAACATTAACATTTGCATTGATAGTTAGATCAATAGCAACTTCTTCAGCCAGATCTTCCGTAGTACTTACACTTACAGATATCGGATTAGTTTTTTCTATCGAGACAGGGATGTCCTGCTGTGCAGTTGCCATGAGGCCCGCACTTAATAAGAGTGTTAGTAGCATAGGGATGGAAATAATAGGGTTTTGTGGATAAGTCTGGGCAGAATGGCCCAACATTCGTCTGATTCTCTGTAGTGTGGGATTTCTTTTTCTGGCCGCCGCCAGAGCTAACTCAGGAGGATTTTGATTTGCGAAGTTCAATACTTCAGCCAAGCTGCAAGCCAATTCCCGAGGCGAAATCCCGGCTTTTACAGCGATATCATCAGCAGCATTTTCTCTCAGTTCCTTGACCGTCTGATTCATCCACCAGTAGCAAGGATGATAGAAAAACAATACTTCCATAGCGGACTGCAGAAGATTTGCCAGGTAATCGTGACGCTTCACATGCGCCAATTCATGAGCGATGATCGCTTCCAATTGGCTTGGAGCAAGCTGAAAAATAAGGCCTGCAGGAATAAGAATAATAGGTTTGAGATATCCGAAAGTAACAGGGGAAAGACCATAGGAAGTAAGTTTAATCTCCACTTTTTTGGCTACCTTCATTTTCTCCATTAGGCGAGAGAGCATTTCCTCCAGCTGGAAATCCCGGGGATCAGCCGATGATTTTCGAAGCATCCTGATTTCCGAGAGACTATTAAATAATCGAAAAAGGAAGAGTAATGCGCCTACAAACCAGAAGTTCACCAAAAGAGGTAATTGTAGTTCAATCCAGTTTATCAGCATTATGATTATGTCTTCCACTCCCAGAGTAGCCGAAGCCTGTATTTCGTTTAGCACAAGTCCCTCAAATGCCATTCTACCCAGAAGCGGAGCAGGGCTAAAGCTTGATAACTCATAGATAAAAGTGGCTATTGCACACAGCAAACTGACTCCCAGACTGCCCAAAGCAAGATTATATTTGACTCTGGGACTACTTTTGTGAAAAACTTTCAGTAGCAGCCACAAAGCAGCTCCGACCAACACTAATTGCCAAAGTGAATGCACGAGCGTCCAGCCCATGGAATAAAGTAAACTTTCAGAGATCCAGTCGTTCAAAAGATTCATTGTTATTACTTGTTTTCTAGTTGGTCCAAAAATGCACGAATTTCATCCAATTCCTCCTTTGAAGGGTTTTCCTCACCCAATGCCTGGAGCACCAGTTTCTGCGCAGAACCGCCAAATGCTGTAGTTACCAGATTTTTGAGCAATGATTTCTGGGTATCTCTTTGATTGGTTGCCGGACTGTAAACATGAGTCCGTTGGGTTTCATTCCGGCTGACCATCCCCTTGGCATGCATATTCTGCATAGTCTTCAGTGTGGTCGTATACCCGGTATCTTTCGTCTCTGCCAAGCGTTCATGGATCTGGCGTACGCTGGCTTTCTTCATTTCCCACAATAGGGAAAGTATTTCTAATTCTGATTCTGTTGGCTTACTCATGGGACATTATACGATGACTTTCGTACCAAAGATATACGAAGAGAATCGTAAGTTCAAAACCTCTACGAAAATAATCGTATTAAAAATTGTTAAATCAATGATTTTCAGACAATTATTATAAATAATTATTTTCTAAAAGACTATTTAACACCCTCAAGAGGGACTTTAATAGCCCAGACGATCATCATAACCTACTTAAATTATGGAGCATTTTTCTATGGAATATACTAAAGGGCACAACCTTTTCATCACCTATTTTCTATATCAACTCCAAGGCTAAAAGCGAACTTAAAACCATCCTTATTAGTTGTATAGACATAGAATTTTTAGAATTAAACCAACCACGACATGATTAGCGATCAGGCATTATTAAAACCCATCACACTTTCAGGAGGGCTAGCATTGAAAAACAGAATCTGGATGGCACCGCTGACCAGAAGCCGAGCTGCCAATCCCTCAAACAAACCATTTGAGATTCACGAGAAATACTATGCACAGCGGGCTTCTGCCGGTCTGATTATTACAGAAGCTACGCAGATATCCAAACAAGGCATAGGTTATATCAATACCCCTGGGATCCATTCTGATGCACAGATAGAAGGATGGAAACGTGTCACTAAAGCCGTGCATGAGAAAGGCGGTCATATATTCATCCAACTGTGGCACGTAGGCAGATTGTCCCACCCTGATTTCCATAATGGAAAATTGCCCTTGGCTCCATCTGCAATCAATCCCCACGAAAAATCCTATACCCCGGAAGGTTTTAAAGAAACGGTCACTCCAAAAGAAATGACCCGGGAAGAAATCAAGCAAACTGTCCAAGATTTTAAGAATGCGGGAAAAAATGCAATGGAAGCAGGATTTGACGGAGTAGAAATCCACGGTTCCAATGGTTACTTACTTCATCAGTTCTTCAATGCTACCAGTAATGTGAGAAGGGACGAATATGGTGGATCCATAGAGAATAGGGCAAAAATTTTGTTTGAAATCATAGATGCACTCAAAGAAGTAATGCCTGAACAAAAAATAGGATTAAGATTGAATCCATCTCTAACAGGCGAATTTGGCACTACTGCCGATGAACAGACAATTCCTACTTTTGAATACATCGTAAAGAAACTCAATGATTATGATCTCGCTTATTTACATCTATGCGAGCCCTCTTCAGACGTTTCAGATATTCCTTATCTAGTCAGTCATATAGCTAAGCACTTTCGCCCGTTATATAAAGGCACATTGGTGATCAATGACGGTTTTGACCGGGAAAAAGGCAATAAAGTAATCGAGGCAGGTAATGCGGATGCCGTGGCTTATGGCACATTATACATCTCCAATCCAGATCTGGTAGAACGCTTTGAACAAGGTGCTGAGTTAGCAAGCCCAGACCAAAAAACCTTCTATACCCCAGGAGAAAAAGGATACACCGATTACCCAAGCCTGAAGGAAATAAAAGCCGGATAATCACCCAAAGGCCGGATGTTCCGGTCTTTTCTTTCTTATTTTTGAGCCATGTGTTTAGTAGCTTTTTCCTGGAAATCCCATCCCACATATCCATTGATCATCAGTGCAAATCGTGATGAGTTTTTCGAGCGTCCTACCCAAGCCATGCACCATTGGGAATCCGGATTCTATGCAGGAAAAGATATGAGAAGCGGCGGCACCTGGTTTGGCATTCATCCCAATGGCAGATGGTCATTATTGACCAACTACAGAGATTTCATCCACCAGCGCGAGTCAAAAATCAGTAGAGGAAAACTTGTGCAGAATTTTCTTGAGAGCCAAATAGATCCTGAAGCCTACCTCGAAGAAATTGAACAGAACAAAGCCCTTTATGATGGATTCAATCTGCTTGTATCAGATGAAAATCGGCTTTTTTACTACAGCAATTTCGGAGAAGAAATCAAAGAAATCCTGCCTGGAGTATATGGCCTAAGTAACGGACTAATCCACGATCCCTGGCCAAAATCACAGCTTGCCAAGCTACAGTTAGAACAATTGCTGACACAGCAGTTTGATGAAGACAACCTGCTTGAGATTCTAAAATCTACGGACACAGCAGATCCTGCACTCCTTCCTTTTACCGGGATTCCTCCTGAGATGGAGATTGCCCTTTCTTCTCAACTCGTTAGAATCGAAGGCAATTACGGCACTGTTTCTTCTACGGCTGTGTTACAGCATAAATCCGGATTTACCAAACTTAAAGAGCGGACTTTCGAGTGGGATTACCACAGATTCGAAGACCGGAAATTTCAGTTTCAGCCGGAAAAACCTATTAAAAGCGAATGACGAAGATATATGAAATGCTGATCATCGGCGGGGGCCCTATCGGCCTGGCCTGTGGTGTAGAAGCAAAAAAAGCAGGGTTGGACTATGTGATTATAGAAAAAGGCGCACTGACCAATTCTATTTATAATTACCCGATCAATATGACTTTTTTTTCCACCTCCGACAGATTGGAGATGGCAGGGATTCCCTTTATGTCGATAGGGAACAAACCCAACCGCACAGAGGCATTGGAATATTACCGTAGGATTTTCTCCCACTTTGATCTTAATGTGAAGCTTTATGAAGCAGTGGTGACCTTGGAAAAAAAAGAGGAAGTATTCCAAGTCAAAACCTCAAAAGGAAAGTACTTGGCAAAGAATATAGTAATGGCAACCGGCTTTTATGATTTGCCAAATCTAATGAACATTCCCGGCGAGGACTTGCCGAAGGTGCATCACTACTACAAAGAGCCTTGGCCATTTATCAACCAAAAAATCGTAGTGGTAGGAGGAGCCAATTCGGCCGTGGATGCCGCATTGGAAACTTGGAGAAAAGGCGCTGAAGTCAGTATGGTTTTGCTGGATGAAGAAGTGGATCAAGCTGTAAAATACTGGGTACGCCCAGACATTGTCAATCGCATTAACGAAGGCTCAATCAAGGCCTTCACAAAATCAAAGCTCAAGGAGATCCGGGAACACGAGGTGGTGATCACCACACCTGAAGGTGATGTGACGATAGAAAATGACTTCGTCCTTGCCATGACAGGATACAAGCCCAACTTTGGGCTATTGAATCAACTCGGGGTAAAACTAAGTGAAGACGAGAAATGCCAACCCCAGTACAATGAGCTAAGCCACGAATCGAATGTGCCCGGAGTTTATCTGGCAGGAGTGGTTTGTGGGGGATTGAACACCCGGGAATTCTTTATCGAAAACAGTGTGGTCCATGCCGGAATGATTGTGAGAGATATTGTTGGGAAGGTGAAATAGGTGTAAAATGTAGTAAGTAGAAAGTGGCAAGTTGCAACATAGATTTGTAGATTTTACTTGACACCTTTTACTTCTTACCCTTACACGGGGATTACTTCCTTCCTGTTCCTATTCCTTAATCTCTATCACCTTAAATTCTGTTCTTCTGTTTACCTGATGCTCTTCCTCCGTCTTGGCATTTTCTATGATCAACTGACTTTTACCATAGCCTTTGGCTACCAGCCTATCTACAGCTATTCCTTGAGACACGATATAATCGACCGCGGATTGAGCTCTTCGCTGGGATAAGTTTTGGTTATAAGACTCAGATGACCTGTCATCCGTATGAGAGCTTAGCTCGATTCTGATCGCAGGATTATCTTTCAGTATCTGAACCAATTTATCCAATTCTACTGCAGCATCGGCTCTGATCTCAGCTTTATCCAGATCGTAGTAAATATTCTCCAATACGATAGAACGATCCAGTACAAGCTGATCCAATACGATCGTCGTGTCTAGCGTAATATTGGTCACATCCTGCACGAGTGTGGAAATATCCGGCGTCTTGCCCTTGGTAGTATAGGGTACCGACTTAGAGAAGTAGCCATTCTTGGATGCGATGATGGTAAAGTCAGCGTCCGGAGTCAACGTAAATCTTACACGGCCATTTGTATTGGAGAAGTCTCCACCGGTTTGCTTATTATTTCCGTCGTATAATACTACTCTTGCCTGCTCCAGTACGGCATCATCTTCGCCTGCGATTCGTTGCTTGGTGAACACGTTTAGTAGTACATTGATGATTTTCGGTTTAGGGGTCTTATCCTCAAAGAAATAAATATCATCGTCTCCTACCCCGCCTTCGCGGTTGGAGGAAATAAAACCGGCTTTGGGGTATTCAGTGAAGAAAAGAGAGAAATCGTCGTTTGTACTGTTGAAATTTTCACCTAGATTTTTGATCACCTGTTTTCCGGACTCGTCTTTTTCAGCTACAAAAAGGTCTAATTTCCCATACCCGGGATGTCCATCTGATGAGAAAAAAAACTTACCATCAGCCATAGGCCGCGGAAAAAGCTCATTTCCCGGCGTATTTATATTGGGCCCAAGATTGACGGCATTACCGAAATCTCCGTTCGCCAGCTTGGTTGCCTTATAAAGATCTATTCCTCCAAAACCTCCCGGCCTATTGGATGCAAAATACAGCTCAGAACCGTCAGGGGAAAAAGCAGGGGTCGAATTCCACCAAGTTTCGTCTTCATTCACAGGCATCCAAATCGGCTGAGTAAATCCACCTCCTCTGAAGTAGGAAACAAAAAGTGCTGTTTCGGGGAGGTCTTTATCAGAAGTAGAATTCCCTCTTGCGTAGATAATCGTGTTGCCATCAGGGCTGATCGCAATTGCGGCTTGATTCAGGCCTTCTTCATTTTTAAATTCCGGAAGAGCCTGCGCGCCACTTACATCAACGCGAAGCCCTTCTGCCCGCGCTCTGAATAATTTGGTATAAGGAGAACCGTCAGCCGGGTAAAGTCCACTTGCCTGGCGCCCTGAAGTAAAATAAAGAAAGCCTTCGCTGATCACAGGAGCGTAATCAGGTCCAGCTGTGTTGAGGTCTTTATAATTTGTCAGCACATGATTTGGCCAGTAATCGGCTATTCCCTCAGATAGCTTGATGGCCTCAAGTTGACGTTGTGTCTCTGCCAAATAGGTTTCATCCTGCGTATAGTCTTTTGCTTTTTGGAAAGCTTCAGTCGCCTCCACGTCTTTATCCAGTGCCTTTAAGCTCAAGCCCAGCCGATAATAGTTGTCAAAGGAAGGATTTTCTTCCACCAACTTCTGATAATAAGGAGCCGCATTTTCTATTCTATTAGACAGCCTGTAACTCTCCGCTACTACCTGATTGGCTTCTATATTTTCGGGATCATCTGCCAAGATCTGGGAAAAGGTATTGATGGCATATTGGTACTGACCGGAAAGAAACTGGTCATTACCTTTCTCCTGTAGGCTTTTGCATGAGCTTACTCCAAAGAGAAGTATAGCACAAATCCAAAAAAAATGGTTTTTCATCTGAGGGGGCTATTGATGATCTATTGTGAATATTACTAAATTAATTTGGAAAGTATCTGCTCAGCCAACTTTTCCCTGCCAAAATCCACACACTTTCCAAGTCTTTTTTGCTTTGAACCTGAGGATTGATCACGGGTGTATGAGAATCGATCTCTCCGGAAGTTACTTTTGATTTTATTCCCAATGCCGAAGCTACGCTGATTTCACCCGAACTGGATTTAAAAGTCACTTTACCCTGATCGGTAAGGTTGTTTTCTATTTCATCTTCCAGCTCGCGCAATGTCCTCACCGAGCTATCAATGGAGCATCCACTTGCTCCCAGACCCGACTCATCCACAGCCAACACCAAGATCTGCCCGTCCAGAATCTCAAAAGATGAAGGCATTCTATTGCCGTGTGTGTTCCAGCCATCACAGAAGACGGATAACTTAGATGTGATCAGATCCTTTTCGTACTCGGAAAATCGACGTGCGGCCTGGTAAACCCAAACCCGTGAATATTCCGGCATATCTTTAAATTCAATGTACATAATTGCTTGCTACGTTTTGGCAAAGAAAAACCCTTTCTACCTAACGGCAAAAAGGGTCAAATTGATTCATGGAAAAAACTTAAATCCCCATGTCCTTGGCGATCATTTCTGCCAGATCATAGACTTTCACATCAGCTTCTCTTTCCTTACTCTTCACCCCGTCTGTCATCATGGTAAGACAGAATGGACATCCTACAGCTATTGCATGGGCTCCCGTCGCCAAAGCTTCTTCAGTCCGCTCCACATTAACGTCTTTTTTTCCCGGTTCAGGCTCTTTAAACATCTGCGCCCCTCCTGCACCACAGCAAAGTCCTTTGGTCTTGCAGCGTTTCATCTCTACCAGTTCTACATCCAAGGCTTTGATCACTTCACGTGGCGCTTCATATACATTGTTGGCTCTGCCCAAATAACAGGAATCGTGAAAGGTGATCTTCTTTCCTTTGAATTCTCCGCCTCCTTTCAGTGCCACTTTACCGGCATTGATCAATTGCTGGAGAAACTGCGAATGGTGAATCACTTCGTAATTCCCTCCCAAGGCAGGATACTCGTTTTTGATCGTATTGAAGCAGTGCGGGCAAGCCGTGACTACCTTTTTGATGTTGTACCCGTTCATCACCTGAATATTTGCCACAGCTTGCATCTGGAAAAGGAATTCATTCCCGGCACGTCTGGCAGGATCGCCTGTACAGGCTTCCTCAGGGCCGAGCACAGCAAAACTTACTCCCACCTTATTCAGGATTTTGACAAAAGCCTGAGTAACGGCTTTATATCGATCATCAAATGATCCGGCACAGCCCACCCAGAACAGTACTTCGGGACTCTCTCCTTTGCCGGCCATCTCGGCCATGGTTGGAACTTTATATGTAGACATAATTTAGAATTACGATTTGAGAATTACGATTTACGAGCTCGATCTCTAATTCAGAAATGATCTCTGCCCAGAAACCCCAAATTCTTTATACTATTTATTTCACTTCACTTACCGAGTCTACTTGCCTACTGAAACTGATGACTGAGACTGGCAACTGATTACTCCATTTCTTCATCTTTCACTTTCTCTGCCCAGTTGAATCGATCCGAAGGACTGAATTTCCATGGTGCAAAGCTGGTTTCCATATTTTGAAACATTGCATTCCATTGTGCCGGAGTACCGGATTCTTCCATGGCCACGTAGCGTCTCATTTCCAAAATGATTACAAGCGGATCAATATTCACCGGACAAGCCTCCACACAGGCATTGCAACTGGTGCAGGCGTTCAACTCTTCTTTGGTGATATAATCCCCCAAAAGTGACTTACCATCATCTAGTCCTTTTCCCCCTGTATCCAGACTTCTTCCTACTTCTTCAGCCCGGTCACGCACGTCCATCATGATCTTTCTCGGAGAAAGTTTTTTGCCGGTAATATTCGCCGGGCATTCTGCTGTGCAACGACCGCACTCAGTACAGGAGAAAGCATTCATCACATTAATCCAACTCAAATCATTGATGTCTTTGGCTCCAAATCGACCGATTTCAGCAGGAGGATCAGCCGAAGTATCCACAGGAATACCGAGCATCATATTCACCTCATTGGTCACAGCCGGCATAGTTGACATTTCACCTTTAGGCTTCAGATTCGAATACCATGTGTTTGGGAAAGCCAGAAAAATATGCAAATGCTTGGAATAAGTGACATAAACTCCAAAAGCCAAAATCCCGATAATGTGGAACCACCAAGCAACCCTTTCTGTGAAAATCAGAAATTCCGAACTGAAGCTTTCAAAAAGGGGTGCTAATAATCCGCTGAAAAACAACCCTCCAACAGGAATATATGGATCCACGCCCCTCGAGGCCAGCACCTGATCGGCTGCATTCATCTTCAGAATAGCTATCATCAGAACAACCTCCATAATCAGGATAATATTGGCGTCTAATGCCGGCCACCCTTTAATGTCAGGATTGATGAAGCGGGGTAGCTTGACAATATTTCTTCTGATCAGAAAGATGACACAGGAAACAAGCACGGCCACCGCGAGAAATTCAAAAATATTCATTGCTATGGAATAAGCGGCTCCCAAAAAAGGAGCAAAGATCCGATGTGTCCCGACCATACCATCTATGACAAACTCCAAAACCTCGAGATTAATCACCATAAAGCCCACATAAACGCACAGGTGCAGAAGAGCAGGTATTATTCTCTTGAACATTTTCTGCTGCCCGAATGCAACTCGTATCATTGCCTTCCATCGTTTGCCCGGCTGATCATTTCTAGTTTCAGCTTTGCCCAGTAAAATATTCCTACGAAGGAATTTGACACGTTTGATCAAAAAGAAGCCTGTAATGGCCAAAATGATCAAAAATAATAATTGAGGTAAAAAGCTCATAGTGATGATATTAGCGTATTTCTTGGGTTTTGGTCTATATTTTTTTCTAAAATGGCTTGCTTCAAATACTCAAATACCTACCTTTGCATCACTTTACAACAAGGTGATATAGCTCAGTTGGTAGAGCATCGGACTGAAAATCCGTGAGTCGGTGGTTCGAGTCCACTTATCACCACAAGCCATGAAGCAATTCATGGCTTTTTTTATGTCTTTTTTTAACCACAAAGAGTACAAAGATTTCGCAAAGTGCACAATTCCATATTCTGAACTAAAACTCAGAACAATCCCCCCTACTTTCATCTCATCTGTATATCCTACATTCATTAGTGTTGCAATTTCTTTATCGTAAGATACTGAATCATTTTTTGGATGCTGATAGGCAAATTAAGAAATAGTCGGCATGCATACTATTTCTATCGCTAATTTAGAAGCAATTTAGTCTAGCTAACCATCCCAATCAAAATACTTAACTTATTGAGAGTCTTTAGCTCTTCCCTTTTCCCTGTATGTGTAAAAAACTTTAACTTTTTTTCTTCACAACTGTAACATTTGCCATTCCCATGCATTACCGTATTAAATGAAGTCATTTTTTGAAGCACATATCTGGCCGCAAAGAGGCAGGCTCTACAGGCTGGGTTACCTCTGGGTGAGGGATCGGTCCTTGGCGGAGGATATGCTTCAGAATGTCTTTGAGAAATCTTTCGGAAAGGAGGAGGAACTTAGCAGTCACCCAAACCTTGCCGGCTGGCTGGTGAAAAGCCTGAAAAATGAAGTGTTAATGCACTTTCGACAGACCAAGAAACTGGAATCATTAGAAGGACTGGAAGAATTGACAATGGAAGAACCGGTTTCTGAAGACATAAAGGATTCTGTCAGACAGGTAATGAATCTTGTAAAGGGATTGCCACTGCGCCAACAGGAAATTTTCCTCCTAAGAGAGGTGGAAGGATTGAGTTACGGGGAAATCACCGAGCATCTGGACATCAGTCCGGAGCAAGTGAAAGTAAATCTTCACAGAGCTAGAAAAAGTATCCGAGAGCGGATGCTAAACCAAAAATCAACCAAATGAACCAGCGAATAGACGAATTACTCGAAAAGTACTGGGAAGCGGAAACAAGTCTGGCGGAAGAACAAGAACTAAAAAATCTGCTTCAAACTGCCTCCGGCTATGAGGATGAGAAAGCATTGTTCTTAGGCACCAGCACCTTCTCTTCCGAAGAGCCGAACCTAAAGATGCCTACCAAGACCATCCCAATCAAATCCGGAAATTGGATGAACTGGGCAGCATCAGTGGCAATCCTTGCCGGATCTATCTGGGGATGGACAGTATATGAGCAAAAGCAGGCTGAGAAGCAGGCGTACATGGAAGTGATGCAGGCCTTTGCCCTGATCCAAACCAATCTATCCAAGGGACAGGAGGAAATGCATGTGATGAATGATTTAAAATACCTGAATACGACAAACCAATTATTTGGTAACGCTATAATTAAATAAGCCATGCAAAAATTTCTTCTAATTCCACTTTTGGTCTTCGCCTTTATAATTAAGGCGCAAGCTCAGGACGATGCCATCCAGCGTTTTTTTTCCAAATACATGGATGATGACCGCTTTTCCAGGGTGTATATCAGCCCGAAGATGATGCAAATGGCGGGAGGCTTTCTGAAAAGCAATGCAGGAACAGATAAAGATGCCGAAGATCTGGGGTCATTGATATTAAAAGTGAAAGGAATCCGGATTCTTTCCTCAACCGAAGTGGACGGACTGACTTTCTATAAGGAGGCAATGGGAACCCTCAGTCAAAATAAATACGAAGATCTGATGGTGGTTCAAGACAAGGACAGCAGTCTGAAATTTATGGTTCGTGAAGAAGGGGGATTAGTGAAAGAGCTGATGATGATCTCCGGTAAAAAAGGTGATTTCACACTACTATCCATGCTGGGAAATTTTACTTACGAAGACCTCAACCTACTTGCCGAAAAGACGGATATACCGGGAATGGATCTCTATGGCAAAGGGAGTAAAGGATCGAAGGGAAGCAAATGAAGTAGCAAGTAGCAAGTAGAGCGAAACCGGAGGTCAAAAGACAAGGTTTCAGGAATTGAAAATCATTTAAACTAGCCATACTATAAATAAGACTATGAAAAAGTTAATTCTAACCTTAGCACTAATCGGAGCGGTGATGGCCGTCCAGGCACAAAGCAAAAGCGTCAAAGCCCTGTATGAAAAATACAAAAGCCAAGATGATTTCTTCCACATGGAGCTGGGAGGCAATTTCATGAACTTTGCCAACGGCTTCAAAATCGACATGGATAAAAATGACATGGCGACCGTAGCCAAATCAATTGAGAAATTGAATTTCTTTACACTACCCGATCATGCGGACAAATCCAGAGTGGAATACAAGGCATTGCAAAAAGGCCTGGAAAAGGAACGATATGAGCTGCTAATGGAAGCTTCTGAAGGAAAAAAGGGTGGTGTGGTGGTTTATTCCAAAGGAGGCAATACCATTTCTGATTTAGTAGTGCTGGTGGGAGGTGATGACGGTGACCTAATGGTCGTGGAATTGAAGGGGAAATTTGACCAGGAAATGGTAGCCAAAGCGACAAATTACAAGGGAAGAAATTAATTCTTCCGAAAAATCAGAAATCACAGAAATTCCAATTTTTGCAAGTACTCCTTAAACAGGCTTAGAATTGATTTTCTAAGCCTGTTTTTTTTGTCCATCCTAAAATTGTGGGATAAAATTCAACCAAGCTCCCACTAGTAAAGTCACTAAAATCCCAAAACCGGCTTGATTTCAGGTCATTGCAAAAGGCTGTCAAAAAAAATTTTCAATTTTTTTTGACAAAATTTCCATTGGGAATCCGTAGAAATGCTTTTTACCTGTAGTCATTATATTTTGCAAAAATAAAAAATTCAGTAAAATATTCTTCAAAACCACAAAAACGCAAAACACAAAGAGTTTCGCTATCGATTGCGAAAGCATTTTATTAAATTCATAAATTTTACATTGTTCTGTTACGAAATCATTAACAATTATCTTTTTTTATTGAAGTATTTGCAATTATCATTTTCCGTCGTACCTTTGAATTGTAATAACAAACCAATCGGTTACCCCGATGGAAACTGTAGCCCAAAACACCCCTCCAAGAGACGGATCAGCCGTCCGGCGGTTACACAAAATTTAGAACCTATTCAAACCAATTATTAAATGAAAAAATTATTCACATTGCTTTTTGTAGCGGGGATCGCTGCAGGAGCGTTCGCAAAATCTGAAGGCACGGCTGTTCAAATCAGACAGACTGAAACCACCAAGGTATCAGTAGCTTTCAATGAAGCGCCACATGGTACCGTGATCGTGAAAATCACAGATTCTCAAGATAGGTTGATCTTAAGAGACAAAATCAACAAGACAGAGGCATTTGCTAAGAAATATGATCTTAAAGCACTTCCTGAAGGAAACTACTCTGTAGAAGTTATGGACGAAACAGGCGTACTGAGAACTGCCTCTTTCAACAACTTTGTAGCTAAAACTCCGGCCGTATTCTCTAGAGTTTCTCCTATGGGTGACAACAAATACAGATTGCTTGTAAGCAACCTTGAAGCAAAAGACATCGAAGTAATGATCTACGATGGTGACAAATTGATCCACTCTGAGAAAATCGATAATCCTCAAGGTCTTCACAAAATCTACACTATCGACAAAGTAAGTGGAGCAGGTATCAACTTTAAAGTGAAAACTGCATCAGGATTTGAAGGATATGTGACTAGCCTATAAGCTAAACCAATTTTCTATAAACTAGCCCCGCTTGAGCAATCGAGCGGGGTTTTGTTTTTAGCACGCTTTTTTTACCGCAATGATCATGGAAGTTAACACAGAGGACACAGCCAATGAAATGATTTTATTTTTCCGCCAACATAAACTGAAATCTCTGACCCAAGAAAAAGGATTAATAGCTATTAACCTGCTCTACTACAAAGGTTAGTAATCCCAGCTGTCTTCACACAGGCTTTTCAACTTTCGTTTTTTGGACTGACAATAAAGGTATTCTCTCCAAGCAGCCCTTAAAATCCGGAAGAGGTAATGTCAAAAATGGTATCCTCCTCGCAAACCTTCGCAACCCTTGTGGTGAGAATCCTTAAAAGGAGGCTGTCTCATATAATTGTCACATTGAGCAGCCAGTCTGCCGAAGGCATGAAAGTCGAAATGGGCTTAATTAGCACATAAAAGGCTTCGACTTCCCGCCAAGGCGAGGCAAGCTGCTCCCAATGACGGATTTAATCTGAGTGAGCAGGTATTGGTATTGTGTCAGTTCGAGCACCCGGAAGACGGGAGTCTGAAGGAAGAGAACCCTTCGATTTCGAGACTCTCGTCTCTCAAGTGCTCAGGATGACCTTAATTTGTCCCTAATTACCTTGCTGTCACTACTCTTTTGTAAATTCTAAATTTTCCTTACTCAGCCTGACAAGAAAACATGATAATGAGGCAGCCTCATTTCTTTATCTCATCGTCAGAAAACAGGTCAACAATGCTTACTGGGACCGATCACTGTGACTTTACTACTTCTTCCAACTTGCTTTCCCTCCTTTAGCAGAATCCACTGCAATGGAATAATTAGATCCTGAAGATACAATCCACTTCACTTTCACTCCGGTCATACCGGGTATATTCGCAACTGATATTTTCTCAGGAGTTACCTTTTGCTCGGTAAATTTGTTGAAATCCTCATCTTCAACTACAAATCCCGCTACTACCTTGGCTCCGGATATAGTAACGTAGTCCGGTCTTTCGATTTTGTATTTGAGATCCTGGCTTGCATGAGTTGGCATCAGTCGCTCGTTGAAAATGGTGGCTGTAATGGCTTTCAAACCTCCACCCAACTCTTCTTCTTTCACATCCATTACAGACAGCTTTGGAGTGTGATACGCATGATAGATCGTGAAAGCCGTATTTCTATGTGCATCCTGCTCAAGTAAAAATCCCGGATGGGCACGGCCAAAGTTCTTCTTAAATCCACCGATTTCCACAGTCCCAAACTGCGGATGATCAAACTCATGCCAGTTTACAAATGCATCCCCCATGGTCAATAACTCATCCACCTTAAACATTTCGTCTTGTCCACGTCCCTGAGATTCCTTGTGAAAATAGAGGTAAGAATTCATCAGCTCGTTGGAATAGGTAAATACGCCCCGCACTCCATAGAACCAATCCAATTCTCCTCCGAACACAGAATAAAGATCCTTGTAAACCGTCAAATACCTATAACCTGGAATCATCTCCTCTCCCCGCTGTGCAATAGCGTCATAGATTCTGATATCGTCCCGATTGTAAGTATTTACGTCCTCTTCAGCACCCGGCCCTCGAAGAATCATTCCACCAGAGTTATGGAAACTTTGAGCCCCTGCTATATTCGGATGCTTCATCACAAACTCCATGACAGATCGATTTTCAGGAAGTGTAAAGGGATATTTCAAAGCGCCACGCTGGATGTAATCCGGCTGCCAGTTCCAGCCCCAGTCCCGATTGGGATCGTAATACCCTATACCGTCGTCGTTCACACGGCCATCACCATCCAAATCAGTACCTTCTTGGCCCAGCATTTCGTACTCTCCCCTCTTATCAGGCCCCACCATAATCAACTTTCTGGGATCCTGTGGATCTTTGATGTAGCGACCGGTAGGTGATTTCCGGATCATCATCGTAATGTGGCCATCTCCATCCAGATCATCCATCATATCCTCTCCTGCTTCGCCATCCCCGTCATTGTCCAAAATCATCATTCCGGATCGTGGGGAATTTGCCGTATTTGGCTCTAAAAAAAAGTTATTTCTTGCATCAGGATTAATAGTAGGTGTGATGTAGAAGGTTTTATCCTTGAGGAGTTGCCTGACAAACTCATTGTCAGCAAACATTTCAGTCAGGTACCAAGCGCCATACAGAGAGAACTCTCCTCCCTGAATTTCATTGGAGTGAATATTCCCATCGATCCACATGCCCGGTTTGTCCGTGTCTTTTCCTGTGGAAAAATCAGTAATCGTCAGCGTCATTATATCACGGCCCTCGTAGGATTTTCCTATTGATTCGAGTTTGGCGAGGTTTGGATGCGCTGCCGCAATCTTTTTCATATTATCCACCAACCCCTCATAGGTATAATATCTGTTGAAAGCGATTTCTACTTTGGGATTGTGGGGAGTACCTATTGCCCGAAAAAACTTCTCCTGTGCCTCAGCTTTATAACTTACAAAGCTAAAAGCACCCACAGCCAAGGCAAAGACTAATTTTGATATTTTCATGGTTTTCATGGCTTAGAGTTTTAAAGTAGTAGAAGTGAAACCGGCGTGAGAAGCGCCTGCCTTTACAGTCACATTTCCTGAACCCCGAATAATCCAGCTGAAGCTGACTTTTTCATATGCACCGAGGGAATCCACTAGTTCAATTTTATTTCCTGACACAATTTTGTCTGGCGTGGCATCCATATCAATTCTGATTTTGCGCAGCCATCTGGATTTCTCTCCCATTTCCGAGTGAGTTGGGATCGCAGAGTTGTTGAAAAGATCCAGCGTCACCCGGCTTAGTCCGTTGCCAAGCGATTCACTTTTCACATTGTGAATCTCCAGTTTTGGTTGCATCCCTGCCAATTTTAGGATGAATTCTGTATGCTGAGCAGCGATTTCATCTACTTTTTCAAAAGTCGGAGTTCTCATCACAAAAGGCTTAATCCCTCCAACTTCCACTTTTTTGCCCAGAAAATCAGGGTGCTGTACTTCAGTCCAAGGCACGAAAACATCATTCATACCCAGAGAATCCGCCCAGGCCAAGAAATTGGCTTCAGCATTGGACTTGCCCTTCCCCGTAGCATCCTTGAATTCAGGCACCCAATAACCCGGAGTACTGAAACTCAGCCTACCGAAGTGGAAATATGCCCATTGAAAGAAATCACCATCAGTCCCTTGATTATCTTGCAGATACGATTGCTGCTTTACGGTTTCTTTATAGAGATCTGACACCAGTGTATTGATAGCCTGATCCTTTTCTAAGATAGAAGTGACCACACGCTTGGTAGCATTTCCTGCATTGTACTTCAGCGGTGAAGACAAATTATTAGCCGGAGAAAAAGTAACAAAAGCAAAAATATTCCACTGTTCAAATAAATAATCCAACATGGCCCTGGATTCCTTTTGGCTCACGGGCATATCTCCGGCCAATGGCTCGAATACGGGAAATTTGTACGTCAACGACTTATTGAATGCGATTCCTTCTTTCAGGTCTTCAGCAAATTCACCGTCTTTGTCATCATCTTTGGATTCCTTGTAAAGCAGATACTTTCCTGCTTCGCCTTTTGATCTATCAGCTTTTACCAGTACTCTTTCATCCTCCTTTGAGACTAAATAATCTCCCATCGGATCTTCTACCCGCATCACAGTGATCATTCCGTCCCCGTTCAGATCCGTATAGCCACTGCCACCCGGAATCCCATCACGGTCATGATCTACTGACACAGCGTTTCCCCTTCTCTCATATTTTAGCGCAGCATGATATTGCTCATATGCATCCGGAGACATATTTGGGAAAATGTAAAAGGTCGTAGATTCCAATGCCTTCCGATGATCTGCCACTAATTTTTCGGCAAATTGAACTGCAAGCTCTACGCTCAACACCTCATAGCCTTCCACTCCACCGACTACTGCCAATGCGGGCTTCTGATCCTTTTGACCGGTACCAATTTTCAGAACCCAGATATCTTTGTCCCCATCGGTTTTGGTGAGTGATGTGAGTTCAGCGGAAGCATTGGACGCTATGCGCTGCAAACGCTGATTGAGTTGAGTCAGGGTTGGGTAGTCTGTCTGAGCATAAGCAACTCCCGACATGCCCATCCCGCAGACCAGCAACCAACTGAGTAGTATTTTTTTCATAAATGTTTGGGTTTTAAATATCTGATTTGCCGATTTTCTCCTTGAAGAAAGGCGTATAAATTTTACTAAAATTTGGCGATAAAAAGTCTTATCCTTTTTGTGAATGTGGAAATACCACTTGAATGGGAATTGCTTGTGATAAATGGAGTTATAAAAGAGATGTTGGACAGCTGGGCAAAATTCGCTTATTTAAGGGCATTACCTTTTAGCAATGTATCAAAAAGTAGCCCTTGCCATAGCTTTTTCCCCTAGGATGGAAGCTTTGATTTCTGAAACCAAACGACTGGTCCAGCTTTTTGGATCTGATCTGATTCTCATTCATATCGGCAAAAAAACCGATGAACTGGAAGCAAAACTCGATGAGATTATCATCAAAACAGGCTTGGACAAGCTCAAAACCGAGCTAATCTGGAAAGAAGGGAAACCTGTAAAAATGATCCTGGAAGCATGTAAAGAACAAAAAGCCGACTTGCTGGTGGCCGGAGCATTGAAGCGTGAGAAAATGCTTACCTACTACATGGGTTCTGTAGGGAGGAAAGTGATCCGAAAATCCAGCTGTTCTGTACTGACCCTGATTAACCCTCAAGTAAACGCGAAGAGATTCTCCAAAGTGGTAATCAATGGCACGCAGCTGGAGGTAACTCCCAAAGTAATTGAACAAGGGTTGAAATTCTGTCAGATAGAGCAAGTTCCCCACGTTCATATTCTCAATGAAATAAAGTTATACGGATTTAGAATGGCCACAGCCTCGGAGGGACCTGAAAACGAAGTATCAAACACTCGGCGAAAATTGATACAAGAGGAGGTCAGGTATGTACAGGAAATACTCAAAGGCTTGGATAAAACAGGTTTGAAAATCAATATCAAAATAACCGCTGGCAAATGGGCTGTAGAATTAGTCCGTTATTGTGAGGCTTTTAATGCAGATTTGTTGATCATGGGTGATGAAAATGGGTACACATTTATAGACCGTCTTTTTCCTCATGACCTTGAAGAAGTACTAACTGAGCTTCCTTGCAACCTTCTAATTATAAAGTAAAAGATGGAAAGCTTAGCGCACAAGGATGTCATCAATTTGCTCCTGCAACTTGCCAGTATGTTGTTATTGGCCCGGGTGTTTGCAGAAATTGCCCAGAAATTCAATCAACCTTCCGTGGTCGGGGAAATTCTGGCCGGGGTAGTTTTAGGCCCTACGATATTGGGATCTTTGGGACCGGAGGTTTTCGATTTCTTATTTCAAAGTAATCCGCCTTCAAATCTGGCTTTGGACGGTATAGTCCAAGTGGCCGTAATACTACTTCTTTTTGTAGCCGGATTGGAAGTAGAGCTCCACTTGGTATGGTCACAGGGTAAATCTGCCTTAGCCATCAGCTTGCTGGGATTGGTCATTCCATTTGTTTTGGGATTTATATTTCCGTACTTCTTTTCCGAGTTCTTTGGATTGGGAGAAGGAAACAGACTGCTATTTTCCTTGTTCATGGGCACAGCCATGTCCATCACAGCGCTGCCTGTAGTGGTCAGAATCCTCATGGATATGAACTTGTTTAAGACCAAAATGGGGATGGTAATTGTGGCAGGAGCTATGGTAAATGATATCATTGGATGGCTGATTTTCTCAGTTATCCTGTCTTTTATGGGGCAAACAGCGAATCTTTCGCTTTTCAACACAATCGGAATTACGCTATTATTCACAGCCTTTATGTTGACATTGGGAAAGGCCATGATCAATCGTGTCTTGCCTTGGATCAATAAAAAGTTAGCATGGCCCGGAGGGCTTTTGTCCCTTTCTATGGCCTTTTGTTTTCTGGCAGCTGCTTTTACCGAATGGCTGGGGATCCATGCAATATTTGGTGCCTTTATATTTGGCGTGGCTCTTGGTGACTCTGACCATCTATCAGAAAAAGCAAAAGAAATCATACATCAGTTTATCAACAACATCTTTGCGCCTTTGTTCTTTGTCTCGATTGGGCTAAAAATTGACTTTGCTGCAAATTTCGATGTTCTTTTAATTTTGGCAATTCTGGCAATTTCATTTACAGGTAAAATTGTCGGTAGTGGATTCGGCGCTTATAGATCGGGCTATACACTAAGAGACGCCTTGGCTGTAGGTTTTGGGATGAATGCAAGGGGAGCTATGGAAATAATCCTGGGCATTATCGCCTTGGAAAATGGCCTAATCGACGAAAAGCTCTTCGTCGCATTAGTTGTAATGGCACTGGTGACATCGATGACAAGCGGCCCGCTGATGAAATGGGCACTGCGTGAGAAAGCCCCGCTACATATTCAATAAATCATCTAAAAATCTGTGGGGATGCTACGGAAAACTAGTTCTTTTTTTCGTTAAAACAGGTTAAAAACAAGAATTAATAGGATTTAAATTAGGGGTTTTATATAGGGTTTAGTAGGTTAGCAGAAGCTAAACCAAAACAACAACCACATGAACAATCTAAAATCATCAAAATTATTCTCATTTGCTGTGGTGGCGGCATTCCTTATGGCCAATGTAGCAATAGGACAGCAGCAGACTCTTCCTCCAACTGTACAGGAAGGAGTGCAAGAAGATTTCTCGGAAAAAGAGATCGAGACATTCGTGAAAATCAATAAGGAAATCATGCCTTTGCAGGAAAACATCCAGACCGACATGGTCAGTTCTATTGAAGAGGTAGGCATGGAAGTACCTAGATTCCAGGAGCTTGCCCAAGCACAACAAGGAGGCAAACTTCAGGAGGTTTCTCAGGACCCTAAAGAATTGGAAAAATTTAATGCAGTAGGCCAAAAGATCATGAAACTCCAGGAAAGCCTTCAGGGAGAAATTGAGAAGGTAATCGACGACAACAAAATGTCGACCGAGAAGTTTGAGGCAATTTACATGGCTTACAACACCAATCCGGAAGTCAAACAAAAAGTAGACAAATTGATCTCTGAGGACACCTAATGAGAATAATCAGCAAATTTATAACAAGCCTGGCCTATGCCGGGCTTTTTTATGGTTGAAACTTTCAATGAGGATTTGAATCTTTCAATGTAAAAAAAAGAACCAAAGCACTACTTTTGGGTTCTCATTAGGAAATCTTCACAATAGAGCGCTCATGACTAAAACCGGAAAAACCGGCATTTTGCTGGTGAACCTGGGAACTCCAGATAGCACCGCTACCGGCGATGTAAGAAAATACCTTCGCGAATTTCTAATGGATGGACGTGTGATCGACATTCCATTTCTATCCAGATGGATGCTGATCAATTTTATAATCGCGCCTTTCCGGGCTCCCAAATCAGCACATGAATACCGTAAGCTATGGACAGAAAGAGGCTCTCCCCTACTTTTCCACACCGAAGATCTCAGGGATCGGTTGATAGAAAAACTTGACCCCAAGCAGTACAAAGTAGCTATCGCCATGAGATACCAGAGTCCATCCATCGAAGCCGGGTTGGATGAATTGCAAAAAGCCCATGTGACCAAAATCATAGTATTGCCACTCTTTCCCCAATATGCTTCTGCCTCTACGGGATCGGTTCAGGACAAAGTGATGGAGATCGCCAGAGGCTGGCAGATTATTCCTGACATTTCCTTTATAAGTAATTTCATAGAACATCCATTATTTGTGGAAGCTTGGGCAGAACGGGGCAGAGCGATGCTGGAAGGAAAAGAGTATGATAAAATCCTGTTCTCATACCATGGCCTTCCTGAACGACAGATTCTAAAAGGATCCGTAGACGGTTATTGTCAGTTAGGAGCATGCTGCAATAAATATGGGGCAAAAAACCACTATTGCTACCGTGCGCAATGCTTCCAGACTACCCGACTGATAGCCGGCAAATTAGGAATCCCGGAAGAGAAAACCGTAAACTGCTTTCAGTCTAGACTGGGAAAAGACCCTTGGGTGAAGCCATATACCGACGTAGTTATCGATGAATTGGCTGCACAGGGAGTGAAGAAAGTACTTGCCTTTTCCCCAGCTTTTGTTGCTGACTGCCTGGAAACCACCGTGGAAGTCGCAGGAGAATACCGCGATAAGTTTTTGGAAGCCGGTGGAGAGGAATGGGATTTGGTGCCAAGTTTGAATTCTGAAGATACCTGGGTAGAATGTGTGAAGTCAATGGTGCTGGAGCATTCCGGGGTTAACTGATTTTCACCACGGAGCCCACTGAGTTTTCCGCAGAGAAAATGTCCTGCTTCTCCAGAAGCAGGACTTTTATATTCAAAACATGAAGCAGTCTGAAGACTGCCATAATTTAAGTCCAAGTCATGAGACTAAACTAATCTCAACTTGAGCCGAATTCTCGGATTATATTCAATTGCGTTCTCTGCGAAAACCTCCGTGTCCTTTGCGGTTAAATTCATTCTCCTCAGCTGCCGATTCAACTTTACCCGTCTTATTCATCCATTTTGGATAGAACCTATTAACTTTGCGCTCATGAACGAGCGATATATGCAGCGCGGAGTTTCCGCTTCCAAAGAAGATGTCCACAAGGCTATTTCTAATCTTGACAAAGGACTTTTCCCTCACGCCTTTTGCAAAATCGTAGAAGACACCCTTGGCAACGATCCTGAATACTGCAATATCATGCATGCGGACGGAGCCGGTACCAAATCCTCTTTGGCTTATTCCTATTGGAAAGAGACAGGTGATGTGAGTGTATGGAAAGGAATAGCCCAAGACGCCATCATCATGAACACAGATGACTTGCTATGTGTGGGTGCAATCAACAATATCCTCGTTTCTTCCACGATTGGGAGAAACAAAAACCTTATCCCGGGCGAAGTGATCTCTGCCATCATCGAAGGCACCGAAGAAGTACTTCAGATGCTACGGGACAATGGAGTAAATGCCGTACTGACCGGTGGTGAAACTGCCGATGTGGGAGACTTGGTCCGAACAATTATCGTGGACAGCACTGTTACTTGCAGAATGCGCCGTGACGAGGTAATCTCCAATGATCAGATTCAAGGCGGTGATGTAATCGTAGGATTGGCTTCTTTTGGTCAGGCAAAATACGAAACATTCTATAACGGTGGCATGGGAAGCAACGGCCTAACCTCTGCCCGTCATGATGTGTTCAACAAAGTATTGAAAACAAAATACCCGGAGAGCTTTGATCCTTCTGTACCGGAAGACCTTGTTTACTCAGGCAAATATAATCTGACCGATCCGGCTCCGGGCTCTCCTGTCAATATAGGAAAGCTTGTACTCTCTCCTACCAGAACTTATGCGCCGATTATGGTGGATGTGCTGAATTACATGAGACCTAGAATTCACGGCTTGGTACATTGCAGCGGTGGAGCCCAGACCAAAGTGCTTCACTTTGTAGAGAATGTGCATGTGATCAAGGACAATCTTTTTGAAACGCCTCCACTTTTTCAAATCATCCAAGAAGAAAGTGGTACCGATTGGAAAGAGATGTACAAAGTTTTCAATATGGGCCATCGAATGGAAGTTTATCTTGACGAGCGAGATGCAGAGGAGATTATCGATATCGCTGAATCCTATGGCGTAGAAGCTCAAATCGTCGGTCGGGTAGAACCTCACCAAGGCAAAAAAGTAACCATCAACAGCCCTCACGGCACTTTTGAATATTAATTATTATGATTATCCGAAATGATGCCAGTAGCATTATTTTCTTTGGTTTGCTTGTCGGAAGACCGAAGACGGGTGACCTGCCTTTGCCGGTAGGCAGGCCGAAGTAGCCTCAATGCTAGAGTTTACCAAATCCTATATTGCTTTTGTTTCGTTACTGGCAGAAAAGCGGATTTACAGACTAATTATTCTCAGTATCCGCAAACATGCCAGTAACAGTATTTTCTTTGCTTACCTGACGGGAAGACCCCTCCTCGCCGATAGGGCGGGGATGACGGGTGACCCGCCACGGCGGTCAGGTCGAAGCACCGACAATACTAGTGGTTGCCATATATTAAATCGCTTTTTGCCTTAAACTGGTACAATTGTGGACATACATATTAAACAGCAATGAAAGCAAAAAGCATGTTAATAAAAACAACGAAGGTTCTATGCTGGACTTTTGTTGTTTTGGTGGCAATTGCCTTGGTCGTATTGACTAAAGTAGATCGCTCACCGATTCAGGATCAAGGTTTTTACAAGGAAACTTTTGAGCGGTTAGATCAGACTACTTTTTCAAATTCACAGGGAGACATCTGGATAGCAGGTTGGTCTAGCGTCAATATGACTCCGGATGAACCGGCAGATCTGGTAGGTTATGCACCCAGAGGAAAATATGAGTTTGTTCAGGACAGCAGCTACGTCAAAGCATTGACACTTTCCAACGGTAAATCCCGGGTTACTTGGCTTAATTATGAATTACTGATCGTTCACCCTCATCTTGCTGAGCAAGTTCGGAAGGCTATCTCAGCCGCCGAACTACCGATAGACCAAGTGATCTTCACTGCTACGCATACGCACTCCGGTATGGGCGGCTACATGCCGGGTCCCATGGGAGAAATGGCTTTTGGCGGGTATGATCAAGGTGTTGTAGATCTGATGGTTTCCAGGAGTCTTTCGGCGTTGAGAAATGCAATAAACTCCCAAGACACCACTTCTATTGCCTATCGAAAATCAGATGCAGGCGATTTGGTCGCCAATAGATTTGTGAATGGCGGTGCTACAGATCCTTATGTCCGACAGCTTATTTTTACCAAAAAATCAGGCAAAAAAGCTATTTTCCTTACCTATTCCGCTCATGCCACCACGATGAGTACCAAGTTTATGGGCTTATCCGGAGACTACCCTTTTTACCTCACCAAGGATCTGGAAGCCGGCGGTTTTGAATTTGCTCTGTATGCTGCGGGGACTGTAGGAAGTCACAGACCAATGAGACCCGGAAACACACCCGAAATGGTGGAACTGTATGCCCATAAACTAGACTCCACATTGAATTTGTCTACATCTGATTTAGATACCATCGCCAATTCGGAAATGAAAACAGGATATCTTCCAATCTCACTCCGAGCTCCACACCTTCGGGTTACTGATAATTTGCGTATTCGTCCTTGGCTGTTCAATTACTTACTTGGCGACACCAATGCGCACCTTGACATCACCCAAATCGGAAACACATTGATGATTGCCTCAAGCGGAGAGCTCTCAGGGGTTTTCTATGAAAAGTGGGAAAAGCTGGCGCAAAGAAAAGGCTTGAATCTGATCATCACCACGTTCAATGGCGGCTATATCGGCTATATTACTCCTGACGAATTGTATGATGAGAATTTCCATGAGGTCCGGGAAATGAACTGGTATGGCCCGGGAAATGGAAAATACTTTGACGAGTTGATTTTGGCAGTTATCGAAAAATCACAACCATAACTGGCCCAAAAGTCCTATTTTAAGGAGCTTTTATCCAGTTCAGAGGATGTTGCTTGTTGTATTTTTGTCAAAACTTAAAAGCAATGAGATTTTCCACCTTGAAGAGTATATATCAATGCAAATGTCCACGTTGCCATAAAGGCGACATGTTTTTGCGGGGCAAGTTATTAACCACTAAGTTTTCGGTGATGAATAAGCATTGCTCACATTGTGGACAGTCTTTTGAACCGGAACCGGGATACTACTTCGGTGCCATGTTCATTAGCTATGCCATCAATACTGCGCTTTTCATTGCTGCTTGGGTGGCTTTGTCTCTCATCTATCCGGATTATTCTCTCAAACTTCTTCTATCATTACTTGGCCTCACCGTGCTGATCTTCTTGCCGTTTATTTATCGGGTCAGCAGATCTATCTGGATCTCGATTTTTGTCCCTTACAGAGGCAAAGATCTACCTAGTCCGCCTTGATTTCTACGCATTTCTGAAGTGGGTATATTTGAACTATCTTTACTATTGAAGATATCCAACTATGCCCAAAAGTCCTCTCCCTATATTGCATATTCCGGATTTCGAGTCTGACAGGCTGGATTCCTCCCATTTCTATTATTCCGGGCTGAGAAACCACCTGTCAAAACATCAGTTTATACAAAAGCCCCACAAGCATGATTTTTACATTATTGTGGTGTTCACGCAAGGAAAAGGAAGTCATACCATTGATTTCAAAACCTATCCCGTAGAACAAGGCTCAGCTTTTTTCTTAAGTCCGGGACAAGTTCACTCTTGGAAACTTTCATCAGATACGGACGGACATATTCTCTTTTTCAGTACGGACTTTTATTCTTCTGTTTTTTCCAGAAAAAGATTAAACGGATACGGTCTTTTCAACCCAACCCTAGCCTTCCTTAAACTGGAAATTCATTCATCCGACGCAAAAGAGATTTTGTACATTTTTGACAAAGCCCATCTGGAGACGCAAAACCCCACCTGGGCTACTATGGATTTGCTGAGAAATTTCACAGATACACTTCTCATTTATTTTTACAGATATAAAGGCAAAAGGACTTCCGGCTCACAGGAAGAGAAATTAGTGAATGACCAATTCGAAAAGTTCGAAATGCTGGTTGACAACTATTTTAAGAAGCATAGGGAAGCCAGTTTCTATGCAGACAAAATGAATCTGAGCATGAAGCAGCTCAATGGGTTTTGTAAAAAGTCGGTAGGAAAAACCAGCTCACAACTCATACTGGACAGAGTTCTACTGGAGGCAAAAAGGTTGCTAACGCATGCTGACCTGAACATTTCTCAAATTGCCTACGAGTTAGAATTTGACGATGCCTCTTACTTCAGCCGATTGTTCAAGAAGAAAGCCGGAGTCACACCGGAGCAATTCAGAAAGCAATTGGAAAGTCCTTCAGCCTGATTGCCATAGCTGTGCTTTCACCCAACCTCCCACAAATTCCTTTTCTAAGCTTTTCTGCCAGTGTTCCGCAAATAATAGCTGCTCATAATCAGGAATACCGGTTCGCCGGTGGTTCACGGCTATTCTAAAAAACGTAATCATCCCCTTGTTCAAAAATCTCTGGTAAGCGTTCTTAGGCTCGAAGAAATCGGCAAGATGAATCCTTCCTTCTGTGGTAAGGCTTTTCTTTATTTCCCGTAAAAGAACAGTTATTTCATCATCCGGCATAGTATCCAGCACAAAATGAAGCCAGATCTCATCATACAACTTATGCGGTTCGGCTTGAAAATATCCCAAGCAAAAAGTCAACTTGCTTTCTGCCAGATTCACTTTCGCTCTATTGAGCATGGATCCGGAAATCTCCCAATAATCTCCCGTAAGTCGATTTTGAAAATCCCGGTAATCCAGACCATCTCCACCGCCGATTATTAAGATCTTTTTATTCGAAAGATCTTTAGCAAAATGACTTTTTGCATGCTTCAACTCGTTCCCAAAAACCAATTTGGTCAGAGAATTATAGTATGGAGCAAGGAAACTGTAATGATCTTTCACTAGTTTAAAGAAATGAACTAATCCCAAAAATACCTTTTCATGAAGAATCTATTTAAAACCATCGGCGGACTCCGTCAACTTTTATCCAGTGTCGATCTCGATCAGATTTCCAAGCTTTCCCAAAAAGTAGATCTCTCCAAGATGGTTGGCTTGGTCTCGAAGATGAGCGAAGAAGACCTTTCTAAAATGATGGGGATGCTCAAAGGAGGCAGCAAACCCAAGGTAATTCCACCGATCAACGGTGATTTCTATGAGTTGGGCAAAACCCTTCCCCATCATGAGCGGGAGATCCAGCTGCGTGTGCGGGAATTTATGGAGCGGGAGATCAAACCTATTGCAAATGATTACTGGAATAGAGGGGAGTTCCCTATGCAGATCATCCCGAAAATGGCTGAACTGGATATAGCAGGGCTCACCTATCAAGGCTATGGCTGCCCTGATCATTCTGCCTTATTGGAAGGGTTTATAGCCATGGAAATGGCGAGAATTGATACCTCAATCTCTACTTTTTTTGGTGTACAAAGCGGCTTGGCCATGGGCTCTATTTACTTATGCGGCTCCGAAGAACAGAAACTGGAATGGCTGCCGTCTATGCAAAAACTGGAGAAAATAGGTGCATTTGGTTTGACAGAACCTGAAGTGGGATCAGGTGTAGCCGGAGGATTGACCACTACCTGTAAAAGAGAAGGCGATGCTTGGGTGCTCAATGGGCAAAAAAAATGGATAGGAAACGCCACCTTCTCAGATATGACCATCATCTGGGCTCGCGACCTCGATGATCAGCAGGTGAAAGGGTTTATTGTAAGAAAAGGTAACCCGGGATTCTTGGCAGAAAAACTGGAAGATAAAATGGCGTTGAGAACAGTTCAGAATGCTTTGATTACGCTGACCAATTGTGAAGTGCCGGAAGCAGATAGATTACAGGAAGCAAATTCATTCCGTGACACGTCGAAAGTACTAAGGATGACTAGGGCGGGTGTAGCATGGCAAGCCGTAGGATGTGCCAGAGGAGCTTATGAGTTAGCATTAGCCTATACCAACGAACGCAAGCAATTCGGAAGACCTATAGCGTCCTTCCAACTGGTTCAGGACCTCTTAGTTACTATGCTTGGGGACTTGACAGCCATGCAGACGATGGTTTTCAGACTTTCAGAGATGCAGGATGATGATATTCTAAAGGATGAGCACGCTTCACTTGCCAAGGTATTTTGCACCTTGAGAATGCGCTCAATTGTCGATCATTCTAGGGAGCTTTTTGGAGGAAATGGCATTTTGCTGCGTCATGACATCGCGAGATTTGTGGCAGATGCTGAGGCAGTCTATAGCTACGAAGGCACCAAAGAGATTAATTCACTCATCGTAGGCCGGGCAATAACCGGACATAGTGCATTTGTCTAGATCAATAGCAAAATAGCAGGAATCAGGAAAGCTACTTCCATCCGCATTCTTACTTGTTCAGCGCTTAAGTTGGTTTTAAAAAAGCACAGGAAGTGTACAAGCAGCATAATCACCAGTAACCCAGGATAGATTCTATAGAAAGAGTTAACCAGAAGCAATCCCAAAAGAGAGCACAGAATCAAACTAATCGACAAATTTCGAATGTTTGTGAGAAGTTTTTCTTGGGGTATTTTGGTGGCGATTGAAACGAACCCAGCTTCCTCGTCTGATTTAGTGTCCAAGCTGGATAGCATGATTAGATTCAAATAGGCCAATCCCATATAGAGAATTGTCAGTCCAAAAACTGTCCAGGTGTAGTCTATTTCAGGTGTTTCATACCAAGGAAGCCAAGAGATTCCTATTACATAAAAAACCGCTGAGCTAAGTTCTTTCAATCGAACTTGTAGTGCCCCAAACTTCCTGACGGCAAGCATTATTGCAAGAATAAGTACTCCCAATCCGGTACCGAAGAACAATTCTCCGGAAAACCCAAAAAACTGTATCGCCCAAAATAAGCCAATGAATCCAACCAGGCACAGTCCCATCAGCAATGGTGTCCTATAAATAAGGTGAAAATGATGCCTATCCTGTCTAGGAGCTGAGGTCAACTTTCCGGCATCCATCAAGTGATCTGCGGTATAAATACACCAAACTGCCATCCCAAGCAGGACATATTCCTGCCAATCCAGTTCAACTCTCAGTGCCCTAGCAAAAAAAAGCATCCCAGCCATAGCCCCGAGGACCACATCAATGGAAAGCCAAGTAATGCGCTGATAGAATTTGAAGAGAAACTGCACGGATTAAAGATAGGGGGAATAGGCAAAAGTGCCTAGTTGGTACTCGGATGTTAGCTATAATTGGTATTTTACCGGCCAATTGTCTTGAAAAGAATTCGTAAACTTGTCCGCACCTAAATATTATTCTAAAAACTGTTTCCCCTCGACTTTGCTCGGGGTCCGAAATCTAAAACGAAACGTTGGAGGAGTGGAAGGAGGCGGCTTCGCCGCCTCCTTCCACTCCTCCCATTAACAGCTTAAAATACGGTGGCCGAGCGAAGCCCGAGGCCCCTTGGTACTTATAATTCTCAATTCAATAACCCTAAACACATGAAAAAATTCAATTTACTTTTAGTCACTTTTCTTGCCTTTGCCAGCATTTCTTTTGCGCAGGCTCCTATTAAAATAGCCTGTGTAGGCAACAGCATCACCCAAGGCCCGGGCAGAGACAATCCTGACAGCTGGCCGCTGCAGATGCAGGCAATACTTGGCGATGCCTATAAAGTGGGGAATTTCGGAGTAAGTGGTAGAACGTTACTCAAAAAAGGAGATTACCCGTATTGGAATGAACCACAGTTTCAGGAAGTGAAGGATTTCGGAGCAGACATCTTGGTCATCATGTTGGGGACCAATGATTCCAAACCTCAAAACTGGCAATATGCTTCGGAATTCAGACAGGACTATCTGGATATGATTGCTGAATTCAGAAAAACCATGCCTGCGGACGGAAAAGTCTACGTGATCATGCCGGTACCAGTGACCCGTGAAAATTTCGGGATCACTCCCGAAGTGATGAATAATGAGCAGCGGATGATGATCATGGATATCGCTATATCCTCAGGTTCTGAGCTGGTGGATTTATATACGCCATTGATGAATAAAACTGACTTACTCCCTGATGGTGTACATCCGAATACCGAAGGCTTGGGCATCATGGCGAAGGTGATTGCCAGAGCGATAAGGTTGTAGGAAGAGGGAAGTTAGGAAGTTGGAAGGTTGGAGGTCCCATGTAGCGAACCCTCCACTCTAGAAGTAGAATGAGCGTCGATCTAAGAAGGCTGTCTCATAACTCATAATTGTCACATTGAGCAGCCAGTCTGCCGAAGGCATGAAAGTCGAAATGGGCCTAATTAGCACATAAAAGGCTTCGACTTCCCGCCAAGGCGAGGTAAGCTACTCAGCCTGACAAGAAAATCTGATTATGAGACAGTCACTTTTCTATTTTTTGGAATTTGATATTTCATCTCAATAGTTCAACGCCCTTCGGGGTTGCTATTCCCTATCACCTCTTAAAATCCACCCCTTTCGAGTTAAAGTATCAATCTCCGATTCCCACCCCAACTGCTGCACCAGCATAAAGAAAATATTCAATTCACCTTTGGTGATTTATCTTTATTTCGTAACCACCACTGCCAAAAACCCAAAACGTGGATATTCTGGCGTTTTTAGCTCAACAAGAAAGAACAAGCAATCTTATTTTCTTCTATTTGCCTGTCAATACTGAATTCCTATATTTAGTCAGTCAAAAACCCAAAAAAATGAATATTCTAGCAGAACAATGTGCCTTGGATTGTGGTGAGCGATTCCAATCCTACCTGAATTACAAGCAATATTTCCGTGAACCGAAATGGCAGGATGAGCTCCCCTGTAGTACAAGACTGCCATGGGCTTTATGCAAAAGGTAACCAAGCTACTTTCATCCAACGCTACGCAGGCCATTTATATGGAGACTTCGGTGAATAAATTCATCTTTGTAGGCCGAAGGTTATTTTTTATTACCTAATCCATGCCTCTATTTACACATATATATTGCCTTATATCGCTGATTTTTGGCTATATGCCTACTCAGTCACCTTTGCCGGGAGGATTAAAATTCCATGGAAGTGAGGAAGCAATAAACCAACGCACATCCTACAACGTCTTGGGGGATAGAGCCATAGAATTTTCGGAACAATTCTCTATAGAGTGTAATCTATCCCTGTATCCCGCGACGGAAATTGGCTATATCGTCCGTATCAAAAATAGGAAAAGTGACAGGATTTTTAATCTCTTCTACGACGGCCAAGGGGACAATCTCATCTTTAAATTCAACGAAGAAGGAAAAGACAATCTGATAGTGGCACAGATGAATAGGGATGAATTGCTCAATACGCAATGGTTTAACATGAGGATCTCATTCGATCTCACCGGCAATTCTATAAACCTGACTATAAACAACCAAAGTTTTTCGGCTAAAAATCAAAAGTTTGAAGCGACGTACTCTCCTGTTATTCTATTCGGCAAAAGTGATCATGTAATAGACGTACCATCTTTCGCCATTAAAGATCTTTCTGTAGAAAGTAAGGAAACTTACAGCTTCCCTTTGTTGGAAAACGAAGGGAACATCGTCCACGACATGAATGGCAATCCAGTAGGAAAGGTTGTAAATCCTGACTGGCTCAAAAATTATGCTTACCACTGGAACCACCAAACTTCCTTTAAATCCCAAGCTATAGCAGGCGCAGGCTATAACTCCCAAAGAAAAGAACTATACTATTTTAACAGAGACTCCATCCATATATATAATGTGAGATCGGGTGATAAGAGAATTGAAATCTTCAAACAAAAATGTCCTGTAAAGCTAGTTTTGGGCACCAATTTCATAGATACGACACGAAATAAATTATATACCTACGAGGTGTATTACGACACTCCCTACGATGGTCCCACAGTAGCAAGTCTCGATCTTGACACATTCGAATGGACTGTTGAAAGCTACGAACAACTTCCAACCCAGCTCCACCATCACAGCTCCTATCTAAACAACGCTGCTTCAGAATACACCATATTCGGAGGTTTTGGGAACATGAAGTACAGTAAGAGTTTCTTTTCTTTCGATTTAGCTACAAGAGAATGGATCGCCCTTGAAGACTTCTCCGGGGATTTTTTATCCCCTCGGTACTTTTCCTCCTTGGGCTATGAAGAAAAGAAAAGCTCACTGTACGTTTTTGGGGGTATGGGCAATGAATCCGGTGAGCAAGCTGTCGGGAGAAAATATTACTACGATCTATATCAGGTTGATTTAAACAGCAATCAGATTACCAAACGCTGGGAAATTCCTTGGGGAAAAGACAACATTGTTCCGGTAAGAGGGATGTTCACCCTCAACGATTCAACTTTATTCACACTGTGCTATCCTGAACATTTCTCTCAATCCACGCTCAAACTGTATAGGTTTTCCCTAAAGGATGGCAATTATGAAATACTTGGAGATTCAATTCCGATTATATCCGATAAGATCACTACAAATGCCAACCTGTATTTTGATTCAGGGCTTAACAATCTGTACGCCGTCGTTCAGGAATTTGAAGATGACATTTCCTCTGAACTAAATATTTATTCTCTGGCATTTCCAGCCATTACAGCAGCCGAGCTTTCAGATTTTCCGGTGGATAAAAGCAACAATCTGTTGGTGATAATTCTTCTTTTGAGCGGATCAGCGATTGCTATTGGATACCTTTTGCTCCAAAAACAAAAACCAATCGACAATCCTATTGTAGAGGAAATCAATAAGGGAATCGTAGCCGTTCCAAGAATAGAAAGGAAAACCCGTCCCAATTCCATCTATCTTTTTGGCACTTTCACGGTGAGGGACAGGAAAAACAGGGATATCACCTATATGTTCAGCACTCAGCTGAAACAGGTATTTTGCCTGATATTACAATATAGCACCTCTGAAGATGGCATCACCTCCCAGCACCTGAGCAATTTATTGTGGCCGGATAGACCCGCTGATAAAGTAAAAAACTCAAGAGGGGTTACTATAAACAATCTGCGGAAAACCTTAAGTGAACTTGATGGCATAGAATTAATCCATGAAAAAGGCTACTACAAAATAATCCTCCACGAAGAAGCCTATTGCGATTACAGTAGGTGCTTGGAACTTGCCTCCACACATGAAATGGATGTATTCAGAGATGAATTTGCTGAAATAGTAGGCCGCGGTAAATTCCTCTATCTGGCTGATGATTATTTATTTGATGAGTTTAAAGAAGAGGCGGAAGCGAAACTTGAGCCCATACTCTTGGTTGAAATTGAAAAGAGCTTTGAGGCAGGATTGTATCATACGACTATTTCCCTTGCAGAAGCTATATTCAATATTGATCCACTAAACGAATTGGCCTTAGCTTGCGAAATTAAAGCGATGCAAAAACTAAAAGCCCATGAAGAGGCCAAAATCAAATACCGGGCGTTTGCTCTTGAATATAAGAAAGTAACGGGGAACGATTATCCCCATACTTTCATGAGTCTGGTCAATTCATAGTCTCTCCAACCTAAGTTTACAGAAGGTTACGCCAATCGTTCTGCATCTTTAAATATCACCAACTCAATTCTATATGAACGCCTTCGGGATTATTTTCGAAACTTAGGAAACAGGTTTTACTCGATTCGTCCCATGAAGTAGTTGATTCCACGGGATTACCATCGGCATCCTTCAGCTCTATTTCTCCGGCTTCCTTAGGCAAAAGTACTCTCATCACATTGGTCGTGTTCAAAGGGCTTTTGGCCACGAAGGCATACGAATTAGTTGTTCTTTCTTCTTCGTAAATCCTTGCTGCCGAGACCAAAACCTGTGGCCTTTGCTTATTTTCTACACTTCCTATATTGAATAGAAATGCCTGTTCTCCGGGATTCACCTGTTTTTCGTCCAGAACGGGTATTTCAGGATTAAATAAATCAATCAGTTTTCCCTTGAGGATATAAGGAGACTGATCAGAGTTTTCATTGACTACAGAAATAATTTCATAAGGTCCTCTGGTAAGAGAGAAGTGGTTTTTGAGTTCCAGCTTCCCGGCGCTGCCTTCTACTTCGTATAATTTCTTGATCGTATTGACAAATTCTGTATCGCCACTCACTTCCAGCACGAACTCTTTCGGATCGCTGCGCAAAATCACGACTTTGCCTTTTCCGTAGGCATATTCTCCTGCATCAAACGGTGCATTCAGACCAAGCTTTTGAAACAAATCTTCCGATGGGGCTTTGAAATTATTACCATCCGTGTTCCACCATTCTTGCACGGTTTGAAAGGGATCATCGTCTCTTCCACTATATACTATAATGCCCCCTTTTTTTACCCACTCAGCGATGTATCCGTGCGACTCCTTATTCATGGGTTTCATATTGGAATAAGACATAATCAGAATTTTTATATCCTTCAACGTCTGATCAAAAGAGACATTTTCTATATGAACTGTCTTCACAGGAACGCCTCGCTTTAGCAAGGGCAAAGCTTGTCCATAGAAATTTGACAACTGAGGATCATCATACCCCTGATGGATAGGGAATCGTTGGAACATAAGTGAATTGGACATAAGAATTCCTATCCCATGCGATCCACTTACTTTGTTATCAGATAAGGGCATGTCGTTCAGCGTATTGATCATGACTTGCATCTGGGTGGAATAAAAGCGGGGAATCTTCTCCTTCTGATCACTGTCGGCGCTTGTACGATAGGTTCCTTCGTAAATCCTGTCAGGCCATGGCATCACTTCATAGTCGGCTATCATGGGATAGAGTAGTTGGGCGGCAAAAGTAGCATGGTAATTCTTCTTGTAATCAGCCCAATCCCGAGGCCAGTCTTCTATCGGGTCGGTAAGAAAATACATTTTTTTCCCAGTTGGTGCAGTCATGGACTCCATGGAGCCGTATTCCAGAAAAGCAGTTTCAAATACCCTCTCTTTCTCCTGTCCATTAAAATAATTGGGCTCGCGGGAAGTTCCTGTCCAGACCTGTGCGATGTAGCCATCCACACTCGGTAAGGATGCCAGACTTGCCTCTGGACTTACGATCATCCACTGGGAATAATTAACAAGCGAGTGGGTAGGAACGTAACAACGTACGTCCATTCCCTTACTTTTGCCATATTCTTTAGCATAGGAAAAGCATTCCTCTACAGCTCTATAGTAAAGATGATATTTCAATTTGTTTGACAAGTAGGTATTTTCAGGGGATTCATGCTGAGGTCTCCAGTCAAAGCCGTAATATTCTTTCCATTCTCTTTTAAAAGCTTCGCTATAACCTGTTCTTGCCCAGAATTCAGGTTCTTCCAGATAAATGGCATCAATCCCGGCATCGATCACCCGTTTGATCACCTTTTCCTTCATGTACTTTATGAAATTGTTGGAAGGAACGATGTAAGGCACCATGTGTCCGTGCCATAAGGTATCCCCCTGTTGGGTTACCTGTCCTTCATCGAGATGCCATTCCCCATCCCATTCTCCGGTAAAATAATCCTGATATTCCCCCCAGGCGATCCCGCTCATAAAATGCGTGGTGTATCCTCTATCACGCCAAGTCTGTACACGTTCCTCAAAAGTCAAATCCCCCTGCTTATGATGGTCTTTCACGCTATACACAATCGCAACATCTGCCCTGACATCTGTTACGGGTTTCCAAGGGTTTGAAGTTTGAAAGGCGGTTTTCTCTCCTAGCCTTTCTGTTGACTGATCCGCTTTTTGCCGGGATATAGAACACCCTTGAAAAAAAAGAGCTGTTAGAAAATATAATAAGATTGATTTTCGCATGGAGAATGGATATAAAAATTCTTAGGTAAATGAATTAAACCCTTCACAAATAAACGGGGGTACCCAAAGCCTTTAAGCATATCTGCAACCCAAATCACACCTACTGTTCTGAAAGGATTTCTTTCTTCTGTAGAGGTAAAAGTTTAAAGCCACTCCAGTAGAAATAGCTTTAAACTTTACAGATCGTTAGTAAACCAATACTTGGCGAGGCTCATTATAATTCCATCGTCTTGTACCGCTGCCTCTAGGGGTATCGTAGTTGATCCGTGCAGCTGCCCGGACAAAGACCATCCTTCCTTCGGGGATGGTTCCGTTGGATTCTATGGTAATCGTCTCTCCCAGCCTCGAGTTGAATGAAGAACCTGAAAACTCCATCTGACTGGACCATCGCTCGTCACGTGCACGATAGCCCACAGTGGAAGAATAGCTTACAAACAATTGTATATCTGTAACATTGGTAAAGCTGTTGCTATATCCACCCATAGGTTCAATCTGGGAACGAAACTCTTCTTCAGATACCCCACGGGTGACACGTACCTGCGCTTTTACCTTACCGTTGATCACCTCAGGCTCTTTTACCCACTCCACAAGTAAGAAAGGCTGAACCTCGAACCTGACATGGGATACACCCTGGATATCTACTGTCTGCGTTTCGTCTGCTAATGGAACACCGCGGTCATCTTCGCGGATTAAAGGAATAAAAGGCCCATCAATACGTACGTTATATGTCCCCGGAAACAGTTTTGTATTCTGAAATGTACCATCGGGCATGCTAAAGAAGTCTGGATTTGGAACCACATTATCACCCCAACTCAGTTCAGTGAGCCGGACACGTATGCCCTCACTTCCCTGATCTGTAAGTATTGGCTCACCTGTTTCACTATCCACCACTTCTCCTTGAAGCGTCTCATCCGGCAGGTCGTAATTGTCCAGTTCAAACATTCCGCAAGAGCTAAATGAAAACAGTGCGCATATTGCTAGGTAGATTGATATATTCTTCATCTTCTATGGATCTTGGTTAGTGATAATTTCTTATCGGTTGGGTTGCTGATCTATTACCGGACTCTTAGAAACTTCTCCTCCGGGAATGGCAAAATAATAGTCGATTATATTGTACTCGAATGTCTTCAAACTCACCCACTGGAAGCGCGCATCGAAGAAGTACTTCCCACTTTCGGCAGACAAAAATGGATATAGACCACGAAATCTGTATCTGGAATTCATACTGAAATCCTCCTTATCCCTTTGCTCACCCCAGAATCCATCTCTTTCTTCGTAGTGCTGAACCCTCCATCTGCGTAGATCCCATTTTGTCTTATGCTCTAGGGCAAGTTCCTTTCGGCGTTCTTTTCGAACAGTATTCCGCCCGTCTATATCCGGAGAAATCCCACCGGATAGCAACGTTGCTCCAGCTCTTTCCCGAATTTCATTTATTGCGGCAGTGGCAATCTGTAGCATATCAGATCCATCGGGAGAAGCCTCACCTACCAAAGAAAGCTCTACTGCTGCCTCCGCTGCATTAAGCAACACATCCGCATAACGCATAAGTATAAAATGCTGCGATGACCTACCCTCCCCAGCTTCAAAAGAAGGATCAGGGTTGAGCCATTTTCGCCCATACATTCCGGTAAGTGTGCTTTCCCCATTATCGAAGAAGGGACCATTGGCACCTGCAGCAGTGATCTGTCCGCCTCGGAAAGGGACTAATTCCTGACTCCCTCCTTCTCTTGCACTAAGAAAAAGACGTTTGGGAGCTTGAGTGTAAATGGGTAAGTGCTGATATCGTGTTTCTGCTGTTGCGTAAGAATAATCATTGAACAGAGGGCGAATGGGTTCAGATCCGGTATATACCCCCGCACGGATTTCTATTTCCGTATTTTTGAACACATCCCCTGGGAAGATCACATAAGCACGTAAGCGCGGCTCGGCATCTTGGAAAAAATCCATCGGCGAATCATACATCAGGTAATCACCTTCTGTGTTGGTAGCCCCTGTAGTAACCTTAATCGTGCCATCCGGATAGCGGTCAAAACCTTCAAACAACTCCAAGAAATCCAGCGTAGGGCAGGTGCCGGCTGCCAGTGGCGCTTTGAATATAAACGGAGCACTGTAGGCATCATACCCGTGAGTAGCTACTGGAAAACTGTACTGTTTCACATAAATATTCTCAGGACTGGTAGGATCACTGAACATATCTACCATGTTTTGGTATTGGGCTTCAGGGTCATTAGCTGCCCACCTTCTCTTATAGAGAGCGTACTGACCGCTTGAGATCACTTCATTGGCGGCCAAATAAGCCTCTTTGAAATACCTTACCGATGCCGCTTGGGCAGTCTCCTCGGAGAAACCAATTACACGCACACCTGTTTTCAAACCGGTTCCGCTGAGCCGTCCCGGTACGGTTTCATTATATTTTGCTACACTGCCTGCATAGAGCATTGCCTCCGATTTGAATGACAGCGCCACGTATTTGTTTGAATACCCACTTTTTGGACTGGCAGGCTGAAGCAACTCAATCGCCCTGTCGTAGTCTGCCAGCACCTGGTCCCATGTCTCTTCCTCGGATGACCGGGGGATTTCCAACGTTTCCTCTCCGGCAGGATAGCGGAGGACACCCGTTACCAGCGGTACGCCTCCAAAACGTCGTGCCATAGCGGAAAAGACAGTCGCCCGCACAAAATAAGCTTCTCCCAAATAATGATTGAAAGTAACCTCAGGGTAGGTGCTTGCAAATTCAGGCAATTTTTCCAACAGGTAATTGGCATCCCGTAGCAAAGCAAAAGCATTTGACCAATAGGGTGTTCTTTCTCCCGTAAAAGCCGAGCTTATTCCATCCCGGTTCAACGCTTCACCGGTGCCTTCAATACCTAATGCTCCCAGCCACGAATTGAATTCAACTCCCCACTGCGCCATGTATTTAAAATCCTCAAACGGCATTTTACTGTACATTCCGGCTACATAAACGTCCATCCCGGATTCGCTCGTCATGAGTGTTTCGTCGCCAATGACATTGGGAGGAGGTACATCAAGATCCGTACAGCCGGAAAAATACATCAAGCTTATCAGCAATAATATGATTCTTATTTTCATATGTTTATAATTTTTCTGTCACTTCATTTTTATATTTTTAGGTAAGGGTAAGAAAACGCTAAGAAGTTAAATTTTCATATTCATG